>SSTG01000009.1 GCA_004801635.1 Muribaculum caecicola | reverse complement strand
ATTTTGGTTTTATTATGTAATTTAAGCCGCTTTTTACTTAGTTATTGTATTATACTTGTTAAGCCGGGCCGCAGCGCACTGGTATTGGTAGCATACATTAAGGTATTCTTCTTCAAACTGCATGTAATACGTGCTTTCAATAAGGTAGTCGACCAACGAAATTTCACCACCGTCCAGAGCCATTTTCAAAAGACGCTCATAGTTTGTTTCGCTGATTAGCTGCAAGGCTTCGTCGCTGCGTTTTTTCAGCATTTCCACTTCAAACAAAAGTGCGAATGTTTGAGAAACAGCATCTATACGGGTTTGTAGGGCTGTAATTTCCTGAGCCTCTTTAAGAAGGTTGGCTGCTTTTAGTTTATGCCTTGTAGAAAATACGGGCAAACTGATTCCTAAAGAGAATCCGTTGAACGAGGTCCTGTCCTCGCGAGCAAAGCTGTATCCTACAGAAAATCCAGGCATACGCATGGACTTTTCTGCCTTTATTTGCGACATTATAGATTTTGATTCTGCTTCAGAGGCCAATATGTCGGGCGTGCCTGATTCGAACAACTGCTCATACTCAGCTGCCGGTAATATTGTTTCTTTAGGAAACATGTCAAGGTTTTCTGCGAGAACGCAGCTTGTATTCCCGTTCAGGGTTTTAAGTGCCTGCATGATGTTTTTTTTCTGGACATCAAGGCCGGATAGTTTTATGCCCAAACGGTAGCGCTCAATACGGAGTTTGTTTATATCCAATATGGTAAGGCTGGTTCTGTTTTCCGGTAACGAGTATTTTTTTAGTAACGAGTCGACAGCGTTGAGTTGCCTGGTAACTAAATTGCGCTGTTTGTTCACGTATACCAGGTCTATTAGCTGAAGTTTTATATTCAGTTGTTGGTCGACAAGGTTAGACTGCCATAATTGCCGTAATGCTTCTTCTTTATAACGTACAGACTGACGGCGGTGGCGGTAAACGCCCGGCCAGTCGAAAGACTGGCTTATTCCTAGTTCGGTTTTATTACCAGCCTCTTTAGGCCCCCATTTATGGCTGAATTCAATTTCCGGATCAGATAAATTCAATGTGCTTTTTTCTTGCTCGGCCTGAGCTTCAAGAGAGGCACGTGCCGCTTTTAATTCAGGGTTGTTTTCAATAACCTGGCCTATAATCTGGTTGAATGTTGTCTGGGCGCTCAGAAACTGAAAGCAGCAAACAAATATGATTACGCTAAGAAACTTCATTATGTACATTATTCTATGATTCTTTTTTATTACGATAACACAATTCGTATGTAACCGGTACAACAAACAGGTTTAATATGGTAGATGTTATAAGTCCGCCTAGAATAACAATTGCCATTGGGGACTGTATTTCGTTGCCAGGCTCTGTTCCTCGTAAGGCAAGTGGCACAAGGGCCAGGGCAGAGGTAAGTGCTGTCATTATAATTGGAAGAAGCCTGTCTGACGATCCTTTATGTATTCGTTCTTCCAGTGGTATTCCGTTTTGTTTTAACGAATTGTAGTGCGAAATTAGAAGCATTCCGTTTCTGGTGGCAATTCCTAACAGAGATATAAATCCTATTATAGCAGGGATATTAAGCTCACCGGTAGTGATTTTAAGCATTAGTATGCCTCCTATCATTGCTAACGGCATATTCAGTAATATAATTCCGGACTGAGTCCAGTTGCGGAATTCAGAATACAGAAGAAACAATATTACCAGCAATGATGCAACAGTGGCAATTGCAAGTGTCCGTGACGCGGCGGCTTCGTTTTCGAACTGACCACCGTAAGTAATATAATATCCGTCGGGAAGCACAATGTTTTCTGCAATGTTCTTTTGAATATCGTTTACAACACCGCGCAAATCTCGTCCGGCAGTATTGGCCGAAACAACAATGCGGCGATTTACGTTTTCCCTGTTAATAGAGTTTGGCCCTGATGTGGAATTTATTTCGGCCACGTAGCTTAACGGTATAGGCCCTTTATTGGAGTCAATCATTATATCGTTTACAGACTCCAAAGTGGCATTGTCCGCATTCTGATATTTTAGTACAAGCGAGTAGGGGATACCGTCTTCGTAAACCTGCGATATAGACTGCCCGGACAAAGCAATGTCAATGAACCGTATAAATTCAGGCATTGTTATGCCGTAACGGGCCAGCATCTGGCGTTTGGGCTTTATTTCCAATTGTGGGCGGCCAACTTGCTGCTCTACATTTACATCGGCAATGCCGTCTACACCGTTTATATTCTCTTTTATCTGCATGCCTATATTATGCAGCAGCCCAAGGTCGGGGCCAAAAACCTTTATTGCTATCTGCGATTCCGTACCGGAAAGCATTGCATCTATTCTGTGCGATATGGGCTGGCCAATCTCTATACTTACTCCGGGTATCGATGAAAGTTTATGGCGAAGTTCGTCGGCAACCTCGTTACGTGTCCTTTTGTCCAGTGTGTAGGGAGCCTCTATTTCCGACACGTTAACGCCAAGCGAGTGTTCGTCAAGCTCGGCACGGCCTGTTTTGCGTGCAACGGTATTTATTTCCGGTACCGACATTATAAGTTTCTCCGCCTCACGCCCAATACGGTCGCTTTCGTCAAGCGAAATGCCAGGCAGGGCGCTTACATTAATGGTAAACGAGCCTTCGTTGAATCCTGGCAAGAATCCACGGCCCAGGGTGAATGCGATGCCTGCGGCAACTATAAACATGAAAATTGTGCTGTATATAACCGCACGTTTGTGCAATAGTGCCGAAGACAGCCATTTTTCATAATATTTTCTGATAGTTTTTGATGCCCAGGCCTCTTTTCCCAGCTGTGAACCTGCATTGTTTGTCAGTAAATAACTACACAGGACAGGAGTCAGTGTTAGTGCTACGATTGTCGACGCTGTAAGTGCTATTATGAACGATATGCCAAGTGGAATAAGCATTCTGCCCTCAATACCCGTAAGGAAAAACAGCGGCATAAAGCTTGCCATTATAATAAGGGAAGAATTGAATATAGGCATCCTGACTTCCTTTGACGCATTAAACACTACGTTTAAAACCGGACGGCGTTCTGCTTCGGGCAGCAACCGGTTTTCCCTAATACGTTTATATACGTTTTCAACGTCGACAATGGCATCGTCGACAAGCGATCCGATTGCAATTGCTATACCGCCGAGGCTCATTGTGTTGATTGTCATTCCAAGCAGGTTCAATATCAGTACCGTTATAATTATTGACAATGGCAGTGTTACGATGGAAATAATTGTTGTGCGTGCATTCATTAAAAAGAAAAACAGCACAATAATAACCATTAGCGCACCTTCAAAAAGAGCCTGTTGCAAATTTGTTATCGAGCTGTTTATAAAATGCGCCTGACGGAAAATATCGGTTGATATGTTGATGTCGCTGTTCAGAGAGTTTTTGATTGATGACAATTCGTTATCAATCTGGTCGGTGAGGGATATTGTTCCGGCTCCGGGCTGTTTTGTCACCGTAATAAGTACTGCCGGTATTGATTTTTCGGAAGCAACACCAAGTTTGGGCGACTCGGAGCCTGTGCGTATAACAGCCACATCTGAAAGAAGTATCGTGCCGTTTGCATCGCTGCGGATTACGGCATTGGAAAGTTCTTCAATCCGGTTTGTATTTGCTTTCCCCTTAATTATATATTCGTTTCCGTAATCATACATCACGCCTCCCGAGGCATTTGAATTCATGTTTTCGGTTGCGTCAACAACTTCTTGCAGGGATATGCCGTGATATTTCATTTTTTCAGGGCTTAGCATTATCTGATACTGGCGGACATCACCGCCAATTACAGACACCTGTGAAATACCTCCCAAAGCCATAAGTCTTGGCGAAATTGTGCGGTCGGCAATTGT
Source organism: Muribaculum caecicola (assembly GCA_004801635.1). Classification (GTDB taxonomy): domain Bacteria; phylum Bacteroidota; class Bacteroidia; order Bacteroidales; family Muribaculaceae; genus Muribaculum; species Muribaculum caecicola. The sequence continues at coordinate 29,646 of SSTG01000009.1, read as the reverse complement.
ACGTAGTTGTTCTAATGAGGTTTCCCCGTTTTTTGAAGTGAGACTGACAATCATCATTTCGCCAAGTATAGACGATTGTGGCCCGAGCATCGGTGTGCCGGCCTCAGGCGGAAGATTGTTTCCAATACCGGCAAGTTTCTCGGAAACAGTTTGACGGGCATGATATACGTCAGTATCCCAGTTGAATTCAGCCCATACTACAGAAAATCCAGTGGCCGACGACGACCTTACACGCCTTACGCCTGCAGCTCCGTTAACGGCTGTTTCAATAGGATATGTAACAAGTTGTTCCACTTCTTCCGGAGCCAGACCGGGCGCTTCTGTCATTATTACAACCGTTGGCGCGTTAAGGTCGGGGAAAATATCTACCTCCATCCGTAAAAGCGTTATGCAGCCGGCAAGAAGAAGCAATGCCGCTGCCGCAATTACGGCAATACGGTTGTTTAATGATATTTTTATTATTTTGTTTAGCATGTCTGAACTTCATTAATGGTTGTGTGAATGTCCTTCAGGAACTACGTTTTTTGTTTGGGCCAGTTTGACGAATACGGTACCTTGTGTCACTACTTCCTCGCCAGGGTTCACGCCTGACAGGATAACTGTTCTCTCACCGTCGGAGCCGGCGGTTGTTACAAGGCGTTTCTGATAACCGTGGTCGTCTACTTTTACAAATACATATTTAGTACCTAGTTCTTCTGTTATAGCCGATTTTGGCAAGGCTATACAGCTGTCGGCCTGCTGACATACCAGGTATATGTCGGCATATGTTCCGGCAGCAAGATTTTCGGTGTTTTCAAAGTCAAATTGCACCGGAATATATCCGCCTTCGGTAACAATATTGTTTACGCCTGACACCAGACGGCCGTTCATTTTAGAAATGTCCCATATGTTGTTCGATTCAGGGGTTTTAAATTGTGCTGAAATAATTTCCGGAAGCAATTTAAAATATTTTGACGGCAAGTTTGCTTTTAACGTAAGATTTCTGGTGCCGACAATTTCCAAAACAGGATCACCTGCCGATAGGAACTGATTTTGTGACACCATAAGCCTACTGATACGGCCATTTGCCGGAGCTGTTACCGTGCTTCCTCCTTTTGAACCGGAATATGACGCTTTTGCCACTCGATAGGCTGCTTCAGCTGCCATATAGTCTTTTTGCGACACAATGCCTTCCTTATACAATGGTGTAACGCGGTCCAATTCCTTCTTTGCCGCGTCGAGCGATATGGCAGCAGCTTCAGAAGGGTCGCCGCCCTCGAATCCGGAAGCCGAAATAGAACCTATGACTTGCCCTTTTTTTACTTCTGCACCAGGAACAATATTTCCCCTTAATGTTATTTTACCAGAGGTTCGCGCTGTTACAATATTGGTAGATGTGGCAGGCGAGGTCAATTCGCCGGTAACATTTATAGCCCTGTTGAACTGGATTAGTTTTATTGTTTCTGTTTCAACTCCAAAACGAGACGCATCTTCGGGCGCAAGAATAATTTCATCTGCATGTTTGTGCTCGTGATTTTCTTCAACAGACTTTTCTCCGTGATTATGGCCGTCGTGAGAACATGCTCCCAGGATAAATCCTAACGATGCTATAGTTAGTGCATATGCTGCTTTCATTGTAACTTATATTTGTGTTGATGTTTATTAAATAATTGTCGTTATGTGTGTAAAAGCGGTTTGCAACAAAATAATATTGCACTACAAATTTAACTATTGCTTAATGCAACCGGGTTGCAAACTTGTTTTAGTGGTTTCGGGTGCAACTATTGCCTGAGTCTTGGCCGGTCGGAAAGAAAAAATTTCTTACATTTGCACGCATAAAAACATATATATGCATTCCCTATTGCCAATCACAATGTTTGTTGTCGCTTTTGCATCGGCTATCGTGGTTCTGACTATTCAATTGCCGCGATTGTTAAGAGTAATAAAGAAAACAAAAAAAGACAATCTCATAGCAGCTGAAAATGTCGGCTGTGACAATTTGCCGGGTATTTCTGTAGTTGTATATACGCATAATTCAACTTCCGGACTTGAAAAAATAATTCCACAATTAATGTCTCAGAAATATCCGGAAGACAAGTACGAAGTAATAGTTGTGAATGATGGGGCCAATCAGGCTACAGAATCCCTTTTGTTATTAATGGAGTCAAAATGGACAGGCCGTTTGCGGCACACGTTCACCCCTTCGGGTACACGCGGCATATCGTCGAAAAATCTGTCGTTGATGCTAGGTGTGAAAAGTGCCAGGTTTCCGGTAGTGCTTCACACAACATCAGACGTTATTATACCTACCGAAAATTGGGTTTTTAATATGGCCCTTCCGTTTTGTAAAAATCCGAATATTCAAATAGTGATAGGTGCCGCTATTCTTTCTAAAGGGAAACGCTCACGTAGGCGGATGTACTTCATGGATACCGTAAATTATCTGGCATCGGCATTATCAGGAAAACCATGGCGAGGTGACGGCTCTAACCTGGCATATACACGAAATATATTTTTTGAAAACAATGGCTTTTGTTCATTGCTTAATTTACGTCATGGCGGAGGTGACGACGATGCGTATATTTCTCAAATAGCAACAGCCGGCAATACGGCTGTATGCCTGGCAAAAGATTCTATAGTACGCATATCGCCTGAAGATGCAGGAGCGTACTGGTTAAACATGCTTCGGCGCAGGGCTTGGGCAAAAAAGCAATGTCGTCCATATGCGCGCCGGCTTCAGATTTGGAGTTCCGGCATGTTATGGCTGTCGTTGTTGGCATCGGTTATAGCAGTTGCTGACAATTATAAAGACTGGACAATTATAGTGTTAGTGTCTGCATTGCAATTAGTGCTATGGATTACACTTATGCTGTTTTGGGGCAAAGTGTCAAAAGTTATGACAATGGACAGATTTATGTTAAAAGTTCCCGGAGCTTTATTATCGCAGCTTATACGAACAATTTATCATTTTAGAGTTGGATAAAGTAAAACATTTTGTTTATCTTTGAGCATACAAACCAACAACAGGTTTTTACCCATGAAATACGCTCAGCTTCCAAGAGAAATAACCAGAACGCTGCCATTTTATCTGGCAATGGAAGAATATGTCGCAATTAACATGAATGAAGACGTATTTTTCACATGGCAGGTTGAACCTACGGTGATTTTTGGTAGAAACCAGCTTATTGAAACCGAAGTGGATATTGAATATTGTAAAAAACACAATATCAGTTTCTTCAGACGTAAAAGTGGCGGCGGATGCGTGTATGCAGACACAGGAAACGTGATGTTGAGCTTTGTAGTTACGTCTACGGCTCCTGTAATGGATTCAATAGCCAAATATGCCACATTAACAGCCGGCATGTTGCAACATCTGGGTGTGCCGGCAGAAGTTAGCGGTAGAAACGATATAACGGTTAACGGGAAGAAAATTTCAGGATTTGCGGCCCACAAACTCCATAACCGTACCATTGTGCATTCTACCATGCTGTATGATTTCAACACCATACATATGGAGAATGCGATTCATCCGTCTAATGAAAAATTAAGTTCCAAAGGTGTCGGTTCTGTGCGTAGCCATGTGTCGTCGCTAAGCGAATGCGGAATAAATATTGGTCTGGAAGAATTTAAGAAAGCATTGCGAGCATATATGTGCGCCGGTGAAACCTGTTTCCTTAGTGTGGCTGACGAAGACGGGATTAATAAAAAGTCACAGCCCTATTACGACAAAGAATGGCTGCTTGGAAAAAATCCGCGGTCGGAATTTGTGGGCTATAAACGATATGAAGGTATAGGCGAATTCCAACCTCATATACATATAAGTGGAAGCAAGATAGCTCATTTCACACTTGCCGGTGATTTTTTCTGTCAGGCAGAGTCAGTAAATATAATAGAAGAATTATTACAAGGCCTTCCGTACGATCAACAATCAATAAGCAAGGCGTTGGACAAAATAAATATAACAGACCTAATTCCGGGATTAACCAAGCAAAAATTCATACAGTTGTTATTCTAATTTATATCATGGAAGATAACAAAAGAACTTGTCTTTACGACAAACATGTTGGCCTGGGCGCACTGATGAGCCCGTTTGGCGGTTTTGAAATGCCCATTCAATACAAGGGTATTATTGAGGAACATCAGGCTGTACGCAACGGATGCGGTGTTTTCGACGTGTCGCATATGGGCGAAGTTCTTGTTTCAGGAAAAGATGCCGAAGCGTTTGTCAATTATATATTCACAAACGATGTGACTGACGCCAAGCCGGGCAAATGCTTTTATGGAATGATGCTTAATCACACAGGAGGTGTTGTAGACGACCTTTTGGTTTATTGTAAAGACCAGGAAAATTTCTTTCTGGTGATAAATGCATCAAATATTGACAAGGACGTGGCATGGATTCGTGAAAATTCAGAAAAATTTAATGTGAATATAGAGCATCTGAGCGATTCTTTGGGGGAACTTGCAATACAGGGACCTAAGGCAGAGTCGATAGTCGGAACTGTGTTGGAATTACCGTGTGCCGACTTGGAGTTCTATTCTTTCAAGGAAATAGAGTCAGATGGTGAAACAATAATTTTAAGTCGTACAGGCTATACGGGAGAAGACGGATTTGAAGTATATGCCTCGCACGCATTGATTAATAAATTCTGGGATAAGCTGATTGCTTCTGGAAATGTGGAACCTTGCGGCCTAGGATGTCGCGACACGCTTCGTTTTGAAGTTGGGCTGCCATTATATGGCAATGAACTATCGGACAGCATATCGCCGTTAGAAGCCGGCTTGGGAATTTTTGTAAAACTTGACAAACCGGAGTTTATAGGGCGTGAAGCTACTGCTAAAATAAAGGCAGAAGGGGCAAAACGTAAAACAGTCGGAATAGAACTTGAAGACAAGGCTGTTCCAAGGCATGGATATGAGGTGCTTTCCGCCGACGGGTCAAAAGTAATAGGGCATGTAACAACTGGCTATCATGCCATATCGGTAGACAAGAGCATAGCAATGGCACTAGTTGATGCGGAATATTCTGCTCTAGGAACACCGGTATTAATAAAAATCAGAAAAAAAACGTTCCCAGGACAAATTGTCAAAAAGAAGTTTTACAAAAAGAGCTATAAGAATTAATAATTTTAAATTTAACAACATAAATAACTAAAGACATGAGCAAGATATATTATTCTCCGACACACGAATATGTAAACGTTGAAGGCAACATCGGATTTATAGGCATTACAGATTTTGCCCAGCACCAGCTTGGAAACGTGGTTTACGTTGATATGCCGGATGTTGACGATGAAGTTGCTGCTGGTGAGGACTTTGGAGCCATTGAAAGCGTTAAGGCCGCATCCGACCTTATTTCACCAGTGAGCGGTGTTGTTGTTGAAGTTAACGAAGCTTTGGCCGATGAACCGGGACTTATTAATAAGGATTCGATGGCAAACTGGATTATAAAGGTTGAATTGTCCAATCCGGAAGAATTGGAATCACTGCTTGATGAAGCCGCATACAAAGAAATTTGTCACTAAATAATTGTTTATTAACTGTGAAATCCTCCCGGCTGTCGGTTGTCCAGATTACATGCCAGGGGGGATTTTGCATTTTTGTTATTTAATATGATCCATCCATATTTTCCACATACAAACGAGGATTTGCAGTATATGCTGGCACGTTGTGGCGTAGACCGGTTAGAAGATTTATATGCCGACGTACCAGAACAACTACTGTTGAAGAAAGATTATGACCTGCCATCGCAAATGAGCGAAGAAGAATTACGGCAGTATTTCGACAAAATGTTTAACAACAATAAAAAACTTAAATGTTTTGCCGGAGGCGGATATTATAACCATTATACACCGTCGGTAATACCTTATATAACCTCGCGCTCAGAGTTCCTTACGGCTTATACGCCCTATCAACCGGAAATTTCACAAGGAACGCTTCAATACATATTTGAATACCAGACCATGATGTCGCGCCTTACGGGTCTTGATGTGTCGAATGCCTCAATGTACGACGGTGCAACAGCGACAGCAGAGGCTATGATGATGACAGTTGCTGCTACACGTAAACGTAACCGCGTCCTTGTTTCGTCCACTGTGCTTCCGCAGGTACTGGCTGTGATGCACACATATGCCCGTTATCATGGCATTGTGCTGGAAGAAATTCCAGCAACATCCGAAGGTGTTACTTCAAAGCCGGATTTGATGCGCATGCTTGAGCAATATAACGATATTGCAGGCGTTGTAATGCCTCAGCCAAACAGATTCGGAATTGTAGAAAACCTTGACGGTGTGGCTGAAGCAGTTCATAAGTCTAAAGCATTGTTTGTTATGACATGTATAGCAACCGCTTTGTCCGTATTAAAGACTCCGGCCGAACTTGGAGCCGATATTGCAGCTGGCGACGGTCAGTCATTAGGCATTCCGCTTAACTATGGCGGTCCGTATATTGGATTTTTGTGTTGTACACAAGCCCTTATACGAAAAATGCCGGGCCGAGTAGTTGGAGAAACCACTGATGCAAACGGTAAACGGGTTTTTGTACTGACCCTGCAGGCTCGCGAGCAACATATACGTAGGGAAAAGGCTACATCAAATATCTGTTCAAATCAGGGGTTGATGTCGCTGTTTGTAACAGTATATATGTCGCTTATGGGGGCAGACGGTCTGGAAGAAGTAAATCGTATAAGTGCTGCAAATGCAAGATATATAGCTCAAAAACTTACAGAATCAGGAAAAGCGAGGTTAAAATATGAAAACTCTCCATATCTTAACGAATTTGTCGTTGTTACGGACAAGCCTGTTGACAGCATTATAAACGACGGTATTGAAAACAACATACTTTGCGGCATCAAGCTCGCTGATAATGAACTAATGATAGCGGCAACAGAAGTTTTGTCAATTGAGGATATGGACAAACTGATTAATATCATTGTTTCATAAATAATTAGAATTAGAAACATTATGAATAGAGAATATTACGGAAAACTCATTTTTGAGTTGTCACATAAAGGCAGAAAAGGCTACATGTTGCCTAAATATGGAGCTTCGGACAATAATCCGCTTTCTAATCTGCCGTCAGAAATGTTGCGCAGCCAAAAGCCGGAATTACCGGAAGTAGACGAACTTACTGTTGTGCGTCATTACACCAATATGAGCAATAATAATTTTGGTGTTGACACAGGATTTTATCCGTTGGGATCGTGTACAATGAAGTATAATCCCAAAATAAATGAGGAACTGGCATCAGACAGCCGTTTGGGCAAGCTGCATCCATACCAACCGGTAAATACTGTTCAAGGGGTTTTAAATATATATCATACTCTGCAGAGCGCATTATCGGAAATTGGCGGAATGGCAGAATTCACGCTTAATCCCTATGCCGGAGCTCATGGCGAGCTTACTGGCCTGATGATTATAAGGGCATACCATCAAGAGCGTAACGACACTAAGCGAGTAAAGGTTATTGTGCCTGATTCTGCCCATGGAACCAATCCGGCCAGTGCTGCAGTAGCTGGATTGTCGATTGTAGAGGTAAAAAGCCGTCCTGACGGGACTGTCGATGTTGACGACCTGCGTCCGCTACTTGACGATACCGTTGCCGCTGTAATGATGACAAACCCGAACACATTGGGCATTTTTGAAAAAAACATCCCGGAAATTGCGTCATTGGTGCATGATTGCGGTGCATTGCTTTATTATGACGGAGCAAACCTTAATCCCCTTGTAGGAGTGGCTCGTCCTGGCGACATGGGCTTTGACGTAATGCATATTAATTTGCACAAAACATTTTCAACACCTCATGGCGGTGGTGGCCCCGGTTCTGGTCCGGTAGGCGTTAGAAAGGGCTTGGAACATTTATTGCCAAATCCAAGGGTAGTTAAACTTGCCGACGGCTCTTTTGATGTAGAGTATAATAATAATACATCGGGCCAGGTTACAGGCACGCTGGGCAATTTTGCGGTAATAGTACGCGCATTGGCATATATAATGACATTGGGTAAAGAAGGACTTAAACTGGTAGGTCCACTGGCAACATTAAACGCAACATACATAAAGGAAGCCCTTAAAGATGTATATTTGCTGCCTATAGACGGACTGAGCAAGCATGAATTTGTTTTTGACGGCCTACTAGATAAGTCTACCGGTGTTACAACATTAAATGTAGCCAAGCGGCTACTTGACTTTGGGTTCCATGCCCCTACAATTTATTTCCCGTTGTTGTTCCATGAATCCTTGATGATTGAACCAACGGAAACAGAAAGCCTTGAGACTATTGACAATTTCATAGCCGTTATGCGCCAGATTGCCAAAGAGGCATCTGAAAACCCGGACATGGTCAAGAACGCTCCCCACAATACACCTATAACGCATCCTGATGATACGCAGGCGGCCCTTCACCCAATAGTAACATACTCTCCGAAATAGTTATGAAACAAGCCGATATAATTATTATAGGCAGTGGCCCGGGCGGTATGGAAATGTGTTCATGCGCATTGTCTCAAGGAAAAAATGTCATACTTATTGAAAATGACAAAATGGGAGGCACTTGTTTGAACAAAGGATGCATACCAACAAAAGCATTATGCAAATCGGCCGAAGTTGTAGAAATTGTTAAGAATGCACATAAATATGGCATAACGCTTGAGAATGTTGTTCCCGATTTTGCATCAGCTGTAGAACGCAAAGACTCCATTGTTTCACAGATGCGTAAAAATGTAGAAATAATGCTGTCTAAGGCAACAGTGATTAACGGTGAGGCTGTATTTGTAGATGCATCAACAGTACAAGTAGGTGAAGAACAGTTTAGTGCGCCTGTAATTATTGTTGCCACAGGCTCCAAGCCGGCAATGCTTCCTATAGAAGGTGCAGAATTATGTGTTGACAGCACTTTTGTGCTAGACAGTAAGGTATTGCCTGAACGGATATGCATTGTAGGAGGCGGAGTAATAGGAATGGAATTGGCCTGTATACTGAATGCCTATGGTGTTGACGTTACTGTAGTTGAATTCTGTTCTGAAATTTTGCCAAATTTCGACAAGGAGGTTGCGAAACGACTGCGCAGTATGTTGAACCGCAAAGGTGTCAAGATATTGGTTTCTGCAGCTGTAACGTCTGTAAAACAAGGATTTGTAGTTAACTATACTACAAAGGGAAAAGAAATGTCACTGGATACCGACATGGTACTTATGGCTGTAGGCCGCAAACCGGTTATACCTAAAGGACTGGAAGAAGTCGGAGTAAAAACTAGCCGCAAGGGTATTGAGGTTGATACAAATTATGCTACTAATATCCCAGGAATATACGCTATAGGCGATTGTAACGGCGAAATGATGCTGGCACATGTGGCAGAAGCGCAGGCTCGCGTGATAAGTGGAGAAGCCGTAAATATGAACGTAGTTCCAGCCGATGTATTTACAGACCCGGAATGTGCTATGGTCGGGCTTACACAAGAGCAATGTGTAGAAAAACAATTGCCCATAAAAATCTCTAAGTCATTATTCCGTGCCAATGGCAAAGCAAACGCTATGGATAATACCGACGGCTTTGTCAAGATTATTGTAAATTCTGAAACTCAGCAGATATTGGGGTGCCATATCATAGGGCCGCATGCATCTGACCTGATTCAGGAAATTGCCAATGCAATGGCAACTGACACCAAGGTATCGGAATTAGCAACTGTTATTCATGCACATCCCACATTAAGTGAAACTGTTCTCGCTGCAATCAAGAGTGTGGTAGAATAGTATAGTTTTTATTATAAGGCGGTTCAAGGTATGGTACTTCGAACCGCCTTGTTTTTGTCATATGCATTCAATTTCTTAATTTTGTAAAAATAAAAAACAAGGAATACAGTGTCAAGAAAACGTAAAGAACTTCCGATTCTGGAAAATATAGAAATTACCGATGTAGCAGCTGAAGGAAATGCATTGGCAAAGGTTGACGGTATGGTTGTATTTATTCCATATGGAGCACCCGGCGACATTGCAGATATAAAACTGTTGAAAAAAAAGAAAAGTTACGCAGAGGGGCGCATTGCACAATTATGCCGTCCCAGCAGCGTGCGTGTCGAGCCACGATGCTCTCATTTTGGCGTGTGTGGTGGCTGCAAATGGCAGCATTTGCCATATGAACTACAGCTAAAATGCAAACAGCAACAAGTGGTTGACGCACTGACACGAATCGCAAAAATTGAGCTACCGCCAATATACAACATTATAGGGTCTGACAACATATGGTGCTACAGGAACAAAATGGAGTACACTTTCTCAAATAAAAAGTGGCTGACATTTGAGCAATTGGCATCGGGCGAAGATTTCCCCGACCGGGATGCTGCCGGATTTCATATACCTGGAGCTTTCGATAAGGTTCTTGACATAGATAAGTGCTATTTACAAGACCATCTCGGCGACGAGATAAGGTTATTCATAAAGAACTACGCAAAAACTAACGGTTTTAGTTTCTTTGACCTTAAAAATCAGAATGGGTTGTTACGTACCCTGATGATAAGAATAACATCTACTGGTGAAACAATGGTAGTTTTGTCATTTGGAGAGGATAGCCCGGCTGAAATATCAAGCGTTCTAATCGCTATAAAAGACAAATTCCCATTTATTACGTCGTTGATGTATGTTATAAACACAAAACCCAACGATACCATATCCGATCTGGACATTAAAACTTTCTATGGCAAGCCTTATATAGAGGAACAAATGGAAGGATTGACATTCAGGATAGGGCCTAAGTCTTTTTATCAAACAAACTCCAATCAGGCTTATAAGCTGTATTCAACTGTTAGAGAATTTGCCGGTTTAAAGGGTGACGAACTGGTTTATGACCTATATACCGGAACTGGTACGATAGCAAATTTTGTTGCCAAACGCTGTAAAAAAGTAATCGGTATAGAATATGTTGCCGATGCAATTGAGGATGCAAAAATAAATTCCCAGGTTAACGGCATTGAAAATACTCTTTTTTATGCCGGTGATATGAAAAATGTACTGACAGACGATTTTGTAGAAAAGAACGGCCGTCCAGACGTTATCATAGTAGATCCTCCCCGAGCCGGAATGCATACCGATGTTGTAGATGTTATACTTAATGCTTCGCCTGAACGGATCGTTTATGTAAGTTGTAATCCTGCCACACAAGCTCGCGACCTGGCATTATTGGATGCCAAGTATAAGGTTGTGTCAATACAACCGGTAGATATGTTCCCACATACGGCACATGTAGAAAATGTTGTTTCACTGACTTTGAAATAGGCTGGCTGCTGAAACTATACTGGCTCGCAATTGTTAGCGAGGTTGGAGTTGTAATATTTTGGATTATCGGTAACTTCCAGTCCAATGAATGGAGGAACGGTAAAGACCTCGTCTTCGCGAGTCAGTTCAATTTCAGCAAGAACAAGCCCTTTGCAGGGGTGAATAAACTCGTCTACTTCCCAGCGGAAGTTATCAAGATAAACTATATGGCGTATTTTGTCTATTATTTGATTTCGAGGACTTAATTCCAGTAATTCTAATGCTTCATCTACCGGTATTTCGTATTCCCATTCTCCTCTTACAGCCCCTATTGTTAGGCCCTTTACAGTGATATAGCCGTTTGATTTATCAATAACTCTTACGCGTACTGTAGCCTCTGGTGTCTTGCTCAGATATCCTTGTACAATATGGTGAGTCTCTACGGCATAATTTTTAAAAGTTCTGTCAACGACAAGATACTTTCGCTCAATTTCTTTACCCATAATAATTTCACTAACTTTGCTATAATATTAGTTCCGTATTGGATGAACAATACAAAGTTAGTGTTGTTTTTGAAAAATATATTGTTCTTTTAATTTTTATATCCGCAAATTGAAATCGATTATTTGGCACATCAGGCATTTGTTGCTTGCGATAATACTGATGTCGTTATCTAACATATGCGTGCTTGCAAAAGGAGTACAGGTTAGGGGAGTGGTATTGGATTCTCTGACCAATATGCCTGTATCGTATGCGGCTATAGCATTGACTTCTACGCCTGCAGGAACTATGACAAATGAGCGTGGGCAATTTGGTATAGTTTCGTATGCTCCAGACGACTCGTTGCGTGTATCTCTATTGGGATATCAGCCAAAGACATTAAAAATAAAACGGTCGGCACCAAACAATAATCTTATAATAAAATTAAATCAGACAGGAGTACGCCTCTCGGAAGTTATTGTTAAACCGAAAAAAGAAAAATATACCAAGAAAAACAATCCGGCAGTTGCCTTCATGGAACGCATCCGTAAAAGTGAAACATCTACTGACCCACGACGACATGATTTTTACCGGTATGAGAAATATGAACGCCTTACAATGGCCATAAATGAATTCAAAATGGAGGGTGGATCTTGGTTGGACAAAAATTACAAATTCTTGTCCAAGCATATTGATACGTCTGAAATTTCCGGTAAGCCTATATTGAATATTTCTTTACGCGAAAAAATGTCAGATGTATGCTATACCAAAGACCCTTCTAGCGAGCATGAATATGTTTCAGGTTTAAGGCAGGTGGGACTTGACGATGTAAGCAGCAAGGATGGAATACGTATGGCTTTGGAGGATGTGTTTCGTGAAATTGATTTATATCAGAACGATGTAACCTTATTACAGAACCGGTTTGTAAGCCCGTTGTCTAAAATTGCTGCCGATTATTATAAGTTTTATCTGTCTGATACGGTAGTCGTTGACTCTGATTCGTGTGTAGTGCTAAGTTTTGTGCCTCATACATCGCAGGCATGGGGCTTTATAGGAAAACTATATGTTCCTAAAAACGACTCAACAATGTTTGTCAAAAAAGTTGATCTTTACCTGCCACATTCAATAAATGTAAACTTTATTGACGGAATGGTTGTGTCTCAAACGTTTAAAAAGTGTACAGATGGCACGCGCCTGAAAGTGAAAGACGATATGATAATGGAATTGTCTGTTTTGCCGGGTACTCCAAAACTCTATGTGCGCCGTAACACACATTATGGCAATCATTCGTTTGAGAAATTTAATATTGATGATTATGGTTTATATTCCGACCAATACGAAATTGTTTCAAACGAAGCTTACGACATTGATGAAAATCAATGGAATCAGCAAAGGCCTGTGCCATTGAACAGGGGTGAGCAAGGTTTAGGCAATATGGTGTCCGAGTTAAGAAGCGATAAATTTTTTTACTGGACAGAAAAAACGCTGAAGCTATTGTTTTCAGGATATGTGCATACATCAAAAAACAGCAAATTTGATTATGGTCCAATAAATACATCCATATCGTTTAATTTGGTTGAAGGGCTAAGGCTGCGTGCCGGCGGCATGACAACGGCTAATTTATCAAAACGATGGTTTGCTCGCGGATTTGCCGCATACGGTTTTAAGGATCACAAATGGAAGTACAGGGCCGAAATTGAATATTCATTCAGAGATAAAAAATATCACTCGCGTGAATTTCCTGTTCATTCTTTGCGTTTTACTTCATTATACGCATTAGACCAGCTTGGCCAGAGATATAATTCTACCAACTCTGATAATTTTTTCCATTCGTTTAAACGAATGGAGGATACTCGGGTTACATATATGAGGCAGCAGCAGCTCCTTTATACTTTGGAATTAACAAATAATTTTTCAATAGAGGCATCTGTTAATTTTGAACGTCAGGAAGCTACCAGATGGATCCCTTTTATTGACGGGTACGGAAACCGTTTTAACCATTATAACGAGGCTGCATTCGAACTGGATTTAAGGTATGCGCCTGGCGAAAAATTTTATCAGGGCAAAACAGGACGACGTCCTATAAATTTGGATGCCCCGGTATTCTCGTTGTCACATATATACGCTCCAAAAGGCTTTTTAGGTAGTAAATTCATGATAAACAGAACAGAGTTCCGTTACAGCCAGCGCTACTGGTTGTCGGCATTCGGATATATTGATGCAGTTTTCAAGGCCGGACATGTATGGAATTCTGTACCATATATGAACTTGTTACTGCCTAATGCAAATATTACCTATGTGGTAAGGCCGGAAAGCTATTCCTTAATGAACCCCTTGGAGTTTATAAACGATTCATATGCCTCGGCCGATTTGACATATTGGATGAACGGGCTGATTTTTAACCGTATTCCAGTGATAAACAAATTGAAGTTGAGAGAAGTGGTTACTTTTAAAGCGCTTTGGGGACACCGTAGTCAGAAAAACAACCCTTTCCGTCATCCGGAGTTGTTCCGCTTTCCGGATAACGTTAACGTTACAGACATGGGGTCCGTTCCGTATATGGAAGTTTCAGTTGGAATAGACAATATATTATCTCTTTTCCGGGTAGATTCTGTGTGGCGGCTTTCGTATAGAAATACTCCGGATGCTCCCAACTGGGGAATACTGGTAGGAATGCACCTGGCCTTTTAATAAGTATGCCAAATGGTGATTGCCAAGATGTCTATAGGCTTAATTAATTCGAAAGAAATAGCTAAATTTGCATTTGGCCGGCACATATGCCATATGCCAACGCTATTTACAATGTTCAAATGAAAGATTATTTAAGCGAACTTAATACACAACAACGTGATGCCGTAGTTTATACCGACGGACCACAACTCGTTATAGCAGGTGCCGGTTCTGGAAAAACACGGGTGCTTACATACAAAATTGTGCATTTGTTGTCGCAAGGCTATGAGCCTTGGCGTATACTGGCTCTTACTTTTACCAATAAGGCTGCCAAAGAAATGAGGGAAAGGGTTGAAGCCGTGGTAGGAACCGATAATGCATCTAAAATATGGATGGGTACATTTCACAGCATATTTTCCAGAATATTACGCACGCATGCCGACAGGATAGGGTATGACCGTAATTTTACAATCTATGATGCATCTGACTCTAAATCGCTTATAAAGTCAATTATACGCGAAATGGATCTTGACGAGAAAGTGTATAAGCCTTCCGTTGTAATTTCAGCAATATCATGGGCTAAAAATGCTCTTATATCTCCTGAGCGATATGCAATGAACCGTGATATTATGGAAGCGGACAAGCGTGCACAACGTACATTGATTTATGATATATATTCCAGGTACGTTAATCGTTGCAAGGTGGCCGGTGCAATGGATTTCGACGATTTGTTGTACTATACCAACATATTGTTGCATGAAAATACCGACGTACTACACCACTATCAAGGTTTCTTCAAATATGTGCTGATAGACGAGTATCAAGATACTAATTTTGCCCAACATTTAATTGCCACAAAATTGTGTGCCGAATCGAACAAACTTTGCGTAGTTGGCGATGATGCACAAAGCATATATTCGTTCAGGGGTGCAAATATACACAATATCCTAACACTGAAATCAACATATCCAACATTAAAAACATTTAAGCTAGAACAGAACTACCGTTCAACCAAAAATATAATACATGCAGCAAATTCACTGATTGCAAAGAATAAAGAGCAGATTCCCAAACATATATTCTCAGAAAACGAGCTTGGGGCCAAGCTTGAGGTTACAGATACATACAGCGACTATGAAGAAGCTGTAGTTGTAGCCGGACAGATTTCACGGATGCATATGCTGAAGCATGACTCTTTTGACGACTATGCTATACTTTATCGCACAAACAACCAGTCGCGACGCATGGAAGAAGCCCTGCGTAACCGCAATATACCATACCGGATTTGGGGCGGGGTGGCCTTTTATCAGCGAAAAGAAGTTAAGGATGCAATAGCGTATTTCCGTTTGGCAATAAATCCGAACGATGACGAGGCACTTCGCCGCGTTATAAATTTTCCGGCACGCGGCATAGGAGACACAACTATGTCAAAACTTACAGCTGCAGCTATGGATGCGCATGTAAGCATATGGGAGGTAATATCTTTCCCTGACAGGTATCCGTCAGGCATAGGAACAGCTGCTCTACGCAAACTTGCCGAATTTAAAAAGTTAATTGAAGGTTTCAATCAGCTAAACAACGAATCAAATGCAGAGCAACTGGCAAGCAAAATAATAAACGACACACGGCTGATGTCACTGTATATGTCGGATACAACGCCTGAAAACGTTAGTAAACGAGAAAACATACAGGAACTTCTGTCGGGTGTGCACGATTTTGTGTCTGACAGGTTTGAACAAGGGAACTCCGACACGGGCATGGCATCATATCTGTCGGACATATCACTGGCTACAGATCAAGACAGTAATGATATGTCTGCCGAACGCGTTACCCTTATGACCGTACACGCGTCTAAAGGCCTGGAGTTCAAAAATGTGTTTATTGTCGGTGTTGAAGAAGAATTATTTCCGTCACTTATGTCTTGCGACACCCCACAGCAAATAGAAGAAGAACGCCGCCTGCTTTATGTTGCCATAACAAGGGCCAAGGAAGCCTGCCTGATTAGCTATGCGAAATCCAGGTTTAAAAACGGACAGACAATGCCTACAAGGGCATCCCGTTTTTTAGGCGACATTGACCCCGGATGCCTGCATCTGTCGTCAGGAACAATGATAAACACTACGCCGTCAATAAACCCGGTAGGAAATTACTGGGCGCATAATACAAACCGGCAGAACTATGTATATAAAACGTCGGACAACGGGCATAAACAACATACTAATTCTGCTGTTGCTGCAGATGGGCAGACCCATATTGTTTCCGAACTTAGCGAAGGTATCCGCATACGGCATGGCCGTTTTGGAACCGGTACGCTTGTCAAAATTCACAGTAACGAACCTGAGCCGTCTATCACCGTCCAATTCGATTTGACAGGAACTAAAAAATTACTCTTAAAATTTGCCAGGTTCAATATACTAAATTGATTTAAATAGAATTACAATGAATATATCCGATATAAAAACGCCGGCATTCGTTGTATACGAAGAACGTTTGCGTAACAATCTAGAACTGATTTGTTCTGTAAAAAAACAGGCCGGGATTAATATTATCATGGCGTTTAAGGCTAATGCACTGTGGCGTACTTTCCCTATTATCAAGGAATATATCAAAGACTCTACGGCCAGTTCGTTAAACGAAATGAAATTGGGCCGCGAGTTTCTTGGAGGAAACGTGCATACATATTGTCCGGCATATACCGACGAGTCTATCACGGAATTCCTTAAAGGCAGCTCACACATAACTTTTAACTCTTTAGGCCAGCATAAAAGGTTTGAAGGTACCGTTTTAAGTTATAATAACTGGAATCCTGAAAAAAAAGTAAGTATGGGGTTGCGTGTAAACCCTCAATGTTCCGTAATAGAAACGGATATATATAATCCGGCTTTACCCGGCTCACGCTTTGGCGTTACAGCCGAAGAAATAGGCTGCAATTTGCCGGAGACAATTGAAGGACTTCATTTTCATGCATTGTGCGAGTCTACATCGTTCGATTTGAAAAAGGTGCTAGACGCTTTCGAATGCCAGTTCGGACATTTGCTACAGCAAATAAAATGGGTAAATATGGGTGGAGGCCACCTTATGACAAGACAGGGATATGATATTAACCATCTTATTGCCATATTGTCTGAATTTAAATCAAAATATCCATGGCTTGATGTTATTCTGGAGCCTGGGAGCGCTTTTACATGGCGGACTGGAGATTTAATAACTGGAGTTGTCGATATCGTCAAAAATCAAGGCATAAGCACGGCTATTATTGATGCTTCATTTGCCTGCCACATGCCGGATTGCCTTGAAATGCCATACAAACCTACGATAAGCGAAAGTATAGAGCCGGATGTTTGTTGCAAATTCAAATATCGAATCGGTGGTAATTCATGCCTGAGCGGAGACTATATGGGCGATTGGTATTTTCCATGCGAGCTGAAAGCCGGAGATAGGCTGACCTTTGAAGACATGAATCACTATACGACTGTAAAAACCACAATGTTCAACGGATTACAACATCCGGCAATTGTTTTGGCGCATAGCGACGGAAGCATACATACATTGCGTGAATTTACATATGAGGATTATAAAAACAGGATGTCCTAAATCAGCAACAAGCCATGACAACATATCAAAATACCCCTTATTTTTCTGTTATTGTACCTGTTTATAACAGGGTTGACGAGATACGCGACCTTCTTGAAAGCCTGTCATTGCAGATATGCAAGAACTTTGAAGTAATAATAGTGGAAGACGGGTCAACTGTTACATGTCGCGACGTAGCCTCATTGTATGAAGGCAGCATGTACCTGAGGTATTTTTATAAAGAAAACGAAGGGCGTTCCATTGCCAGAAATTATGGTATGGAAAGGGCTGTAGGCAAATATTTTGTTTTCTTTGACTCTGACTGCGTAATACCTGAGGATTATTTTAAGATATTGGGTGAAAAGCTACAAGAAACCAGGCTCGACTGCTTTGGCGGCCCGGATGCCGCCCACGATTCTTTTTCTGACAAACAGAAAGCCATCAGCTATGCTATGACGTCGTTTTTAACAACCGGCGGAATAAGGGGAGGAAAGGTGTGTCTGGAAAAATTTACCCCCAGAACCTTTAACATGGGATTCGCAAACAAAGTATATGATAAAGTAGGGGGGTTCAGGGAAATGTTTTCCGAAGACATTGATATGAGCACAAGAATTCGCGAAGCCGGTTTTAAAATAGGTTTGATACACGATGCGCAAGTGTACCATAAACGGCGTGTTGATTTTGCAAAATTCTTCCGACAGGTTCATGTGTTTGGAATGTCGCGTATAACGTTAAAGCTTCTGTATCCAGGCTCGCTGAAACTGGTACACACACTTCCTGCAATTGCCGTAATTCTAGGCTTGCTTCTGGTGGCTTGTGCAATCTTTATTTCACCATGGTTTATTGCGCCAATAGCATTGTATCTTATTGCCATAGCCGTATTGGCAACACTGTCCACAAAAAGTTTAAAAATAGGATTGCTTTCAGTTCCAGCCAGTATAATACAGATTGTAGGATACGGTAGCGGCTTTATACGTGCCTATGTGTCAAAAATAATTATGAGGCGTGGACGCGACATCAATCAGGAAATAAGTATGCGTAAAGGTAAATAGCGTGTCGGCAATGGAACCAGAAAACAAGTCGGAGAGGGATTATGTTTTAATTCAGGATATAGCGGAATGCGACCGTCCTCGTGAAAAAGCACTACGTATGGGTGTGCACTCGCTTGATAATGCCGAACTTATGGCCATTATATTTGGAAATGGAATACGTGGCAAGTCAGTATTAACCATGAGCCAGCAACTGCTGGCTAAAAACAAAGGCAGCCTTCTGAACATTTCAAGAAAGTCAATAAAGACAATTGTAAGGGAAAATCCCGGTATAGGTCCGGCAAAAGCCATAGCTCTGGCTGCTGCTATTGAGTTGGGTATGAGGTGTCATACGGAACTGCCGGCCCAAAAAATAAAGATAACAGGTAGTGAAAGCGTATACCAGGTAATGGAAGCAGACATGCATTCTCTGCCTCATGAAGAGTTCTGGGTACTTATGCTGTCGCGTGGCAACCAGTTGATAGACAGGTTTTGCCTCAGCCGGGGAGGCAGTTCGGCAACCGTAGTCGATCTTAAACTGCTATTCAAACGTGTGCTGGCTGAAGGAGAAACCGTTTCGTCGCTAATACTGGTTCACAATCATCCAAGTGGCATGCTGCGTCCGAGCGCTGAAGATATTGCATTAACCAAACGCATATCGGAAGGTGCAAAACTTCTCGATTTGCGGGTACTCGACCACATTATAATATCCAACTCCGGATATTACAGTTTTGCCGACGAAGGACAAGCCTTATAAGCTGATTTTAGAATGCATAACCGAATCCTACACTAAGGTAAATAGGGTACAGGTCGAAATTCACGGTCTTAAATGACGAATGGAATATGTTGCTTAGCCCCCAGTCAAGGTGAGCATCCACATTCAAATGCTTAAACGCTCTCCATGAAAACCCTGCTTCGACACCCCAGTGAATCATACGCAGGTTGTCGGAAAAGTCGTATGTAGCCTTGTCTTCGCCTTCAAATGTTATTTTATCTCCGGTCGGGTCTGTTTCACGAAGATAACCTTCATAAACCGATCCGGAAAAGTCATTAGCCATGGCAACGGAAAAATAAGGCCCAAAAGAAATGCGGCAACGCGGACTTAGCTTATATACTCCCAGAACAGGGAATGTGAAAAGTGACTGACGGTATTTGGTATTCACCAAGCCGGTCCAATAGCCTGACACAATCGCGCCATCTTGAATTATAGACATTCCATAATTCTTAACCTCGGCTTCTGTATCCATTCCTTTTACCTCCAAACGTGGAGATATGGCCATTCCCCAAGGAGAATTAGTTCCAAAAAATTTAGTTATTACAGCACCTATCGACAGGTTAAGCCCCGGCTTATATGAATTGATTTTGCGTATTTCGCCAGGTATTGGCATCGGAGAACTTCCACCTATATTTATGCTTGCATTTATTTCATACTCAAAATTATGCATTTCTGACCATATCAGCCCCCAAGTAGTATTTGATTGTGCCGATGCATTATTTGTCGTCATTAATGAAATGACAAATAAAGAAATATATATAAACTTATTTTTCATACTTTGTTTTTAAAAATCAGATTGTGGTGTGCTGCCAAGTTTCCTGCATACAAGCTCAACGTTATCAACTATAAGCGTACTGCCTTCCGCTCCGGAAAAATAATCTCCGTCTATACTGGATGAGAATACTATGGTTATGCTGTACATTCCTTGCTGTAATTTTTCTGTATCAATACTTTTTCCGGGACGGTATATGAATGGTATGTCAAATTCTTTCCAGTTTGGCGTCGCAACCCTCATTTCGTTTGGAATCTCTGCCACACATATTATCTGTTCATTGTCTTCTGAGAGAACATTATCACCATTTAGATATTCAAACTTAACAGCCTCTGATTCAGGTGTCCCTGCCGGCGGTGTCCTGTCGAATAGCACGGCATATATATTGAAGCGGTCAACCATGCCCTCTATTGGACGAAGTTTGCCTTCGTACGATTTATCAAAAATGCAATATTGTTCTCCTGGCTTATATTTAAAAGAACCTTTCATTGATAACGGTATCATATTGAATGGCATACCGAATTTTGTTGCTCCACGTGGATCCCTTAACGCAATGCCAAGTTCAAATAACCCAATATATAAGTTACCAGCAGCAAGTGGTTTGTCAAAACGTGTTCCAAAAGTTCCGGTTTTTCTTGTAACCAGACAAAGCGCTTTGCCGTCCTTGCCGTCATTTCTCTGGAATGTCGGGAACGACGACGGCCCGTCTTTACCAAGCCCAGTCAGTGCAAAGCCGCTGTTGCCGCTGGCCCACGTAAACGATTCTCCACCGTCAGGATTCATTTCATAAAATACATCGTATTTAAAGCTGTTGGTATTTCCAACTTTTACATTTTCAAAGCTATATTCCAAAGCCAATTCAACATATTTTACTGTAACGGTATATGTTTTGTGCCACTTTCCGTCTTCTGAATATACTGTATATTCCTGTGGTGTTGAAAAATCCCTTACTGTGCCGCTTGGCGGTTCTATGGTCGCACCAGGGGTAAGCGTAAATTCCGGGGCTAATGCAGTTAGTTCAACATCGTCTTTGATTATAAATGTCACAGACCTGTTTTCTACTATCGGAGCCTTGCTTAGCAATTCTGTTGGAAGCGATGCTTCTACAATATCGCATTCGGCATTTAACGGCTCTTTTTGGCAGCCATACATGGCAAAAATTGCCACCATGCAAAATGAAATCTTTTTCAGTATATTCATATTTATTTAATTCTTTTCCAAATAAATTTTTGCAAATTTAGCCAAAATCAACAAAATAGGCAAAAAGGCAATTCAATGCAGGATAATAATTGGCGCACAAACCTCGCATTTGCAATTAAAATATAATTGATGGGCGATGTTGCAAGGCTGGCTGGATTAACATTTGTTAAAACAGCCAGCTGTCATGCGCTTGAATTCATATTAAAACTTGATATATGACAATTATTTGAGCACAAAATCGTTAATAAATAAAGTTCAAAATTAATATCAAAGATTTTTCATAATGTCGTAATAAAGGTGTATATTTGCAAAGCTTCTGAAAAGGAACTAACAACCGAATAACATACAAACCGATATTAAATAAGTTTAACATTAACAATCTACCCGCATGAAAAGAATCTATACGTTCGGCGATGGTAAAGCCGAAGGTAAGGCTGACATGAGAAATTTGCTGGGGGGCAAAGGTGCCAACTTGGCAGAAATGAATCTTCTAGGTATGCCGGTACCTCCCGGTTTCACCATTACAACAGAAGTTTGCAACCTTTATACTCTTGAAGGCCGCGACGCAGTTGTAAAGCTCATACAAAAGGATGTAGAGGCTGCAGTAGCCCATGTAGAAAGCCTAACAGGGAAAAAATTCAATGATCCGGCAAATCCGTTGCTGGTGTCGGTACGTTCCGGAGCGCGTGCATCAATGCCCGGCATGATGGACACCGTGCTTAATCTTGGTATGAACGATGCCACCGTGGCATCACTTGCCGAGAAAAGCGGTAACGCACGTTTTGCATGGGACAGCTATCGCCGCTTTGTGCAGATGTATGGCGACGTAGTGCTTGGCATGAAGCCCAAAAGCAAGGCCGACATCGATCCATTTGAAGAAATAATGGACAAAGTAAAAGAGGAAAAAGGTATAAAACTCGACACTGATCTTGATGTAGAAGACCTTAAGAACCTCGTAAAACTCTTTAAAGCTGCCGTTAAGGACTTTACTGGAAAAGATTTTCCTGAAAGTGCATGGGAACAGCTTTGGGGTGGTATTTGCGCCGTGTTCGACAGCTGGATGAACGAACGCGCTATTTTGTACCGCCGCATGAACCAGATTCCGGAAGAATGGGGTACGGCCGTAAACGTACAAGCTATGGTTTACGGTAATATGGGTGAAAACTCGGCTACAGGTGTTGCATTCAGCCGCGATGCCGCTACTGGCGAAAATATGTTCAACGGCGAGTACCTGATCAATGCACAGGGCGAAGACGTTGTTGCCGGCATACGTACACCTCAGCAGATAACAATAGAAGGCTCGCGCCGCTGGGCTGCCCTTCAGGGAATATCTGAAGAAGAACGTGCTGCTAAATATCCTTCGTTGGAAGAATCTATGCCTGCTTGCGCTGCAGAACTTATCGCTATAGCACACAAGCTCGAAGACCATTACAAGGATATGCAGGATATGGAGTTCACTATTCAGGATGGTAAACTCTGGATGCTTCAGACCCGTAACGGTAAACGTACAGGTGCCGCTATGGTTAAAATTGCCATGGATCTTCTCCGTGCCGGTGAAATCGACGAAAAGACCACACTTATGCGCATGGAGCCCCAGAAACTTGACGAACTCTTGCACCCTGTATTCGACAAATCTGCTTTAAAACGAGCAAAAGTATCTGCCAAAGGTCTGCCTGCTTCACCTGGAGCAGCAGCCGGTCAGGTTGTATTCTCTGCTGAAGATGCCGAAACATGGGCAGAAAAGAAGAAAAAAGTTATCCTTGTCCGCATTGAAACTTCACCTGAAGATTTACGCGGTATGGCTGTTGCACAGGGTATTCTTACAATGCGTGGAGGTATGACATCGCATGCAGCAGTAGTTGCCCGTGGTATGGGTAAATGCTGTGTGTCGGGTGCCGGTGAAATCAGGGTTGACTATAAGGAAAAAACCGTTGAAATGAGCGGTAAAGTCTACAAAGAAGGTGACTGGATTTCTCTTAACGGTTCAACCGGTGAAGTTTACGACGGCCAGGTTCCTACAACCGAACCGGAACTGGGTGGTGACTTTGGCGCAATAATGAACCTTGCTGCCAAATTTACAAAAACACTGGTTCGTACAAACGCCGACACTCCCCGTGATGCAAAACAGGCCCGCCATTTCGGTGCACAAGGTATAGGTCTTTGCCGTACAGAACATATGTTCTTCGAAGGTGACCGTATCAAGGCTGTTCGTGAAATGATTCTTGCATCTGACGTTGAAGGACGCAAAGCCGCTTTGGCAAAGCTTCTCCCGATTCAACGTGGCGACTTTGAAGGAATATTCGAAGCTATGGACGGATTTGGCGTAACTATCCGCCTTCTTGACCCGCCATTGCATGAGTTTGTACCTCATCAGACTGCAACACAGAAAGAACTTGCTTCAGAAATGGGTCTTACCCTGGAAGAAGTTAAGGCTAAGGTTGACAGTCTGGAAGAATTCAACCCGATGCTTGGCCACCGTGGCTGCCGTCTTGGTATAACATATCCTGAAATTACCGAAATGCAGACACGCGCCATCATTGAAGCCGCCCTTAATATGAAGGCTCGCGGAATCAAGGTATTCCCCGAAATTATGATACCTCTGGTTGGTACTCTTAAAGAAATTCAGAATCAGGCAGACGTTATCAATACAACTGCAGCCAAAGTATTCGATGAAAGAGGAGAAAGCGTTCCCTACAAAGTAGGTACAATGATTGAAGTTCCTCGTGCAGCCCTGACAGCTGATCAGATTGCAACTGTGGCCGACTTCTTCTCATTCGGTACAAACGACTTAACCCAGATGACATTCGGCTACTCGCGCGACGACGCTCCAAAATTCCTGAAATTCTACAAGGAACACGGAATTATAAAGACTGATCCGTTCGAAGTTCTCGATCAGGAAGGTGTTGGCCAACTTGTACGTATGGGTGTGGAAAAAGGCCGCTCAACAAAGCCCGAACTCAAAGTGGGTATCTGTGGCGAACATGGCGGCGAACCCTCGTCGGTTAAGTTCTGTGCAAAACTCGGCATGAACTATGTAAGCTGCTCTCCGTTCCGTGTGCCCATCGCTCGCGTAGCTGCGGCGCAGGCTGCTATTGAAGATTAAATACAACATATCCTCTTTAAAATACAAGGGCTGTAATGCTAATCGAGCATTATAGCCCTTGGTTTTCTGTTATAGGGGTTGGTAATTAATATCAATTCCAAATAATATTAAGCCAGGGTATTGATGTTCTGTGAGATAGGATCATGTTATCCGATATAAAACAGTTTCAAATGGAACTTATCTGGCTATTCATTCTCATAGTAGCCGTACATTTAAAACGGGAGCAGGCGAGTGTCAATAAATATTAATGGGGTATTAACAACAAATATCAGCACTTAAAACAATACAATTTTGAGGCATAATGAAACAAAAAAGGCAAGCACCAAGTACTTGCCTTTTTTGTTTATTTGTTTGCTTATTCGTATAAAGTTTGCGATAAAGCTTTTTCTCTAATATGAATAGCCCGTGTAATAATGGTATTTAATGACACCCAAAGCAAAATGTTACATAATAGCAATATATTAACTTCCATATACATTGAAAGCAAGTAATTGGCTATTGTAATAAGTATGGAGCTACTGATTATTATTGCCATTGCTTTACGTTGTTTCATTCCCAGTGCCAACAATTTATGATGTATGTGGGTTTTGTCGGGCAAAAATGGATTTCGCTTTGCTTTGATGCGATGCAGATACACACGCACCACATCAAGACATGGTATAATAAGGGGCGCAAATGCAATTACAATTGGATTATAACTACCGGACAATGCCTCTATATGGCAAATTCGGATACTCATGGCACTTAGCAGCAACCCTATTGTATATGCCCCAGTATCACCCATAAATATCTTTTTATGCTTTTGTGGGTTGCCGAACACATTATACATAAAGAATGGTATCAATGCTCCGAGGGTAGCCATAGCAATAGCTGAAAATACAAATAAATTTGCTTTATAAAAAACATATGCGTAGAACATACAAGCTATGCTGCTCAATCCGGAAGCAAGCCCGTCAATGCCGTCAATCAGATTTATTGCGTTAATTACAAAAACTATCATGAGCACTGTCAATACATACGATAGAATAACCGGCATATTCTCTATTCCAAAAAGGCCGTGTAGATTGTTAATCTGCATTCCTCCTATTATAATAAGAATAGCGGCTACTGTCTGCATTATAAATTTAGCCTTGTATTTTACGCCTATTAAATCGTCGGCCATACCAGTAAGAAAAAGGAGTATCGAGCTACACACAATAAAACAATACGGAACCATATTATGTGTGAGTCGTGCCATTAATGCCAAATTGTTTGACAGCATTCCCAATCCGTAAAGCAAGAACAGGGAAAAAAGTATAGACGGAAAAAAGGCTATACCCCCAAGGCGTGGAACTTCCGTTTTATGAATCTTTCTAGGGTCAGGAGCATCGAACAGGTTCTTGCGAAAAGCGATAAGTAGAATCTGAGGTATTATAAAACCAGATAGTGCCATAACGCACGCTAGAACACTAAAATCGATTAAAAGCCATTTCGTCATACGGATATAAGTATTTAAAGTAAGTATAAATTTATTAAAATAAACAAATCGATAAACTGGCCTATATTAACATATGCGCAAGGCAGATGTCTGCCATATTATTATGCTATATTGTTTTTATCTTCATTCTCTTTCTGATTTTCAACTTGGAAATAATATCCATCTGCATAAAAACAATCAGCATCTAGTGCCCGTCTTCAATATTGCGTACTTGTAAGCGTTTGTTCTCCTCGTCGCTTAATTTATATTATACACCTGTTGTGATTGGATTATTAAGTAAGATAAATGCCTGCCAAGCTGAGTAAGCCCAATCTTACCTTTGCGAAGGTACGTAAATTATTTTAAATATCAATTAATATATGTACTTATTTTCATTTTAACATAAAATCGCATAAAAATTAATTTATATTAACATAATTAATTGTGATAATGATTTTTAATTAGATATATTATAATTATCGGCCGTTATACATGTCGTCGTAGTATCGCTCGTAATCGCCAGATGTGATATTGTCCATCCACTGTTGGTTGTCCAGATACCAGCGCACGGTGCGTTCAATTCCCTCCTCGAATTGTAGGCTGGGCTCCCATCCAAGTTCGCGCTGAAGTTTGCGGCTGTCTATTGCATACCGCAGGTCGTGGCCGGCACGGTCGGCAACATATGTTATCAGGCTGTCGCTATATCCTTCCGGATTGCCTAAAAGCCGGTCTACAGTCTTAATTATAACCTTGATTATATCAATGTTTTTCCATTCGTTGAAGCCTCCTATATTATAGGTTTCCGCAACCTTTCCATTATGGAAAATAAGGTCTATAGCCCTGGCATGGTCTTCCACATAAAGCCAGTCACGAACATTCTCCCCACGTCCATACACAGGCAGCGGTTTTCTGTGCCGGATGTTGTTTATAAAAAGAGGTATAAGTTTTTCCGGAAATTGGTATGGGCCATAATTGTTTGAACAATTTGTTATAATAATAGGCAATCCATATGTGTCGTGATAGGCACGAACAAAGTGATCGCTCGATGCCTTAGCCGCGCTATAAGGTGAATGTGGGTTATATTTTGTTGTCTCCAGGAAAAAATCCGTACCGTATGCGTGATGATGCTTTGATGAAGCTGTCGTAGTGAAGGGCGAATCAATGCCTTCCGGTTCGGTAAGCTCCAGCGCCCCGTAAACTTCGTCGGTGGATATATGATAAAAAAGTTTGCCTTTAAATTTTTCCGGCAAAGACTCCCAATGATTTTTGGCGGCCTGAAGTAGCGTCAATGTCCCCATTACGTTGGTTTTTGCAAATGTGAACGGGTCCTTTATCGACCGGTCTACATGGCTTTCTGCTGCCAAATGAACAATACTGTCAACATTATATTTTTTCATTAGCAACTGCATCGTATCGAAATCGCATATGTCAGCCTTTACAAACGTGTAATTGCTTTTATTCTCAATGTCTGCCAGGTTTGCCAAATTTCCGGCATATGTAAGCTTGTCAACATTAATTATGCGGTACTCTGGATATTTGTTTACCATAAGGCGGACCACATGGCTGCCGATAAAACCGGCTCCGCCGGTTATTATTATGCTACGTTCCATATAATTTAGTTTTCGTATAGGTCTGTGTTTATATCAAAAGGAGAGTCGAAGTCCTTAAAAAGCGCATGCCTTAAGTCTTTATCGCTTAAAATAGCCATGTCCGGGTCTATATGCCAGTCAATTTCAAGCGAAGTGTCGGCTATGGATATGCCGCCTTCTGATTCCGGATTATAATAATTGTCGCATTTGTATTGGAAAACAGCCATTTCCGACAATACGGCAAATCCATGGGCAAATCCGCGTGGCACAAAAAACATCAAATGATTATCCTCACTTAATTCAATGGAAAAATGTTTGCCATAAGTGGGCGAACCCTTACGTATGTCAACCGCAACATCCAGCACACGGCCTTTAACACAGCGCACAAGTTTGCTTTGTGAAAATGGCGGCTTCTGAAAATGCAGTCCGCGTATAACGCCGTATCCCGACATTGATTCGTTATCCTGTACAAAATCAACAGGCCTGATTTTTTCGTCAAATTCCCTCTTGGAATAGCTTTCAAAAAAATATCCGCGAGAATCTGTAAAAATTTTAGGTTTTATAATTGTAACATCATCAAGCCCGGTTTTAATAAATTCCATATTAATTGAGATTCTGTTTTTTTGTTCTGTCCATTTCGTCTACCACTTTCATCAAATACTGTCCATATTGATTCTTTAGCATCGGTTTGGCAATATCCAGCATTTTTTCTCTTGAAATCCAACCACGGCGGTATGCTATGCCCTCTAGGCAGGCAATTTTTAAGCCCTGTCGTTTTTCCAGCACTTCCACGTATATAGAAGCATCGGCAAGGGAATCGTGCGTACCGGTGTCAAGCCACGCAAATCCGCGAGGCAGGGTTTGAACCTTAAGCTCGTTGTCGGCCAGAAACACCTGGTTTACAGTTGTTATTTCAAGCTCGCCACGTGCCGACGGCTTTATGTTTTCAGCAACATTAACAACTTTATTAGGATAAAAATAAAGCCCGACTACAGCATAATTGCTTTTAGGGTGCTGTGGCTTTTCTTCAATTGAAAGACAATTGCCGTTATTGTCGAATTCAGCCACGCCATACCGCATAGGATCATCAACCCAATAGCCAAAAACGGTTGCCTTATTCTCTTTTTCAGCCGCAGATACCGATTCGTTGAGAATACCGGAAAATCCGGCTCCATGAAAAATATTATCGCCTAAAACAAGGCATACAGAATCGTTGCCAATAAATTCCTTGCCTATAATAAACGCCTGGGCCAGTCCGTCGGGCGACGGCTGTTCGGCGTAAGTGAATCTGACACCATAATCACTCCCGTCTCCCAAAAGATGCCTGAACATAGGCAGATCAAAAGGGGTTGAAATAATCAGGATATCTCTAATTCCTGCCAACATAAGCGTGGAAATAGGGTAGTATACCATTGGTTTATCATAAATTGGCAGCAGTTGCTTGCTAACACCCTTGGTTATTGGATATAACCTTGTGCCGGAACCTCCGGCAAGAACAATTCCTTTCATAAGATTTGGCTCTTTTCGTTAGAAATATCTTTTACAAAGATAATCCATTTTTTGTGAACTTTATAATGCAGCCATTACATTTTCAATCAATTAAATTCTAATTGTATAACTTCATGATTATATAGCAGCAAGTTGTCAACCGGTATACGCGTATTAAAGAAATCAATAAAGCCTGCTATTCAATTTTCAGGCAATATAATATTCTTACAAATATGGTAACTATTCAGCGAGAACAAAGGATACGAAGAATTAGCCCGTCAGTTTAGACGA
>SSTG01000099.1 GCA_004801635.1 Muribaculum caecicola | reverse complement strand
AAGCGACTCTATTTCAGCCTTAACCGCCTGGCCTATTTCGTGCAAATGCACATGCCCCGGCACAAACTGGGTAAACGAGTTTACCACAGCTATCACCGGCTTCCCCATTTGCTCCGGCGTCATTCCGCATGCACGCCACAAAGCCCTTGCCCCGGCCATACGGCGGCCGTTGGTTGTAGCTGCACTTCTTAAAGGCTTGCTCATACTATATACGCAACTTTTGAATTATAATCTTTAAGTGAATTAGGAAGCCGCAAGGCCGTCCGGCCAACAGCTTCCCACATACTAAACTACTATTTATAGTTGCAAACTTACGGTTTTTAGCCAATATCAGCAAACAAATATTCAAAATTATTCCAAAATTCTTAAAAATATTGATTTTTACACCCTCTAATTATTAAAATTAACCACATTACTGCGGCGCACCGGCACGGCATGTACAACAACCGTTACGGCAAAAATCGGCACACAATCCTTTATTTTCACATAAAAATACAGATTTTTCCATCCATGTTTTTTTATGTCCTTATTATATGTATCTTTGTAAAAACTAACAAAGCAAGGAAACTTCTTATCATTGCAATGTGACATATTGCTTTTATAGACTTTCCATATTTTTGAAATGAAAGAAAAATATGACTATCTGATTGTCGGAGCCGGACTTTTCGGGGCTACATTTGCCCATCTGGCTTCAACCAGGCATCGTCGCTGCCTGGTAATAGACAAGCGCAACCATATCGGTGGAAATATTTACTGCCAACAAGACAACGGCATTAACATACACCGCTACGGTGCGCACATTTTCCACACATCCGACAAAAGGATATGGGACTTTGTAAATTCCATGGTTCCGTTTAACCGCTACACAAACAGCCCGGTAGCCGTAGCACCAAACGGGGAGCTATACAATCTCCCGTTCAACATGAACACTTTCTATAAAATATGGGGAGTAAAGTCGCCCTCGGAAGCCCTGCAGAAGCTAAACGAACAACGCTGCGAAGCTATCAAAAAAATGGAGGCCGACGGCGTTAAAGAACCTCGCAACCTGGAAGAACAGGCCCTTACGCTAATAGGGCGCGATGTCTACGAACTCCTTATAAAAGGTTACACCGAAAAACAATGGGGCCGGAAATGCTCCGACCTGCCGGCATTCATCATACGCCGCCTTCCCGTAAGGCTCACATTCGACAACAACTATTTTTCCGACACTTATCAAGGAATTCCAATAGGAGGTTACAACAAACTTGTCGAAAAACTTCTCGAAGGTTCCGACATACAACTTGACACCGATTTCTTCAAGGACAGGGAACACCTGTCGTCGCTGGCACACAAAATAGTATTCACCGGAAAAATAGACGAATTTTTCAACTACCGTTTCGGAATGCTCGAATACAGAAGCGTACGCTTTGAAACCGAAACAATAAATAACCCGAACGTCCAAGGCTGCGCCGTTGTCAACTACACATCCTCCGACGTTCCATATACACGCATTATCGAACACAAACACTTCGAGAGCTTCGGAGACAGCGTATACGAAAACCCTGTCTCTGTAATTTCTCGCGAATACCCGGCAGAATGGAATCCCGGCATTGAACCGTTCTATCCCGTCAACGACCAACGAAACAACTCGCTGAACACCCGTTATCAAGAACTGGCCCAAAAAGAGCCAAACGTAATTTTCGGAGGCCGGCTGGCCGAATACCGCTATTACGACATGGCCCCGGTTATAGCAAAGGTTTTCAGCCTGTTCGAATCAGACACAAACCTATAGATTTACCCAAACCATTCTTACAATTTTTATTTTAAGATGATAAATATCAGTTGCGTAGTTGTAACTTACAATCGACTTGAATTACTTAAAGAAAACATAAAATCACTTTTAAACCAAACATACGCCCCCAATAAAATATACATTATCAATAACTGCTCAACCGATGGTACAGCCGGCTATCTGGCCCAATTCAACAACCACAATAAAATCACTGTTGTAAATCTCCCCAAAAACATAGGCGGTGCAGGCGGATTCAACCACGGCACAAAGTTAGCCGTAAAAGAAGGAGCCGGTTATGTATGGCTGATGGACGACGACACAATTCCAGAACCTGATGCATTGGAACATCTGGTAAAAACAGCCACTGCCGAAACCTCTGTCGGGTTTGTCTGCAGCAGGGTGATATGGACATCCGGATGCGAGCACATGATGAACAAGCCCAAAATAGCACCCGAAGAATGTGCCAACAACAATGTTGTCAAATGTCTGAGCTGTACATTTGTCTCAATACTCATTCCCTCGGCAGTAATCAGAAAAGTAGGGCTTCCGATAGCAGAATACTTCATTTGGCACGACGACATTGAATTTACACAACGCATTGTTTCACACGGTTATAAAGGATATTTAGACAACTCCAGCATTGTGGTTCATAAAACCCCCACAAATTACGGCGCATCAATCATAACCGCACCCGACACGGCATACTGGAGGTTCTACTACCAGATACGCAACCAAATGGCTACCATGCGAATGCAGCGCAACTACCTGTCTTTTCTATTCTCATCATTAAACAAATACAGGCTGTATCTTCGCCGCGTATCAAAACGCACGTCAAATCAAGACAAATTCAGAAAAGAAATCAAACGTGGGTTTATTGACGGGCTCAAATTCAAACCCAAAATTGAATTTGTCGATTAAATGTCTAAATAATGTACTTCAACATAATTTTGGCCGGAGGCCATACATGTGTTGAACCCCGGCGTGGCGAAGCCTCGGTGGGGTTGCAAACAGCCATATGAACGAACCTCGTCCGAGGTTCAATGTGAAAATACTTTATGTCAAACTAACATTAAATAAGCTTTAAAGCCTCGGCAACAGCCTTTCTAGTATAATATCCCGATGCAAGTTTTGCAGAAACTTTTTCTACATTCTGTTTCATTTCGCAATATTGGTTGTCAGTAACCTCCGAGATAGCGCTGTCCAGCTCCTCCAACGATCCCACAACCAGGCCTATATTGTTTTCAGCTACAAACGGGGCCATTCCGCTCTCTTTCCAAACTATAACAGGCATTCCGCACCGTATATAAAGCGAAAGCTTGTGTGG
This sequence comes from Muribaculum caecicola, assembly GCA_004801635.1. Taxonomy (GTDB): domain Bacteria; phylum Bacteroidota; class Bacteroidia; order Bacteroidales; family Muribaculaceae; genus Muribaculum; species Muribaculum caecicola. The sequence continues at coordinate 5,911 of SSTG01000099.1, read as the reverse complement.
GGCTATGTAGCGCACATATTCGCCCAAAGGCCCCTCACCCGACACAATAGAAACCCCGTACCAAACAAGCCCGTAATCGCCTTCAGCCTCGCAAATAAGCCTGTCTGAAGGGCAAAAGCCTTTCCATACAGCATGTTGGCCAATTCGCGATTTGTCAAGGCCGTTGCCATAAAGAACCATTTTAAAATTACCGGACATCTCCGACAAGTCATACAGAAACTTATTGTTTTCAAACGTCAAATTTCCAGCAAAAAGAACTCGCGGAACATCACCGGCACATGATTGAGGCGCAGTATTCACACCCTCCGACAAATAATCGAATATTTCAAGAATCACAATAGGCACCCTGACACCGTTTTCAACAAGCCACTTTTCCATATTTGGCGTGTGAACTATTATGGCATCATTCCTGTTCAAACGCTTAATTTCCTGTTCTACAGTTAGCTTTTTGCGACGAAAACTACCAAGGTCATGAATAAGGGTAACCGTTTTTAATCCTTTTGCACGGGCAATTCTACAAACAAAATCATAATATTTTTTAAACGGGTACTGCAACAACAAAACATCGCCCTTCTTCAACCTGAAACAAGATGCGATAACCGACCCCAACGTCCTGGCATATCCCCTTACGGCACCCAGCCCGACAGTCCTTTCCAAACCGGCATTCAACGCCCCGTCCTCACTAAGAATAATTTCAATATCGGTCTTAGCCTTATTACCTGCATTGTTTAAATGCTTATAATTTTTTGATATGTAACGAAGCCTGGTCATTGCATTGCGTATATTTGATTTAACTTGGCATTCCTTAACTGGAATGCATGTTCCTTTCCCGTCAAGAGCTGGTTACAACAATTGCCGTTCATACAAAGATACTAATAAGTCGAGCGCAAAGCCAAATAAATTTACGTCTAACCGAACGCGAGTTCCATATAATTTTTTGGCCGGAGGCCATACATGCGTCACCCCCCACGTGGCGAAGCCTCGTTGGAGACACTACCAGCTATGCGAACAAACCTCTGACGAAGTTCCATGTGGAAATCACCTTATATTGAACTCACGTTAAATACAACCATTTTTCAACCCCTACTGCCACACCCCACTACTGCATAAAAACACCAGCACAAAACCGCTAGCACAGCAAGCCTAATTAAGAATTTTTAAAGATGCCTGCAGCATCGGCAGCAACAAAACTAACCGTCATAACACCTCGCGTTTTTAGAATAATGAGTAAATTTGCACAAAATTAGCAAATCCGAAACATTTGCACCGTCTTACGCATTCTCTATTCTGCTTCCGGAATGTGTTCCGGAAGCAAAAGACCCTGCAAAACTTAACAATCAACATCAAAACAAACATGGCAGCAATAAAAACCATCGGCATCCTAACCTCCGGAGGCGACGCGCCAGGAATGAACGCCGCAATCCGTGCGGTGACACGTTCAGCCATATTCAGCGGATTCAAGGTAAAAGGCATTTATCGTGGATACAAAGGTCTACTTACAAATGAAATAGTAGACTTCAAAACACAGAACGTATCAAACATAATACAGATGGGCGGAACAATACTGAAAACCGCCCGGTGTCAGGAATTCAAAAGCCCCGAAGGAAGGCAGCTGGCCTACGACACACTTCGCCAACACGAAATTGACGCACTTGTCGTAATTGGCGGCGACGGCTCCCTTTCAGGAGCAAGGGCATTTGCAACAGAATTCAATTTCCCATGCATCGGCCTCCCCGGAACAATCGACAACGACCTTTACGGCACCGACGAAACCATAGGCTACGACACCGCCCTGAACACGATAATGGAATGCGTAGACAAAATACGCGACACCGCAACTTCGCACGAGCGCCTGTTCTTTATCGAAGTCATGGGCCGCGATGCCGGGTTCCTTGCACTGAACGGGGCAATTGCGTCTGGTGCGGAAGCCGCCATAATACCCGAAATATCAACCGAAGTCGACCAGTTGGCCGAGCTAATCCAAAACGGGTTCCGCAAAAGCAAAAACTCGTCAATAGTGCTTGTTGCCGAAAGCCCCGTAACAGGCGGCGCAATGGCGTTGGCCGAACGAGTAAATAAGGAATACCCCGAATACGACGTTCGCGTCTCAATTCTCGGACACCTGCAACGCGGAGGCTCGCCAACAGCTCGCGACAGGATACTGGCCTCACGCCTAGGCTCAGCCGCCATCGATGCCCTGCTCGACGACCAACGCAACGTTATGATAGGCATTTCAAACGACGAAATTGTTTACGTTCCGTTCTCAAAAGCCATAAAAAAAGACAAGCCCATAAACCGCAGCCTGCTCGACACGCTCCGGCGCCTGTCCATATAACGGCAACCACAATACAAAACAACCGGGAAACTTGCCTCAACGCAAACTTTCCGGTTGTTTTTGTTTATATAATAACAGTTTATTCGGCAACAGCAGCCTTGTGTAACAGCACATACTGACCTGGGGTTACAGCATTCAAACGCAACACTGAGTCACTCTCAAAATCAACACCGAGCGTACCTTGCAGCACAAGCCCGAGAAGCTGTTCCATCCTCATGTCCTCACAAGCCATTTGCGTTGCAAACATATTGGTGAACGAAATTGAATCACCGTTCACAACATAGCCGCCGCCCATTGAATTGCAGTTAGTTACCACTCCGAATGTACTGTCGGCAAAGAAAGTGATTCCCTGCTTTTCATTACTGGCTATTTCTGCCGGACGAAGCGAAAGAGTGTCATTTACCACTATGTTTTCAACATGCCACCGTCCAACAACCGACATGTCGGCAATATTTTCAACCAGCGTGTCGTTAGCAGCAGCTTCAGCCTGTTTGTCGGCACGTCCGCCGCACGAACACAACAATGCCGGAAGAATAAGCATTGATAAAATTGTTTTTTTCATTACAGTTTACTTAATATTTGGTTATATAACTCTCATAAAAACAAAAGCCGCTCAAAAAGCGGCTTCTATATTCTGTGACAAAAATACCGTGTCTGATTTCTTTGCGCTTCAAGATGGACTCGAACCAACGACCCTCTGATTAACAGTCAGATGCTCTAACCGACTGAGCTATTGAAGCTTTTTGTGATAATGATAATTCCTCAAATCACGGCTTTACATATATGCCACACTTTTGCGCTTCAAGATGGACTCGAACCAACGACCCTCTGATTAACAGTCAGATGCTCTAACCGACTGAGCTATTGAAGCTTTTTGTGATAATGATAATTCCTCAAATCACGGCTTTACATATATGCCACACTTTTGCGCTTCAAGATGGACTCGAACCAACGACCCTCTGATTAACAGTCAGATGCTCTAACCGACTGAGCTATTGAAGCTTTATTCATTATGTGGTTTGCAAAACATCGCCGGCTCCCCGGATTTTGCGTTGCAAAAGTAGCACAAAAAATTTACTCTTGCAACACTTTCCGGTTTTTTTATTATGCAAATCAAATATTTTTCAAAAAAACTTTGTCCGCATGCCCGGAACATGAATCAAAAAACAAACGTCCCTGTAATTTTGCACTGAAAACATATTTCTGCAAAACACTATGAACCAGACTATCCAGCTTGTCATATCGGCAATTACAGCAATGGGAGGCGCGGAAATACTGCGCTACTTCCTATTCCGGCGCTCCGACAAAAGAAAAGCATCGGCCGAAGCTGCAACCGCCGAATTTCGCATCCTACAGGAAACCAACCAGTTCCTTCAACAACAACTTAAAGAAAAAGAAGAACGTTTTGCCGAACAGACCTCCATTGTCAGGCAATTGAATTCTGACATAATCGACTTACTTAAATTAAAAGGCAAATTGGAATGCGAGCTGGCCACAACCAGATGCCAGGTACGGCACTGCCAAAACCGCCAGCCGCAAAACGGATACTAAACATTTAACACGCACCCTGCATGACAATCTTAATCGACAACGGCCACGGCCGCGAAACACCAGGCAAACGCTCACCCGACGGACAGATAAAAGAATACGAATACACCCGGGAAATGGCACAAACAATAGTAAGCAGGCTTAATTCGCTAGGACTGTCAGCACAAAGGCTTGTAATGGAAAACCACGATGTGCCTTTGTCCGAACGCTGCCGTCGCGCAAACGAATATAAAGACAACCACATACTAGTTTCACTGCATCTTAACGCTGCCGGAGCCGACGGAAAATGGCACAATGCCTCAGGATTCTCTTGCTTCATAGCCAATAACGCTTCAGAACGCTCAAAATGGCTGGCCAAAGCATTCACAGAACAAGCCATACAACTAAACCTTATCGGAAACCGCCATATACCGCCCAATAAGACATGGGTTCAGAACCTGGCAATATGCCGCGACACAACATGCCCCGCCGTACTTACGGAATCTCTTTTCATGGACAACCTCTCAGATGCCGCCATATTACTGTCCGACAACGGGTTTAAGGCCATTACCGACCTGCACGTAAACGCAATATTATCATACTTTGAAAAATTCCACAAACAATCATGAAAAAATTTCCGGCCATAATACTGATACCGTCGCTCCTGTCTTGCTCGTCAACAAAAAAGACATCTGCAACACAAAGCTCAAGTATGCGCGCCACAAGCCACACCGTCACCACCCCCGACACTCTCAGCATCATACTGCCAAGCCATTCGCTTGAACGCACACTTGTGAGCGGCGACTCCGTTTCCACCCTGTCTTGCCCGACAGCCACCTCTACAGCAACAATCAACCACGACGGCACGCTTACGCACACACTAAAAACAAACAACAACCCCGTGTCGGTACCCATACTCACCACGACAACCACAACCGACACAACCATCACCACCAACTCAGGCACCAGCCATGACACATCTTCCACATCACCGTTTTCACATGCGGCATGGCCGTTGTGCCTTGCTGTTCTCCTTATCGTAATTATTATGAAATGTAGATAAATTCTGATGTTTAATATATGTAGTCAGCACATTTTTACGTATGTTTGTAGAAACACTTCTACAAATGACATTAGCAATCACCATAACGGCGCTTATAGCATTGACAACCGGATGCGCCATTACCTATGCAGTACTTAAAAAACAGATAAACACCCTGACAGACAACGTCGGAAAAGAACAAATGCGCGCCAATGCCGCCGAAAACAAATTAAACCTGGCCGAAGCACAGGCAAAGGCCGAACAAAAAATATTGGAACAGGCCCTGGCCGGCAAAGAAGAAACATATAAAGCACGCATTGAGGCCCTCAGCGAACAAATTGTTTCGGAACGGGCCCATGCCGACCGTCTGCGCAACGAGGCATCAGCCCAGTGGGCCGAAAAATTCGAAACACTTAAACAAGAAATAAAAGCCTCTGCCGGAAACCTGCTGGCCGACAAACAACAGGCGCTACAATCGGCCAACAAAAACCAGATGGAACAACTGCTGCAACCTGTCCGCGAACAGTTTGCCGAATTCAAAAAGTCTATCGACGACCAGCGCACACAAAACGAGGTAAACAAAAAAGAACTGCAAAACAGTTTCGATGCCGCCCTAAAACTGCTGTGGCAACAACAAGAAGCTGTGGTGAAAAACCTAGGCGAACAGTCGCAACGCATAGGCCAGGATGCCGCCAATCTGTCGAAAGCACTCAGAGGCGACTCCAAAGTGCAGGGCGACTGGGGCGAAATGATTCTGGAATCAATGCTGGAAGGAAGCGGACTGCGACGCGACCACGAATATTTTATACAAGGAAACATAAAAGACGACGAAGGAAACAACCTGCGCCCCGACGTGGTTGTACGCTTTCCCGAAGGCCGCTCCGTAATCATCGACTCAAAAGTATCACTAACAGCCTACACTGCAGCAGTAAATACCGACGACGAAGAAATTTGCCGGCAAATGCTGCGCGAACATGTAAAAAGCGTAAAACGGCACATCGACGAAC
>SSTG01000098.1 GCA_004801635.1 Muribaculum caecicola | reverse complement strand
TGGAGGCAAAGGTCTTGGCAGTACGACCGCCATAGCGCGACAGCCGGGTAAAATTGACTTTGCCCGGAATCAACGCTACAGTGCGTATTGTTAAAATCAGCCAGTTGAGGAACCTTTTGCTCATTTTGGTTGTAGTATTTTCAAATACCGACTTACACCGAAAGGTGAAGTCTTTGAGAATCGCCAATACGTTCATACGCTAAGTTTTTTATAATGAACGCTTTGGCGATTCATTTGTATTTGATAATTCGTTATATTAACTTAAGTTTCAACTACTTCTGTAATTTTTACCGAATCATTGTTATTTAATTAATACTGAAATCATCATTCAGCATATATATTGGAAACTTGCCTCTGAATGCTTCTAGCATTTCCTTATTTAATTCTGCAATATGGACAAATTCAGAATATACACTTCCTATTTGCATTCCTTTGGGGTCAACCGTCATTGAAGAAAGAGAGTACACCCCATACTTGTCAATGCCAGAGCGATTTGTGCCAACCACGTACGACTGGTTTTCAATAGCACGGGCAATTAGAAGATGCTCCCATGCATATCGTCTGGAATCAGGCCAGTTTGCAACAATAATAAGCAAATCGTATGCACCTTTGTCATTACGAAGCCATGCCGGAAACCGAAGATCAAAACATACCGCAAAAGCAATATTCCAACCTCGGTAACGAACCACAGGAACCGGCTTGCTGCCACCTGTGTATATAAGGTTTTCGCCACTTATTTCAAACAAATGACGCTTATCGTAAAACGTTATCTCACCTGATGGCTCAACAAAATAAGCCCTGTTTCTAAGCTGCTCGCCATATTCAACTATAATAGAGCATACAATGGCTATATTATACCGTTTAGCCCATTGTGTAATCTTTTCAAGAGTGCGGCCTCCGTTAGTTTCCGCCATACTTAAAGCAAGGTTACGATCGGTTATGAAGCCGGTAGTAAACATTTCTGGAAGAACAGCAATATCATATCCTTCAGGCAGCGAAGCAATTAATCGTTCAGCCTCCTTAAGGTTTTCATCAATTTCAGCCCAAGCTATATTAAGTTGCAGCGATGCTATTTTTAACTGGTTACTCATTGTCAGTACTGAATTTTTCCGGATATTTTGCATTGAATTTACTATAGAACCGTTTAACTGCCGCAAGATCCGATTCAACATCCGACGTAGGAGTAAATTCAGTTTTTATTTCAATATATTTCTTTTTATAATCTATTGCACCAAGCAACAGCGGCACATTAGCCTGTCTGGCAATGTGTAGAAATCCGTGACGCCAGTTTGACGTACGGCTGCGTGTCCCTTCTGGAGTAATTGCTAAAACCAGTTTGTCGCTATTTCTATATTTGTCAACAATTACATCTGTAAGCGAACTGCCTCTTTGTTTATTCACAGGTATGCCGCCCATTGAGCGAAATATATAGCCCAAAGGCCACCGGAACCATTGTTCTTTCATCAAAAAGCCGGCTTTACGGCCAATTGACCGGTATGCCAATTCACCTAGAATAAAATCCCAGTTGCTAGTATGTGGAGCCACACAAATCAAACATTTCGGATAATCGGGTGTTGTTATTTCAACTTTCCACCCGAATATCCGAAGTATTAATTTTGACAAATTCATTTATTATTCTGCGTTTTTTGATGCAGGCAGAGCCGTATTCATTATAGATACTACTTTATCTATACCCTCGTTGAATTTGTCTGTAATGTTTTTATATGCTTTCTTAAAATAAGCCCTGCGAGCTTTATTGTATTCTAAAGCGCTATTAAAAGACTTAGGAGTCTTATCAAACGAGAACGACACAGCCCTTACTGTATCATACTGCAAATCTGCCACTTCAAATATAGCATCGTCAAGTTTTTCTTTGTCAATTCCCGGGATAAACTGTTGAGATATTATACACTCGCCGGCCAGATATCCACACGTGCGCTTAATGGCTTTTTTTAATTGTCGTTTTGTTGCCATAATTAAATTATTTGGTTAGGTTGTTTTTATTTACAACCGCTAATTTAATAATTAAGCTACAAATAAACAAGTTTATAAATGCGCACGAATAATCTTACCTGACGACGTGCGTTTAAACTCATTCAGCACAATTATTTCTTTAGGACACTGCTCATGTGGAAGTCTCTCACGCATCTTCATCAAAATTTCCGAGGTGTCAAACGCCGTTGTTTCTGAATTTTCAATAACTAAGACTGCTTCTTTTCCCCACTTGTCCGAAAAACGCCATGTAATATAAAAAGGATAGGGTATAATAGCGTCTATAGCTGCTTCAACCTTCTCCGGATGTATTTTTATTCCTCCAGAATTAATCACATTATCAATCCGTCCGGTAAGGATAAAGCTTGTTGAAGAAATAAGTTCGGCTGTATCGTTTGTAACCAGCTGCCTGAATGAAAAAGCTGGAGCATTAATAATAAGGCAACCTCGCTTATCCAATGAAAATGTTATACCAGGCAAAGCCTTATAAACATTCGGTTCCAAGTCTGGTGAAATAGCAGATAACGCCACATGCGAACATGTTTCAGTCATCCCATATGTAGAAAAGCTTTTTATATCCGTACGGCACAACAGTTTATATCTCTGTTTTACCGAAACACTTCCTCCCCCAACAATAAGTTGACGACAATAATTTTTAGGCGTATTATTTAAAAAACCGTCTATTTGCGAAGGCACTATTGCTGCCAGATCAAACTTATTACAGTAACTTCCGCAATGATTGTTCGACGGTTTGTCGACATACAAATCAGCACCTGATGCCAGCGCCCTCACAACCATCATTTTCCCAGCTATGTATTCCGCTGATAAAGGCAGGTATAACTTTGAACCACATTTTATGTCAAAAATTTCACATGTCGCCTTTGCAGAAATAAGCATGTCTGATTTTTTCAGGCGTATAAGCTTTGGGCTCCCGGTTGAGCCAGAGGTATATGCTTCCACATACGTTTTATCTGACACCCATTCTTTGACAAAATCAGCAGCTAAGTTAAAAGGGTCGTTTATCATTTAAGCCAGTTTAAATCCGGAATATTCCACTGTTTCGATACGTCATACCTCAATGACTGACCTGACTGAACCAGCGGTGAAACAATATTATTTGTATATAGGGCTCCTGTACCAAGTCCTTGCGGCACTTTTGTGTCGTGGCACGCTGTCCATTGGGCAATAGCGTTTAGCCCTATATTCGATTCCAATGCAGACGTAGCCCACCATTTAATGCCTATCGATTCCGCAACGGAAATCCAGTTGTCGGCATCAGAGAAACCTCCGCATAATGATGGCTTTAGTACTATATAGTGAGGCTTGATTTCACCGAGCAGACTCAATTTGTAGTCATTTGAAAATGTCCCTATCAATTCCTCGTCAAGAGCAATGGGAATAGGGCTTTGTTTGCAAATACCGGCCATTTCTTTAAATTGTCCTTGCCTGATAGGCTGCTCTATGGAATGTATGTCATAAGGAAATAATGCATCAAGCCGTTTCAACGCATTATCTGCAGTAAAAGCCCCATTGGCATCAAGCCTTATTTCCAATTTGTCAGAAGGGAATGATTTTCTTATAAATTTAACTAGCTCAAGTTCCTGATCAAAATTAATGCCGCCTATCTTAAGTTTAATGCACCTGAATCCGGCATTTATTTTCTCTACTATACGGTCACGCATCTGGGTTGCGGTACCCATCCATACAAGCCCGTTAATTATAATAGATGTACGTCCTTCGCTCCACGGCGAAGCGAAAGGCTTCATTAATCCACCTGACATAAAGTCGGCAAATGCAGTCTCTAAGCCAAAGCGAACCGATGATGAAGCTTGCATCAATGCCTCAGACATAGAAATCCCACCCATATTAACCAAACGGCATAGTTTGTTAAGCCGAGCTTCATAATCTGGAGTATCGTCAGAACACAACCCTCTGAATATAGCACACTCACCCATGCCGTAAACACCTGGAACATCTGTATCATGCAATCGTACAAAATACGTTTCCTTATCATGCATTACTGACCGGGAAGTTATTGCAGGCATCTTAAAAAACAACCGATAAGGTGTATATTCTATTTTCAAGGCCATTAACCCGGAAATTTAGGAAATTTATCAAAGTCGGGGTCTCGTTTTTCAAGAAAAGCGTTTTTACCTTCTTGAGCTTCAGCCATAAGATAGTACATCAGGGTTGCGTCACCTGCAAATTCCATCATGCCTCTCTGTCCGTCGAGTTCGGCATTAAGGGCTCTTTTTATCATTCTTATAGCCATAGGGCTACGGCTTAATATTGTTTCACACCAATCAACAGTTTCGTCTTCCAGCTGTTCAAATGGAACAACTTTGTTCACCATGCCCATGTCCATAGCCTCCTGGGCGGTATACTGCCTGCATAGAAACCATATTTCACGTGCTTTTTTCTGTCCCACACAACGGGCAAGATACGACGAACCGAATCCGGCATCAAAACTTCCCACCTTCGGGCCAGTCTGACCAAAACGGGCATTTTCCGATGCAATAGTAAGGTCACACACAACATGTAATACATGTCCTCCACCAATTGCATATCCATTAACCATTGCAATTACCGGCTTGGGTATAGAACGTATAGCCTTGTGCAAATCAAGCACATTCAGCCGTGGAACACCGTTGTCGTCAATATATCCGCCAACACCTTTCACCTTCTGGTCGCCACCAGAACAAAATGCCTTATTTCCGGCTCCGGTAAGAATAATTACGCCTATATCTGGCCGTTCGCGACAAATTGACATTGCATCAAGCATTTCAAAATTTGTTTTCGGCCTGAATGCATTATATACCTCAGGACGGTTAATTGTTATTTTAGCAATTTTACCATATTGCTCAAACAATATGTCGTCATACTTTTTTATTTGTGTCCAATTTCTCATATCACTAATGATTTATACTGACAAAAATACAACAAAAGTTTCTATAGAAGAAAAACTATATTCTCAAAAAGCCGGCAAAAACTATTTGTAAGAATACATATAGTTTTGTATATTCGCATTATGGATTCCACTTTGCAACTGACCTTTTATGCCGCCGACACGTCTTCACACTTATTCCGTCCAATATCAGAATCGACAATAAGGGCCGGATTCCCAAGCCCGGGACAGGATGATGTCAATTCGTCTATTGATTTAAACAAGTACCTTATAAAGCACCCGGCAGCAACGTTTTTTGCCAGAGTGGAAGGGTTAAGCATGTCAGGAGAAGGTATTGACGAAGGCGACCTTCTCATAATAGACAGAAGCCTTAATCCGGAAAACGGCGATCTTGCCGTATGCAGCATAGACGGCGATTTCACACTGAAACGTATACAAATACTTTATGGCGGCAAAATAAGGCTGATTCCGTCTAATCCAGAATTCAAGCCAATAGATATTTCTGCCGACGACGAATTTTCCATATGGGGAATTGTAACCGCGACAATAAAACAGAACAGACGGCCACGCAAATTTTAAACGTTCCACGACAATGATTGTACACATAGACTGCAATTCATTTTTTGTTTCATGCGAACGGGCATTCAGACCCGACCTACGACACAAGCCTGTGGTTGTGTTAAGCAACAATGACGGATGTGTGTGCTCCATGTCGACAGAGGCAAAACTACTTGGAATTAAGCGCGGCGACCCATATTTTAAATTTAAGGAATTAGCCCGTACACAAAACATAACATGTTTTTCCGGCAATCATAAATTATACAACGATATGTCGTCACGGGTCATGGATACACTAAGGTCAATCGCGACAAATGTAGAGGTATATTCTGTCGATGATGCCTTTATAAAAACAGACACGTCAATATCTCTTGTAGAATATGGCAATTTTATTAAGAAAAAGATATGGCAAGACACATGTATACCTGTTTCCGTAGGTATTGCTGAAACTAAAACATTAAGCAAAATAGCCAGCCACTTTGCCAAGCGTTATAAAGCCTATAACGGTGTTGCCGTTATAGATACCACAGAAAAAGCAAAGAAGGCAATGTCCTTGCTCCCTATAGAGAATATATGGGGAATAGGGCGCAAACTAACAATACGCCTCAGGCAGCTAGGCATAAAAACCGCACTTCAGTTCGCCGAAATGCCACAAACCATGATACACCAAATTCTTAATATAACCGGCGAACGAACCTGGAGAGAACTTAATGGAGAAAGATGCATTCCTTATGAAAGAGAAGCAACAGGCAAACAGTCAATAACTGCGTCACGCTCATTTGCAAAAGACATATACGATATTGAATATCTTAGTGAAGCCATAAGTGTGTTCGCGGCAATTGTGTCGCGCCGCCTACGGCGACAGCACGGCAAATGTACGGAATTGTATGTTTTCTTAGAAACAAACCGTTTCCATAATGACACACCATATATGTGTAAAACAGAAAGAACATCATTTGAAGAAGCCACGTCCGACACATTGGAAATAACGTCTGCCGCAAACAACGCGCTTAAACGGATATACAAGAACGGGATAGGCTTTAAACGAGCAGGAATAGTTGTTACAAACATCGTTACAGGAAACACATGGCAAATGGGGCTTTTTACTGACGAACTTAAGCGAAAACGCTCTATATGCCTGATGGAAACAATCGACAAAATAAACGCGATGAACCATGCAACAGAATTAATACACGTTGCGGCAGTAACAAATAGAGGGGTAGACCGATATGTGCGGAACGAAAACAAATCGCGTCTGTATACAACGGATATAAACGATATAATAACAGTAAAAGCAACGTAACATCAATATGACAAGCATAAAACTGCATAAAATACCTCTTTTGGCAAAGATTGCATTTGCCATTGTCATAGGTGTGATAATAGGAAATTATTGTCCGCTTTGGGTTGCCCGTATAGTAGCCACATTTAACGACATCTTCTCTCAATTTTTAGGTTTTATGATTCCTCTGATAATTATTGGATTCGTAACACCGGCAATTTCCGACATCGGCTCAAAAGCAGGCAAACTACTTGCCGTTACCGCCATTATGGCCTATGGTGCTACTTTCGTTGCCGGACTATTGTCATATTTTACTGGAGTACTTACATTTCCAGAGCTTATCCCGTCGCAAATGGAAATGACATCGCTTGACGGCAACACCGAAGTTATTCCTTATTTTTCTATTTCCATGCCTCCGCTTATGGCAGTCACTACATCACTTGTGCTGTCATTTATAATCGGCTTGTCTACATCGTTCATAAACGGGGACTCAATAAAAAAACTTTGCAACGAGTTTCGCGATATTGTCAGTCTTACCATAAATGCAATAATAATACCGTTTTTACCAATTTATATATTCGGTATATTTTTAAACATGACGGTGGTTGGACAGGTAGGGCTAATACTTGAATGTTTCTTCAAAATAATATTGGTAATATTTGCCCTGCACATATTTATACTTGTTCTTCAATACTGTATTGCAGCTTGTTTTGTAAAACAAAACCCGTTTAAAATGCTCAGGACAATGCTTCCTGCTTATTTTACCGCATTAGGAACACAATCGTCAGCAGCCACAATACCAGTTACATTACGCCAAACAATCAAAATGAATGTAAACAAAGACATTGCCGGATTTGTTATACCGCTATGCGCAACAATACACATGTCAGGAAGTACGCTCAAAATAGTAGCATGCGCGCTCGCGCTATTAATAATGCATGGCGAACCGTACCAGCTTGGCACATTTATTCATTTTATAGGAATGTTGGGCATTACAATCATTGCCGCCCCTGGAATTCCGGGAGGTGCAATAATGGCGTCACTAGGCCTTCTTGAATCCATACTGGGATTCAATGAAACAATGACAGCCTTGATGATAGCACTCTATATAGCAATGGACAGCTTTGGAACAGCTTGCAATGTTACCGGCGATGGTGCCCTAGCAGCAATCATTGGCAAGATTTTCAAAAAAAGGGACATGAAAGCCTGTTAAAAACATCCATAGTTATTGAGTTCTGTTTCATTAATTTGCAATAAATTCTTTTTTTACTTTAAACGGAATTTCAGTATATTTGTATGCGTTTTACGTCCTTTTTATAATGAAACTATTCACTAACGACCAAATAAGATCAATAGAACGCCAGATTATTAAAAATGAAGGCGTTACAACAATAGAGCTAGTTGAGCGTGCCGCATCGGCCATTAGCTGGGAATTAATGGCGCGTTGGCGCCAGTCAAAAAAAATATTAATATTTGCCGGCCCTGGCAATAACGGTGCCGATGCTCTGGCTGTGGCAAACATATTAATTGAAGAAGGATATTCTGTTGAAGTATTATTATTTAATATATTCGACAAACTAAGCGAGGCATGTGCCCACTACCGCAACAAACTTCGCGAAACATCACCATCTTCACTTATAGAGATAACTTCAGACTTCACACCACCGTATATTTCAACTGACTCACTGGTTATTGACGGTCTATTCGGTTCTGGATTAAAAGAACCGCTTTCCGGCGGATTTCAATCGCTGGTAGACTATATTAACAACTCATCAGCCACAATTGTATCAATAGACATTCCTTCTGGAATGTTTGCCGAGTGGAACGAACGTACATTAAGCCGGAATGCAATTCATGCAACGCTGACATTAGCGGTAGAATTTCCACGATTATCTTTTTTTATTGCTGATAATGCGGAATTTCTAGGCGAATGGAAAGTATTAGACATAAAACTTGCGCCTAATGATGTTCGGACAGAAACATCACCTTATTTTTTACTGGAAAAAAGCGATGCCTACAGGTTAATACGACATAGAAGCCGGTTCACATCCAAATCAGACTATGGATCGTGCCTACTTGCAGCCGGGTCATATGGTATGATGGGGGCCGCAATAATGGCTGCCAGGGGAGCTTTACGAGCCGGCATTGGGAGAATAACCATACATTCACCCAGATGTGGGTTTAACTCATGCCAGACAAATCTGCCAGAAGCTATGTTTGAGCCTGACGGTAACGACATTGTCATAACCAACATTCCTCAGAAACACGATTATAACGTTATTGCCATCGGCCCTGGAATAGGTACACATGAATACACGGTCAGAGCCATAGAGTCGCTTATAGTTGCAGCCAAAAAGCCG
>SSTG01000097.1 GCA_004801635.1 Muribaculum caecicola | reverse complement strand
GCTGATCACTTCCTTGTATTGCTTGCGCAGTGTCTGTCCGTTCAGACCGTTGCGTACGGCAAGAGTGGAGATGCTGACGGGAGTGCTCTCAATCTCCCTCTTTTAAAAAAGCGACGAACTCGGCGTTAAGCCTTGTGCCGTCGAACTCGGATACATCCCATTCATAGCTGAATATCTCGCCAGTGGATTTGTCAAGCCACTTGCGCTTCCGCACATGCAGGTATGTGGCACGCCCCCTTATGGGATAATCCTGTATGGTTCGGTAATCACCAAAACCGTAGCAGATTATGTTTTTATTGTACTTGTCTTCGCTAAGTTGTTCATTCTTCTCATCAAGCCAAATGTCGAAACGGCTATCGCTTTTTTCAAAGCGGTCAATGTCGAAGTTGTCTATCAGGACTTCGGGGAGGATGGATCTGAGTAGTTGGTCTGGTTTCATTTTGCAAAGATAACACTATGCTCCGACATCCCCTTCCGCCCACCGGAAAAATCCGCTGACCCACTTTAACACCCATTGCTCAAATCCCAACGATTTTCAGAGTTGAAGCGTTTATATGTCAGAAAGAATCGCTATTTTTGCACTTGTAACACAACCGTCTATGAAGTTGATTGAATTGAATTTGCAACGAATCATCGAACTTTGCCGTAAGCACAAGGTCAAGACCTTGGCTGTATTTGGCTCTATCTTGACGGATAGATTCAACGACCAAAGCGATGTGGACTTGCTTGTCAACTTCGATACGACCGACCATGAGAAGTGGGATTATGTTACAAACTATTTCGATTTTCAGGAAGCCTTAGAAGAAATTTTCGGTAGAAAAGTCGATTTGGTAGTAGAGAAAGGGTTGAAGAACAAATACTTCATTGCCAATGTCAACCGTACAAAACAGATGATTTATGGCGGATGAATATATTTTGAAACATCTTCAAGATGTTTTGGATGCCATCAATGAAAAGAACATTGAGCGAATCATTGCTGAATACGAAGAACAATACAATCGTGAAAACAATACAGAATCCGATTGTAAGTAACCTATCCTATACAGCACACTATATTGAATTGAGAGAACGAAACTTTATTAACAATTACAGTGTGCGTAAACCGAGGTGTAAACCGTAAAAAACGACTTCAAAAGCCAGGTTGAAAATAACCACTACTTGATATTCATAAGTTCCGATAGCTCAGTTGTTTGCTTCCAAATGAGCATCAGCAAACTTTCGGAAGCCGCAGAGGGCAGCGTGATTCATAATCTGGGAGCCCTAGGTTCAATCCCTGAAAAAATATCCTCACATATTTTCATGTGATTCTCCCCACACGAATGTTGCAAGGCACATATACCTACGACATTGAAGGTCTGACACTCCATAAAGCTCCCAGACACCCAGTATTATATCGGCGCATTTTATTGCGCTAGCCACGAGGCAAGTTGCGCACCGGATGCGTCCTTAACCTGTACTCGCATATTGCCGTCAAGCAGATAAACGACAGGGGCAACCGATATTACGTACACCTCGTCCTCATATACCTTTCCTTCGGGCGAATAGCCTACAGTCCATGTTCGAGGGAGTGTCGAAGCATGTTCGCGCCACTGCTGTTCAGGTGTCCCGAACGGGTCAACGGCCACTATTGCCAGATCTTTGCGCGCTATGGCGGCGTTAACATTGTCGCTCAGTGCCAACCGCTGTTCAAGTTCTGCACACACTTCACAATCGGGGTCATAAAACAGCAATAAAACACGCTTGCTTCCTGCAACAGCATCATACAGCCTTTTCCGTTCGCCGTCTAGTGTAACCAAGTCGAAATCGGCAGCATTATGCCCAACACGGTTTTTCATTATTGAAGCATGCCGGTCCTTAAGCACTAGAAGTTTATATGAATCCAATGCTCTATGCGCCAATATGGCATCGGCAGCAGAAGCAAATGTCTCAGTATTATAGACAGGCGAATCCGGTGTATACAGATACTCGCACGTCATGTCTGTAAGCCAACCGTACATTCCTTTCGGAAGCAAGTCAAGAAAATGTGCATATGCACACGTGGCCAAAGTACTGTCGGCATGCGACATCAGGTCGAGAAAGTCAACCATCGATTGTTCAACAAAGGTAGTATCTGCACATGCCCCATTATCGTCCCATGGCATGTTGTCCCAATAGTGTTCAAGCACATAAGTCAGTCGCGACGCGGTATCGGTAAGCGAATCCGGAACCACAGGAAGCCGCAATGACGCATGCCTTGCAACCTGTGCATACAAAACTGTGCCCGTACCACCAAGACACATCAAAACAACATTAAGCAACAACGCACAAAAACATCTGTTATTCATAATACATTATATAATTTATTCGCAAAGATAGCTAAATTCCACTATAAGCGCTGTCTGTCAAATAAAACTCCAAGCTGAATCAGGGCACTGACCAGCCTGGAGCATGTCAATTCAACCGGGCCATAGCCATTACCGCAAGGTAACGCTCACTATGCTCATCGGAGGAAGCTGCACCGACATCTGGCCGTTTTTCACTTTTACACTCCTAAAGTCAGACGGCTGAACCGTAGCCGGGGCTTCGAACGTATTTTTGGCATGTATGTCGGAAGCAACAAGCACTTCGGCCTGAGCCACCTTGACCGGGAAGCCCTTTGGCAGGGCTATGTCAACCTTGTGCGCAGAATCAAGCACAGGGTTGACAAGCGACAAGGTCACGCTTCCGTCGGCCGCACGCGTGGCTGTCACGCTAAGTGATGGCACAGGACGGTTTTTACTATCCTTTATTGTGTCACATTCCACGGTCAGCGGTATGAATTCGGCATCCTGATGCGGACGGTACATTTTAAACACATAATATGTAGGGGTAAGCACAAGCTTGTCGCCTTTAGTGAGCCACATTGCCTGCAGCACATTGGCAAGCTGGGCAATATTGGCCATGCGTACGCGGTCGGAATACTTGTGGAAAACGTTCAGTGTAAGCGCGGCTACCATGGCATCGCGCATGGTGTTTTGCTGATAGAGGTGCCCAGGCACAGAACCCGGTTCTTCATCAAACCATGTTCCCCACTCGTCAACAATCAGGCCAACTTTCTTTTTGGGGTCTTTTTCATCCATCAGCGATATGTGGCGGCGCAGCACCGGCTCAATCTCAAGTGCTTTGCCTAGCGTGGAGTAATACACATCATTGTCGAAATCCGTTGCGCTTCCCTTCGAGCCGGTCCAGCTGACACAGGTATAGTAGTGCAGCGACAATCCGTCCATACGTCCCGGCCCTACACGGTTCATAAGCGTCTCCGTCCAGTGGAAATCATAATCACTCGCGCCGGATGCAATGCGGTAAAGCTGGTTGCCAGGCTGGTTGCGCATGTATGTCGAATAGCGACGGTAGACATCCGAGTAGTATTCCGGCCGCATCGACCCTCCACACCCCCAGCTTTCGTTACCTATACCGGTGTATTTCAACTTCCACGGCTCTTTACGGCCGTTGGCCGCACGCTCGGCAGCCATAGGGCCGTTTGGCGCGGTAACATATTCAATCCACTGCGCTGCCTCCTGAACAGTTCCGCTACCAATGTTCACAGACAGGTACGGCTCTATGCCGGCAAGTTCGCAAAGGTCGAAAAACTCATGTGTTCCAAACGAATTATCCTCCTGGGTTCCGCCCCAGTTGTTGTTGATAAGCGTTGGGCGCTTTGCAGGGTCGCCTATGCCGTCACGCCAGTGATAATCGTCGGCAAAACATCCGCCCGGCCAGCGCAGCACCGGCACCTTCAGTTCACGCAAAGCCTCAAGCGCGTCATTGCGGTAACCGCGAGTATTGGGTATGGGCGAATCTTCGCCAACCCATATGCCCTCGTAAACACATGCGCCAAGATGTTCGGCAAACTGGCCGTAAATCATTCGCGAAACAGTGTCGGGCTTTTCCGACGGCTGTAGTACTACCTTGCTCACCGGTGTTGTAGCAAATGCCGTAGCCGACAGGCACAAACCTGCGGCGACAGATAAAATCTCTTTTAATTGTAACATGGTATTATTCTAAAATTTTGGTTATTGTTTCAAAACAAATTAATACAAACTTATTATGCGCATGCCACGCGTACTGAAAACCCGGTGGCTGCGCAATGCTCCTCAAGCAGGCTGCGCGACAAGGCTGCAACCTCGTCTACAGGCATTTCATCAGCATAAACATTCACACAAACCAGAATAGACGTAGTACCAACGTCTATTTTCGTGCGCTCGTTGTCGGATGTCGGCGTACCTACTCCGCCAACCATGTCGCGAAACACCGGCATGCCCTCTATGTTCAGCTCGCCGCGGCCTATTCCCACATAAGGTTCGCCGCTGCGGCCCACTCCGAGCGCAAGCTTGTCGCCTTGAATTTTATCAGCATCGAAAGCGCCTATCGAATAACCGCTAAGAACCGATACAGCATTGAAAACATCTACAACGTTGTTTACAAAATACAGTTCCTTACCCGACACTATACGGCGGCATAGCTGTTCCTGCGACGGACGGTAACGGTTAGGGTCCTTTCCGCAAGCCTTATAAGCCTGACGCGTTGCGGCAATACCCGGGCGCTTGTTTATGTCGGCCAGCGCAAAATGCCCCTTTACATAGTCAGCCGCCTTTGCCAGCGCAGCCTGGACAGCCGGCAAAGTAGGCGCATTCACGATGCGAGCCTGCATAGCCAGCACCTTTAAACCTGGTGCTGCCTTGCGAATACAATCCTCAATAATAATGTCTATCTGGCGCATTCTGCTGTGTACTTTCTGCAAAGATACGGATAAGTCGAGAGTAAAAAAGCAAATAAATTTATTTTTTAGCGAGCATATCTCATGAAAACATTATTTACATTTGTAATGTTGTCGAATTGTCTAACCATTATAAATAAGAATATGGAAATTAAAATTGAAGGCGTTGCATCTGATATGATAGCCAACAACATTAATCCTAGCGAACCGATACATCCCGGTGAAATGGTTAAAGACGAGATTGAGTATCGAGGAATATCGCAAAAAGCATTTGCCGCTGAAATTGGCATTCCGGCTTCTGTTTTAAACGAGGTATTGAATGGCAAACGAGCAATTAGCACTGAATATGCCCTGCTTTTCGAAGCCGCCCTTGGAATAGAAGCTGACCTATGGCTTAAATTGCAATCAGACTATAATAAACAAATTGCAAAATCTGATCCTGGATTTATGGAGCGTCTGTCCCGTATTAGGCAAATAGCCGCATTCATGTAAAAAAGCAATCCGGGAAAAACGATGTTTTTTCCCGGATTGCTTTTTTATGCCGTTATAAAAACCGGCTAGTTGTTTTCCGGACGCAGGGTGCGGACTGTTGTACCGGCACGCCACATCTCGCTTTCACGCAACTGGCACAACTCTTCCTCCAGCCCAACGCGGTAATCGGGCTGAGAGTTCAAATCAATTGAACGTTGTGCCTCAACGCCGTCTTTCACGCTTTTATACAATTTCTGCACAACCGGTTTTACGGCATCGTGGAACGGTGTCATCCAATCGAGCGCGCCACGCTGTGCCGTAGTAGAGCAGTTTGCATACATCCAGTCCATTCCCTTTTCGGCAAACAGCGGCATGAGCGACTGTGTAAGTTCCTCAACCGTTTCGTTGAATGCCTCCGAAGGTGTATGGCCGTTTTCGCGGAGAACCTCATACTGTGCAAGCAAAAGCCCCTGTATGGCACCCATAAGCGAGCCGCGTTCGCCGGTAAGGTCGCTGACCGCCTCGCGCTCAAACGTTGTCTCAAACAAATATCCCGAGCCTATACCGATGCCAAGCGCTATAGTGCGCTCCATGGCGCGGCCGGTAGCATCCTGATAAACGGCATACGACGAATTCAATCCCCGTCCTTCAAGGAACATTGTGCGCAACGATGCTCCGGAACCCTTCGGGGCAACCATAACAACGTCGATACCTGCCTGCGGAACAACACCCGTACGGTCATTCCAGGTAATTGCAAACCCATGCGAGAAATACAATGCCTTGCCGGGAGTAAGATATTCCTTTATCCTGGGCCATACCGACATAACGGCGGCATCCGAAAGCAGGCACATCACTATCGTACCGCGCTTTGCCGCTTCCTCAACCGAAAACAGAGTCTCGCCCGGCACCCAGCCGTCGGCAACAGCCTTGTCGTATGTCTTTCCCTGGCGCTGGCCAACTATCACATTAAAACCGTTATCGCGCAGGTTAAGGCTCTGCCCAGGCCCCTGCACGCCGTATCCAAGCACAGCTATAGTCTCGTTCTTAAGCACTTCGCGTGCCTTTTCCAATGGAAATTCATCGCGGGTGATTACAGTTTCCTCAACTCCGCCAAAATTCAATTTTGCCATAAATTTATAAAGATAAAGTAATATTTTATTAAATCCCGTCAGGATGGAAATCCCACTTTCCAAACCTCATACGCGCCCTGGTAGTAACACCTTCCGGACCTATTATTTCGGCATTGTAAACACCGTCGCCCTCATTACGCGTAACAACTTCGGCCACTTGTCCGAAATACGACTCATGGTGAAAGGCTATATCGAACCGTTCCAACAGGTTATGGTCGTAAAAGTCAAGCGTATGCTGGTTCAGAAGCAATTCTATATAACGGGTTGTATTCACATGACGGTTATTGTCGCAATCGGTATACCGGAAAGTATAGCCCGACACATCAACATCGCCCTCACGGCTGACAGCCGTAAGTTTCGGGGCCTTGTCAATAGGACAAGGACGGCTGCACACCACATGGCGCAGTTCGTCAATACCGTCCAGCGATCCGCCCTTACGGTCGGCCACGCGTATAGGCATCCATATTGCACGGGCAAAACCAAGCAAACGGCCGCCGCGGCCTGTAATCTCAATGTTACGTTCCGAAAAGTGACGGTTATAACTCTCAACCCACGTGCGCAGCGCATAAACCTCGTTTACACCAGGCCATCCTCCACACATTTCTATCGACAGCCGCGAAAGCACCCACGCCATTCCGTTGGCAATTAGGCGGTCGTAGCCAACGCCTATACGGTTGGCATGTATGGTCGATATATCTATAATATGCTGCGCCAGTACCGGCAGCGGCAACAGGTTCTGGGCATTACACCCTCCGGCTGCATTATAATACTCCTCTACATGCTGCGAAGGGAGCACCAATTCATCATTTAACACCATTTATTATCCTCCTTTCCTTGTTCAAATACACGCCGGCGTTCCTGTTCGTCAAGATACCGGGTAAGAAGTTCTTCATTCGACTTTGTAACAGCCACACGGCCCGAACGCACAAACTGCAATATGCCGTAAGCCTTCAATTCCTCGAAAAGCGACTCGGTTTCATCCGGATGGCCGGTTTTCTCCACAATCACATACTGTTGCGTAAAATCCAGTATACGTGCATTATGGCGGCGTATTATACGCTCAACGGCACCACCGTCCAGCATAGGTGCAACAGGCACTTTGTACAACGCCACCTCCTGATATATTATCTCGTCGTCGGTGTACAGAAACGACCGCAACACGTCCACACGCTTTTCAATCTGTTTAACCACGCGCTCCATCATCGGCCGGTTGCTCCAACACGTTATAGTAAACTTATGCACGTCCTTTATCGACGACGGGCTCACCGAGAGACTTTCTATATTAAGGCCGCGGCGGTAAAACACTATAGAAATCTGGTTAAGCAGCCCGGCCTGGTTTTCCGTAAAAACAGTAACGGTAAATAATTGGTTATTGTCCATATTCCGCTATTCGTCTTTATATAGTTCGTTTTGGTTAAGCATTATATGGTCCACGGCGGCTCCGGCAGGAGTCATCGGAAAAACCATCATACGCTCGTCAATGGCAACATCCAGCATATAAGGCTCGTCATTATCGGCAAGCATGCGCCCTATCGCTGCGGCAAGCTGTCCGCGTGTATCAACCCGTTCGGCCTTTATACCGTAAGCCTCGGAAATTTTTATGAAATCGGGGTTGAGCATCGGTGTCTGCGAAAAACGGGCATTAAAAAACAGGCTCTGCCACTGGCGCACATTGCCCAGAAAACGGTTGTTAAGCAATATAATTTTCACGCCGGTCCCATATTGCATTATAGTTCCCAGCTCCTCTATTGTCATCTGCAAGCCGCCATCACCGACAAACAGGCACACCGTACGGCCAGGCACTCCCATTTTTGCCCCTATGGCCGCCGGCAGTCCGAAACCCATGGTTCCAAGTCCGCCCGAAGTTACGATACTTCGCGGCAAAGTGTAGCGCGAATATCTGGCAGCCATCATCTGGTTCTGGCCCACGTCGGTAACCACAACAGCCTTGTTGCCCGTTGCTTTCGAAACGGCATTCACCACCTCGCCCATTGTAAGCAGGCTTCCCGGCTCATGATTCAGTTCGGGCATTATAACCCGGTTAAGCTCCACTTGCTCAGGCCGTGAAAACGAATCGAGCCACTGCTGTCGGCGTGCGGCGTGCACACGCGGCAACAGGCGTTGCAACACCTGCCTCGCATCACCGTGCACGGTTGCCGCAGTCTTCACGTTCTTGTCAAACTCCGACGAGTCAATGTCGATATGTATAATTTTTGCCTGCGGCGCATATGCACTAACCGCGCCCGTTATACGGTCGTCGAAGCGCATGCCTATAGCAATCAGAACGTCGGCCTTGTTGGTGTTTACATTCGGCCCTATGTTGCCGTGCATGCCAAGCATACCCTTGTACAGCGGATGCCCTGACGGCATTGTGCTGAGGCCAAGCAGAGTGGCGGCAACCGGTATACCGGCTTTTTCGGCAACGGCTGCCAGCTCTGCTTCGGCACCGGAAATCATAACCCCGTGTCCCGAAAGAATCATCGGCCGTTCAGCCGAATTTATTATATCGGCAACACGCGTCACATCCTCCTCGTTTATCGAAGGCACAGGTATATACGAGCGTATAAACGAGCACTTCTCATATTTGAAACCGCCCGTTGTAAGTCCAACCTGCGCGTCTTTTGTAAAATCCAGCACAACCGGCCCCGGACGGCCTGTCGATGCAATAAAAAAAGCACGGGCAACGGCACGGGCAACATCGTCGGCACTACGCACCTGGTAACTCCATTTGGTTATAGGCTGGGTAATACTCACCACGTCCGTTTCCTGAAACGCGTCGAATCCCAGAAACGGAGTAGCAACCTGCCCCGTAATAACCACCATCGGGGTAGAATCCATAAGCGCATCGCTAAGGCCCGTAATCACATTTGTAGCCGCCGGGCCCGAGGTAACTATAACC
>SSTG01000096.1 GCA_004801635.1 Muribaculum caecicola | reverse complement strand
GGCCATAGTGCACTATGGCCGACACGGGTCGCGATGGGCCATAAAAGAAGCCCAATATGACATTGCAGATTCAATATTTAACTATTTCCAAAGCCGGCAGCTGCTAACTCCGCTGGGAACGGATATAAAACGCCGTATTGCCATTATTGGAAAACATGCACGCGGACACTCAGGCGAACTTTCCCCTGTGGGCGAACGTCAGCACCGACACATAGCAAACCGAATGCTAAAACGCTTCCCGTCGTTATTTGTCGACTCTGCCCGTATTGAAGCTCGAAGTTCAGTGGAACCGCGATGCATAATGTCAATGGCAGCCTTCTGCGAGCAACTTAAAGAAATTAACCCCAAACTGCAAATTCAACGGCATGCAACTCCGGCCGATATGGACTTCATTGCATATTCCACAGCCGAAGCCAAGGCACATGGTAACCCGTCGGCACAATGGCGTAAAACAAAATACAGGTTTATTGACTCAGTGCTGACCCCTGACAGGTTCCTTACCGCACTGATTACGGACACCTGTGGCATAACACCCCGACAGGGCCGCTACATGATGCAGCTGCTTCACGACATAGCCATTGCAATCCAGGATGTAGACGGCTTGGATGGCATGCTGATATGGGATGCTTTTACACCAGACGAAATATACAATCTTTGGCAAATTGTAAATTACGAAATGTATTTCCGTCATGCATCGGCCACAGGTAACGGCAACCATGGCAAACAAAGCGCGTATTCGCTTCTCTGCCACATAATAACAACTGCCGACAGTGCTTTAAACGGCAAACTACCTGCCGTGAACCTGCACTTTGGCCACGACACCAACCTTATACGCCTACTTGCCCTTATGGGTATTGACGGATGTGACAACGCCTCTGATAATCCTGACAATTTTGCCCTCGCGTGGCAGGGGTTCCGCGTATCGCCAATGGGTGCCAACCTTCAGCTTGTTTTCTATCGCGACAACAACGGAAATGTGCTAACTTTAATACGCCATAACGAACAAACTGCAACACTGCCCCTCGAACAACAAGCTACCGGCATGTACGACTGGACAAAATTAAAACAATTTTGGACACAGCGCCTAA
Source organism: Muribaculum caecicola (assembly GCA_004801635.1). Lineage (GTDB taxonomy): Bacteria > Bacteroidota > Bacteroidia > Bacteroidales > Muribaculaceae > Muribaculum > Muribaculum caecicola. Next base: position 8,159 of record SSTG01000096.1, on the reverse strand, counting down.
AAGCAATTAAACATCAAAAAAACACCATACCATGCGCCAAATAATATCAACATTATCCTTTATAGTTTCCCTATCGTCATTTGCCGCACATCCGGTGGAAGACTTGCTGAACCGTATAGACAGCGGGGCATCACAAAAATTTGTAATAATACAAACAAAGTCGCCTACTGATTTCTTCGAAATATCCACTGTCAACGGAAAACCGGCAATTACAGGCAACTCCCCGGTAAATATTGCAGCCGGACTAAACTGGTACCTGAAATATTATCCCCACATACATTTGTCATGGAACAACATGCATGTAGAAATGCCTGACTCGCTACCGCTACCAGTAAAACCTGAAAGACACGAAACCACAGCCACCCAGCGGTATTATCTCAACTATTGTACCCACTCATACTCCATGGCTTTCTGGGACTGGAATCGCTGGCAGGAGGAAATTGACTGGATGGCACTTCACGGCATAAACATGCCATTGGCCATGACCGGCACCGACGTAGTGTGGGCAAACACCTTGAAACGTCTTGGATATAACGACGAAGAAATAAGCAGTTTCGTTGCCGGGCCGGCATTTCAGGCCTGGTGGCTAATGAACAACCTTGAGGGATGGGGCGGCCCCAATACTCCCCAGTGGTATGCAGACCGCGCCGAACTGCAACGCAAAATACTGGCACGCATGCGCCAACTTGGCATGGACCCGGTGCTGCCCGGATATTCGGGAATGGTTCCACACGATGCTGACGAGCGTCTGGGATGCCAGGTTTCCGGAAAAGGAATATGGAACGGATTTACCAGGCCGGCCTTCATAAAAACCGACGACCCGTTGTTTGAACGCATATCCGGCATATACTATGACGAATTGACAAAACTTTGCGGCATTTCGAAATACTACTCCATGGACCCGTTTCATGAAGGCGGAAGCCTCGAGGGCGTAGACCTGGCCCATTGCGGCAGCATAATAGCCAGGGCCATGAAACGCGCCAACCCCGATGCCGTGTGGGTGATACAGGGCTGGAACGAGAATCCGCGTACCGAACTTCTGCAAGGCGTAGCCAAAGGCGACATAGTGGTGCTTGACCTGGCATCGGAAATCAAGCCAAACTGGGGAGATCCGGAATCGCCGTCGCCATACAAACGCCCCGACGGATTCTGGCCACACAACTGGATGTACTGCATGCTTTTGAACTTTGGCGGCAACGTGGGGCTTCACGGACGTATGGACTGCGTTATCAACGGGTACTATAAAGCACGCCAGTCAAAATACGGAGCTACACTTACAGGCATCGGGCTTACTCCCGAAGGAATTGAAAACAACCCCGTAATGTACGAGCTACAGACAGAACTGATTTGGCGGCCTGAAAAATTCACCAAACAACAATGGTTGTCTTCATATGCACAAGCCCGTTACGGTGCCTCCGATGCCGACATTGACAGTTGTTGGAAGAAACTATCAGAAACAATCTATAACTGTCCTTCGGGCAACCTGCAACAAGGCACCACCGAATCGGTGTTCTGCGCGCGTCCGTCAGAAAACGTATGGCAGGTGTCGAGCTGGAGCCGGATGAAGCCTTACTACGAGCCGCAACATGTAATTGATGCAGCCGCATTGTTTGTAAAAGCCGCCGACAAATTCCGCAACGTGGAAAACTACAATTACGACATAGTTGACATTGTACGCCAGGCAATAGCCGAAAAAGGCAGGATCACATATATGGAAATGATTGATGCCCTTACCAATGCCGACACACTGGCATTCGATTCCGCTTCCAACAGATTTCTGTCATTGATAAAGGGTCAAGACGAACTTCTTAATACAAGGCCGGAATTCAAGGTAGGCCGCTGGATAAACTCGGCACGCCGCCTTGCACGCACACCAGAACAAGCCGACCTTATGGAGCAAAACGCACGCCTGCTAATAACAACATGGGGGCCGCGCGTTGCCTCGGAAGAAGGCGGCCTGCGCGACTACGGCCACCGCGAATGGGCCGGACTTCTTTCCGATTTGCACCACCGCCGCTGGAAAGAATGGATTGCTCTTAAACGAAGCCAGTTGCAAAACAACCCTGCTGCATTTCAAAAAACGGCAATGAAGAATGTTTCCGCATCAGACGCTGCCACGGATTATGTTACACAGTTACCGGACAACGATAAGACCAAACCGGTATCTGAAATTGACTTTTATACAATTGACGAGGCTTGGGTTAATTCACGCAAACATTACACAGAAACAGCATCAGCCAACACCGTAGACACAGCAGTGAGATTGTTCCGCGAATTATGCGAAAACTAGCTACCGTGGGCGGTTTGCCATAAAGAATTCAAGCAAGCCGCCCCCTGTTAGCTGGCCGTGGGTTATAATGCCGCCGTCAACGCGCACACCGTTTAGCCTTACCTCGGCAACATATATATTCTCTGCAGAGTAATCATGGGCCATTATCACCAACGGCTTACCGCCCTCAGGCTTTAACACTACTTTTTCAAAAAGCGGAGCCCCAAGCGCATATTCAGGCTGAGACGGACACACCGGGTAAAAACCGAGTGCGGTAAACACATACCAGGCCGACATCTGTCCGGCATCGTCATTGCCCGACAGTCCTCCGGGCGTATTCTGGTACTCGGTAGCAGCTATGTAACGCACCCATTTCTGCGTAAGGTCATAACGACCGGCATAATTAAACATATATGCCACCTGATGGCAAGGTTCGTTGCCATGCCAGTAACGGCGGCACGTGAACATCGAGTCCAACTTTGACACAAAAGAATCACTGCCGCCCATAGCCTCTATTAATCCTCGCGGATTATGAGGCACATACCAGGTATAATGACATGGCGCTCCTTCGGTTATTGCTTTGTTAAAACCGAAAGGGTCTGTATTTTTAGCAAAAGTCCCGTCAATAAAACGGCCGTTCACGTATCCAAGCACAGGGTCATACACATTTCGCCAGTTTTCAGAACGCCTCCGCAATGTGTCGGCATCGCCGTCTATGCCTAGCAACGATGCGAGTTGCGACAATGCAAAGTCGTCTAAAGCATACTCCAGTGTGCGCGAAGTTTGCTCACGCCGGTGAAAAGCCTCGCCAACAGTATCCTCAAGAGGGATATATCCGCACTTAAGATATGAATCAAGCGCCCGTCGGCCCATGCCGTCGGCATACTCACCGTATGTTCCCGGCAAAACAAAAGCATTCTGACGCAAATATTTGTAAGCTGTATCTAAATCGAAATTGCGCACACCTTTCATTGCCGCATCGGCAATAGCAACAGCACAATGGTCGCCAATCATAGCAGCCGTATAACTATTCCAGCACGGGAAAATAGGCATCCAGCCTCCTTGACAAGCCTTAAGCACTAGCGACTGCATCATTTCGCCACTACGCTCAGGCGTTAAAAGTGTAATTAACGGATGCAATGCCCGGTATGTGTCCCACATACTAAAATCATCATAATATACCTGTCCGTCCGGCATTTTATTCACAACACCGTTACTAGCAAAGGCCGGATACGACCCGTCGGCATCGCTTAGCGTGCGAGGCAGCAACGAGGCCCTGTAAAGCGAGCCATAAAACATAGCCTTATCTGAATCAGAACCACCCTCAACCCGAGCCAATCCGAAACGCCTGTTCCATTCCGATGCGGCATTCTGCCTAACCGAAAGAAAGTTCCAGCCAGGTATCTCGGCATTCAGGTTGCCAATAGCACCGTTAACAGAGGTAAACGACGATACCGCTTTCACTACCATTGGTTTATTAGCCGCTGTTCGGAACCTTACATAAGCACCTATACCCCTAGTACCCCTGATATCTGACTGTCCTGCATAAACAGTGTCGCCACAAAAACATCCCGTTTCAATTATATCCATGTCGTCGGGCAGCGCCACCACAAAATATCCGCTGAATCCGGCTCTTTCGCCCCACCCCTGATATATCCGGTGCACCGGGTTTTCTCCACGTATCTGCCGGCGTGCCATGTCAACCTCAATCCAGCCTTCTCCTTCGTCTGAATTAGGATTTACCACAATACAGCCGGTTCCGCTATCGGAATATGTTACTCTGAAAATTGCAGCATGCGAGGTTCCTGTCATTTCCACACCAAGCCCCTCGTCGGGCAACTGCAACGAATAATAATCAGGACGTGCAATCTCGTCTTCATGGCTAAAACGCAAGCCTCTTGACTTTGGCGATGTGCGCAAACTGTCGCCCATAAAAGCCACAGTCATCGAACCATAGTCCTGCGTACACCCCCCGTTAAGCCAGTGACTGTTACGGAAACCCTGAAAAAGGGAATCAGCATAATAATATGGCGCAATACACTTTTGCTCTGTATCACGAGTCTGCGGAGTCCAGAAATTCATTCCGTTGGGAACTGTCACGGCAGGAATAGTCTGCCCGTGTTCTTCCGACCCCTTGCCGAACAGGCCTGCTGTCTGTGTTGTAGCAAATGCCGTGCCTACGCGTGTATCCACAAAATCCACCGTGCCTGCAGACTGCGAAACAACAGCCACCATCACCATAGCTATGATAAGCAAACCTTTATACATGGCCAACATCAAATCTTGATATATATATGTTTTTTATAAAGCGGATACCCTATGGCACCCATAAGAAGCATAAATGCAACCGAATAAACTGCCGATGCAAGATATGCATCCGGCACAATACCTGATATAGCCGAATATATGGCAACCTTTATTCCATAACAGCCAAAAACAATAGCAGCCACTTCGCTCAGCACATACAGAAACAGCGGATTTACACCGAAAGCCTCAAAAAACACCGACCAACGTCGAAATCCACGCATATCAATGAAATAAATCAATGTTGCAAGCAGTAAAGAGGCAAGTCCGCACGTAACCAGCACAAAACTTGGCGACCACACACGCTTGTTTATAGGAAAGGCCTCGCTGATAAGAAAACCGGCCGACATTGCTAAAAAACCAATTACAAAAAGCAGAATTACACGGTTTTCCAACAGACGGCGGCTCTTAACCAGCGCGCCACAACAAAAGCCAAAAATAGTGTGGGCCACAGCCGACACCGTACCTGCAAGTCCCTCAGGGTCGACAGGCTTTTTCGTGTACAGGTGCCCGGCACCCAACAATGCCCGGTCAACAACAGAATTAAAGTTCGACGCATCATACACATAACCGTTACACACGCACAACGCAGCAGAATACAGCACCAACAGCACGGCACCAAGCCACAGCATGACCCGGCGCGACAAGTACAGCGCCAATACAGATACTATTCCATAACATAATGCTATACGCGTAAGCACACCCGTTATTCGCAGCCGCGAAAAGTCAAGCCAACCTTTGCCGGAACAACCATTGTCGAACCAGTGTATTGCCCACCCTATCAGCAATATGATGAATGTACGTTTTAGAATTTTACGCAAAACCGGCCAAGAAGGACTAAAATCGAGTTTCGACAATGACAAATAAGTTGTCACACCCATTATAAATAAAAAAAACGGGAACACCAAATCACACGGCGTAAGCCCGTTCCATGCACTATGCTGTAAAAAAGCATAGCTATCCGGCCCTCCGGCATTATTTACAATTATCATGCCTACTATGGTCAGTCCGCGCATAACATCGAGCGAAAGCAGTCGCTTTGAGCCAGGTTTAATTACAGTTTTATCAGTATTAAGCATTTAAGGTATTAATTTTAGAATTTATAGCAAGTACATACAAATGTACTATAATAACCGCAAACAACCAATAGCCTAGCCAGTTCAAAAGCATAAATGCAAAAAATCCGGTACCAAAACGCCGGCACCGGATTTTCTACATTTATTTACACTGATTTATTTTCCCCATCCAGGATTTTGGAATTCCAAACCTGTATGACTCTTTAAGTTCACTGCTTCAGCAATAGGAACAGGCAGACGGAGGAACTTGTCGGCAACAGCAGCCGACTTACCAACAGAAATACGCTGGTAGCTTTCGCATTTACGCACTTCCATGGTCTTAACGTTACCTTCATCGTCAAGTTCGGGATTGCCGTCCTCGTCAAGAATAGGTTCTTCGGTAATTGTTTCGTCTACCGGAATCATACCTGTAACGACAGCCGTTTCATCAAGAATCTTCCAGCGGCGCACATCGTAGAAACGATGATTTTCGAAAGCAAATTCTATGCGGCGTTCGTTACGTATACGGGCCCGAAGTTCTTCCGGGTCAAGCCCCTTAGGTATAGACGGCATCTTTACACGCGCACGCACGTCGTTAATAGCCTTATAAGCATCGTCCGGCATACCGGTGCCATAAGCCTCAAATGCAGCTTCTGCATAGTTCAGGCACAGTTCGGCAAAGCGGAACTCGCGCAAATAACCGTCATTATTCGCCACTCGGGTCGAGGTTATATTAAAATACTTGTGCAGATAATAACCTGTACGTGTATTTTTAAGGGTATTTGTAGCATATTCATGTTTTGCACCCTTACCGGTGTAAATTGTGGGGTTAGGAGTGCTTTCCTGCAAGTGTCCATATGCACCATTATAATAAATGGTAGCTTTAAGACGTGGGTCGCGGTTGGCATACGGGTTCTTTTCATCGTAGAGCGTAGCCTCCGGATTGATTATAGGCTGCAGATGTTCTGCATCACTATAACCCAAAATAGGACGCTTGCCGTCAGTTGTCTCATAGCAGTCAACAAGTTCCTGCGACGGACATGCCCCGGCCCTTGTATGACCGGCAATTATAGGAGCCGTATTATTGTTCCACACCTGTACGCGTGCTTTGCCAAGAATACATTCAGGGTCGTTCGAATTATCAAAAACAGGCTTCTGAATGAACATATTGTCATATGCCGTACAAGCTATGAGGTTTGCATTATTAGCCGAACCGGGCACTGTTGTAAATAACTTATAACCGTTGCTGGCACAATCAGTCATTGCTTTCTTACAAATTTCAGCAGCCTCGGCCCAAGTCATTGCATTCTCGTCGTCGGCATTCAGCGGTGATGCCGCATAAAGAGCCGCTTCCGACATAATGGCAGAAGCCATAGCCTTGTTTATTCTGGTAAAGTCCTTGTCAGATACTCCCGATTTCCAATCAATTTCAGGGTTGTTCAGAACTTCGTTACAATCCTTTATTATCTGACGGGCCACTTCGTTAAATGTGGCCGGACGAACTTTAGAATAGTCGTACTGAGAATAATCTTTCTGGTCGAGTATTATAGGTACACCGCCATAAAGCTTGGCAAGACGCAGATAGAAATAAGCCCTCAGCCCGTGAGCTTCGCCCTTCCACCTTGTCCTATTGGCCTCGTTCAGCACATTTGCCTCATCTATATTGTTGATAAAGATGTTTAGGCGGCTTATTACCTCGTAATAGTTTGCCCAACGGTCAAGTTTGACAATCGGATTAGACACTACTGTAAGTCCGCCGTTGTTCCACAAAGCAAACTGGCCTGAAGTAAGGTCGTCTACGTCATGCGCGTTGTCAGTTGCGGCATCCAGAAATGAGTTTGTTCCATAAGATATGTCAGCGTCAAGTACCATATTAAATGTACTGTAACACCCATTAAGGTAGCCGGCTGTGAGCTTGTTATTGGCAAATATCTCGTCAAAATCCACACGTCCGTCAGGATATGTCTCAATCGAGGTACATGCCGCCAACGATGCTGCCGACACGGCAGCCAGCGCAAAGTTCCTTATATTGATTTTCATATTATGCTAAATTAGAAGTTGATGTTAAGACCAAAATTAACAGTACGCATTACGAAATTATCCAAACTGGGCACACCCGACGCACTAGACGTTTCCGGATCCATACCGTTGAATTTCATATTGTCCCATGTAAGAAGGTTTGTTCCGTTCACATAGAAACGCACCTTGCTCATGCCTAGATTTTTGGTCAGATTGTATGGTAGAGTGTAACCGATTGTTGCGTTGCGCAAACGAAGGAAGTCAAGTTTCGACACATAAAAGTCATTAGCCCTCGAGCTATACGAGCTTGAAGATGTCAGAGCCGGGTAGTCTATACGTTCTCCGTTGGCATAACGTTCGGCAGTCCATGCGTTTTTGTGGATAGGCATGTACACACCGTCGCCAATATTTTCCGAAACGCCAAGACTTCCGTACATACATGCACTTCTTCCGCCTTCTCCATATCCTTCCAGATACAGGTCAAAACCCTTCCATGCCAGCGACACAGACAC
>SSTG01000095.1 GCA_004801635.1 Muribaculum caecicola | reverse complement strand
ACAGGAGCCGATATCGGTTGGCGACAATGTGAAACTGGACAACCAGGACACCGTGGGACGCGTGTTGTCGATAGAAGGCAAAGAGGCAACCGTTGCATTCGGACAACTGCAGACAAGGGTGAAGCTGTCGAGACTTCGCCGCACTATTGCAAAATACCAATCGGGGGCCGGCCCGACAGCCGGCACACATACCGGAGGTGCCGTTTCGGACGAACAAAGGGCCAGACAACTTAATTTCAAACAGGAAATTGACCTGCGCGGTATGCGCGTTGACGAGGCCGTACAGGCGCTTACATATTATATTGACGATGCAATAAGGTTTAACATAGGACGCGTACGCATATTGCACGGCACCGGCACAGGAGCCCTAAGGCAGTATCTGCGGCAGTATCTCGACACAGTGCCCGGGGTAAAAAGCTATCGCGACGAACATGTGCAGTTTGGCGGTGCCGGGATAACGGTGGTTGACATGTTGTAACTAACATGAATTCGGCATAAGGATTTATACCGGCTCCGGTAATCGCCAACAAGGCCTTCGCATGTGCGAAGGCCTTGTTGGCGATTATACTTTCAGGTCCTCACATTCTTTTATCCACCGGACAGAACAAGCATCGGAAGGCATGCGCCAATCGCCACGCGGCGACAGGCATACCGACCCAACCTTAGGACCATCGGGCATACACGACCGTTTAAACTGCTGGCTGAAAAACCTGCGGAAGAAAACAGTAAGCCATTTTTTTATAGTGGCCCTGTCGTAGGTGTTTTCAAACGCAGTATTTGCCAGAAGAAATATTCGCGAGGGTGAGAATCCGTAGCGGAGGGTATAATAAAGGAAGAAATCGTGCAACTCGTAAGGCCCCACCAAGTCCTCGGTAACCTGGGCTATGGTTCCGTCGCTGTTTGCCGGAATCAGTTCGGGGCTTATAGGCGTGTCGATTATGTCAAGCAGAGTATTTCGTTCAACATTGTCGGTTGAACGGTCGGCAAACCACTTTACCAGATATTTAACCAGTGTTTTCGGTACACCGGCATTAACTCCGTACATTGACATGTGGTCGCCATTGTATGTGGCCCACCCTAATGCCAGTTCCGACAAATCGCCCGTACCCAAAACCATACCGGAAACCTTGTTAGCTATGTCCATAAGCAACATGGTGCGCTGTCGGGCCTGCGAATTCTCATACGTGACATCGTGAACATCCGGATTATGGCCAATGTCGGCAAAATGCTGCATAACTGCAGGCACAATGGAGATTTCACGTATGGTGACACCCAGGACTTTCATCAGTTCCGTTGCATTAGAGTGCGTACGGCCGGTTGTACCAAAGCCCGGCATTGTTACGGCAGTGATTCCTGACCGCGGAATTCCAAGTACATCGAAGGCTTTTACAGCAACCAGCAATGCCAGTGTAGAATCCAATCCTCCGGAAACGCCTATTACCAGCGAACGTGTATTCGTTACCTTAAGACGCTGTGCCAGCCCGGATGTCTGTATATTCACAATCTCGGTACAACGGCTGTCGAGCAACTCATCGACCGGGGGTACGAACGGACTTGGATTAACATCACGGCACAAACTTATTTCCGACGGGATTGCCGGCACAATACGCGCATCAACAACACGGCAATCCGAGCCATGCCGGCGTGCTGCATGTGAAAAGGTTGTAGAGTGCATGCGGTCGTGTCGCAACGCATATATGTCGATATCCGCAATGGTTGATTCGGGATGCCTTATCCAGCGCGGCATATGACGTATTATATTTCCGTTTTCGGCAATAATGCCTTTGGAATCGAACGCCACATCGGTGGTTGACTCACCAAACCCGGCAGAAGAATACACATAACCGGCCACACAACGAGCCGACTGCTGTTTAATTAAACCGAGCAAATAATCGTATTTACCAATAAGGTCGTCAGAAGCTGACAAATTCACTATTACCTCGGCCCCGCTAAGCGACAGCGTAGAGGATGGAGGCAGAGGCGACCATAAATCCTCGCATATTTCGGCGGCAACTTTCACGCCGTTCACAGAGACTATAATATCGGTACCGAACGGCACGTTAAAGCCGCATAATTCCACCTCGGAAGGCATAGCGCCGGACTTTTCGCCGGAAGCGAACCATCTTTGCTCGTAAAATTCATTGTAGTTGGGCAAATATGTCTTGGGGACAACTGCCACCGGACGGCCAGCCCCCAGGAACACGGCACAGTTGAACAACATGCCGTTTGCCTGCAACGGCATGCCTACCACCATTGTCATTGTAGGGAACGATGCCGACGCAGTAATAATTTTTGCCAAGGCAAGACGTGCCGAGTTTAAAAGTGTAGAGCTGTGGAACAAATCGCCACAGGTATAAGCAGTTATACTCAACTCCGGAAAGACTGCCAGTTCGGCTCCTGAAGCAGCCACCACGGCAGCCGTTTGTATTATTGCCTCTGCATTGGCATCAGTGCCGGCAACAGAAACTGCCGGGGCCACTGCCGCCACTCTAAAGTATCCTTGATTCATAAAATATGCATTATTCAGATGTACAAATATAACAACTATTTCCCTGTTTTTCCGTTACGCGGCATATTTCTGTATTTTTTTGCCAGTTCTTTATGGTAGGCAGCGGTTTCCTTATCGCCGGTTTTTGCATAAACTTTTGCCAAAAGGGCATGCGTTTCAGGGTGTTTTTGGTTGAGAGCCAATGCACGCAACAGATAGTCGAGCGATGCGAACCAGTCTTTCCGGCCCATTGTAACCTGAACCATCATAAGCAACGGCTCGATTTTACCGGCTTGTTCAACCAGTTGTTCAAGGCACCGGGCAGCATCGTCATACAGCTGCTCGCCTATGTAAATTTCTGCCTTGCCGGTCAAAGCATCCTCATAATCAGGAACCAGCCATAAAGCCTTGTCGTAGTTGGCAATGGCCGGTGTAGGATCGAGACCGTCAAGATAACAGTCGCGTGCCATCTGGCAATATTGTGCAGCCAAAATGGAGAATTTATTTTTTGCTTCCTCCAATTGTGCAGCAGCCGTAGCCAGTTCGCGCTCTAATGCAGCTGTGCCGCTGTTTGAAACAGGAGCCTTGGCCAGTTCGCGACGGGCAAAACGCATCAGGCGTTTGTTAGAAGTTTCATCGCACAGACAGATGGCGTTAACAAACTGTTCGAAAGCATCAGACAGTTTTCCGTTACGTAAATTTTGGAGTGCATTATGGTATGCATCGTCGGCCCGGGCCTGCTCTAATGCAGAGTCAATGAGCCGGGGATTATTAAAATTCTGACTAAATTTTGCAATCCACGGGTTAACAAATATATCGCGAGAATTAATGGGCGTAAGCAGTTGCAGCCCTTCAAGCGAGCGGCACCGCGATAATGCCACATATGCCTGACCCGACGAAAAGGTTCCGCTACCGATGTCTATATTCACATTTGAAAACGTCAACCCCTGGCTTTTATGTATGGTAAGCGCCCACGCGAGCTTTACCGGGTACTGTATGAAGATTCCAAGTTCTTCCTCCTCTATTTTTTTCTTTTTCTCGTTATAGCTGTAGCGGATATTGCTCCACACGGCAAGCGGCACTTCGTGCAGTTGTCCGGTTTCGGTTTCAACAATAAGATTGTCGGTATTGGCAGTGTGTACCCGTCCAAGCGTGCCGTTTACCCACAACTGTTGCGGATGATTTTTGACAAATACAACCTGCGCGCCCACTTTAAGCGACAGGCGCATGGTGTTAGGAAGCGATGCCTCGGGGAACTCTCCGCGCACTTCCCCTGTGTAAACAACCTCGGGAGCATCAATCGCTTCAAGCCTCGAGGTGTTTATGGAATCGACCATGTCGCGACGGGTGGCCAGGGTCATGGTCATTTCACCGTTCTTTTCAACAAAGTTGTTAGCGGCAACAACCTTTGAGTTTATGCACTTTAAATCGTCACCGTCAGGCCTCCCTACCCTTATACGCTCCAGCATCTGTATGAATCCGGTATCGCTTTGCCTGTATACCTTTTTCAATTCTACCGATACCATTTGCAATTGTGTCAGCGCCCTTGCCGAAAAGAAGTAAGGGTTGGGGTAATAACGGGCCAATATGTCGCGCATGTCGGGGGTGATTACAGGTTCCAGCTGAAATATGTCGCCTACCAGCAGCAGTTGCTTGCCCCCGAACGGCTCGCGCGAATTTCCGGAGTATACTTTAAGTATCCTGTCGACAAAGTCAATAATGTCGGCACGCACCATTGAAATCTCGTCAATTATTATCAGCTCCAGTTTTTTAATCAGTTTCTGAAGCGGCTTGCCATACTTCATTCTTTGCTTGAAATTCTTGGCAAATTCCGGATCGTCAGGCACCAGCGGCTTGAACGGGAGCTTAAAAAACGAATGCAGGGTTTGTCCGCCAACATTTACGGCGGCAATACCCGTGGGGGCAAGGACTATGTGACTTTTTCTGGTATTAGCACATATATATTTTAAAAACGTTGATTTCCCTGTTCCGGCCTTTCCAGTAAGAAACACGGAGCGATGCGTGAACTGAAGCAGCTTCCACGCATTCTGAAATTCAGGATTGTCAAGGTCGATGTCGGCGAACGGCTTTTCAGATTCGGCCATTATATATTTTTATGATAATGAAACGGCCGCACACCGTATTCGAAAGAATAGTGCGTGCGGCCAGTATATGGTTACATTAAAGTACTAGAATTTATAGCCTACCGACAGGACGAATTCATTGTCACGTGCGGATACGGAAGCCGATGGCGAGGCTTGGTCAAGAGCCTGGTCGACCAATATGGGAGTGTAGGCATGGAAGGTGCTTTTGCGCTGGCGGTTTACATATGCAAAGTCAACATAAAAGCGCTTGAACTTGTATCCGGCTCCGACAGAAACATATTGTGTTTCTTTGTTAAATGTATACGACGGAATTGTTCCGGCAGTCCAAATCATGACACCGTCGTTGGCCGCCTCGGTCTTTACCGGAGAAGTCTGGTATACGTAACCGGCACGAAGGCTTAACTGCGGCGTAACGCGGAACTCGGCACCGAGACGCAATGTATGAACACCTTTGTAATATGTCTTTACGTCGCTGCTTACGTCCTTGTATTCGTTACCGTCAACATCCGACACCGACATGTTGTTGCCACGGTATTCATAGTCGGCACTGACAATGACGTTGTTTCCGATTACACCGGCCATACCAACCGACATTCTCCACGGTGTACGCATGTGATAGTCGTGCCATGAGGTGCCGTCGTTAGTAATTGGGGCATCGGATGGATTTTCTGGCTGGTTTATTGAATAAGCCGGGTCGTTAGGGGTATACTTGTAGTCGATTCCGCCGTAATAGGTATCGGTCATATTGTACCATGTGGGCGTGTGAACGCTTAAACCAATTCTAAATTGATTTACAGGCTTGAATATCACACCGAATTTCAGGTTGAAACCACTACCCGACGAATGCAGGAAATTAGAAAGGCGGTAATCGGCACGACCGTTAACTATTTCATAGTCGGCCCCGTTTTTAGATGCCGCTATATATGCGTCACTCAGATTTTCCTGATAATAGCTGTACTGCTTATAATCGAGATCGGTTATGCCTACGCCGATACCGTAATAAAACACGTTCATTACATTTCCGCCAAAGGTTATATTGTATTCGTCGACGTGACCTTTTTCACGTGTCTTAAACTCTCCGGTACCATATGTGCCCTGCCCCATCAGTCCGCTGTAAATTACGCCGTCGGCATTACCATTATCGTTTATAACATAACCGTTATATGCCAGAATGCTGAGCCACGGTATGTTGCTGTCGAGGTATGGATTATATCTGTCACCGAACTGCATGTCACTAGAAGGTATATCGCCTTCGGAGTTTGTCATTGCGGCAATGTAATTGCTTAACGACGAGCCGTTCATATTCCCCCATCCTCCCGACATAATGCGGTCGAACGAAGCCACCCGGCTATAGCTAGCACCGAAATTAATGAAAGGGGTTGTGTTATTGTAGAGGTTGAAAGAACCTACATAACCGAAGTTGTTTGCACGGAACAGGGTTTTGTTATGCTTGTCGGTGACATCGGCAGTAGAAGTTTCAGTGTTGCGGTTCATAAGGCTTAGCGTCAAGCCTACTTCACTGGAACGGTACACACCTATACCTGCAGGGTTGTTATTTAGCGTGGACAGGTCTCCGCCCAGGGCCGTAAAGGCACCACCCATAGACATATACCTTGCCGTACCGCTCAAATCGAGTTGCGAAAGGTTGGCCAAATCAACTGCCGCCTGAGCCGATGCCAGTAAAGGTAGCCCGGCCCCTATAGTTGCTGCAATAATTAACTTATTCATAGTTGTTCTGTTTGTAGTTATGCCGGCCAAGTCCTATTCCGGATTTAGCCGGCCATATTATGCTGATTACCTTTGTCATATAGATTACCGAAATTATCTGCGGCCGCCGCGGTGGCCTCCGCCGCCACTGCCTCCGCCATAGTTTCCGCCAGACGAGCGTGACGAACCGGACGAACCGCTACCCCAACGGGATTGAGACGGGCTTTGATAGGTTGAACGGTTGTTTGACGAACTACCACGGCGATTGCCTGAAGTTGTGCCATAGCTTCCTGAGGGACGTGAGGTTCCGGAACCAGGATTTGCCGATGGTACGCGCGAGGACTGGGTTGACTGGCCGGGACGGTATGACTGACCCGGGCGATAGTTGCCGGCCTGACCGGACGACAGTCCGTAGCGGTTGTTGTGGTTTCTATTTCCATTTGTCACACCGTCGAAACGGCTGTTCGTAACATCGCGGTTTGAGTGCACGCCTGTGTATCCGTTTCTGATTCCTGTAGGCCTGCGACCGTTAGGCGTATAGCTGCCGGGGCGCGACCAAGCCCAGTTTCCACCAGGATACCATCCCCAGGCCGGGCCTCCCCAAGAAGGGCCCCATGCAGGACCCCATCCCCAGCTTGGTCCCCAAGCCCAAGAGGGTCCCCAGCCCCACGACCATGACGGACCCCAACCCCACGACGGCCCCCATGACCACGACCACGACGGGCCGTACCAATAAGGATCCCAAGCATTCCATGCCCAGGCATTATAATAAGGACCCCAACCGGGTGTTGTCATATATATATTTATTTCCGGTTGCGAATTTGCCGACGAGTAATAATAGTCAACCAGTTCCGGGTCGTTTACCGAAGATATTATATCAGGATTATGGTACTTTTCTATTCTCTGAGTGTAGGCAAACTCATCTTGCTTCGGTAATGCCTGTGCCGATGTGTCGCGACGCGAATAGTTGCCACGTCGATTATATTCGTCAACGTTGCGCATAGAACCGGCTGCATCGGGAGCATACGTGTCGGCCGCGGCAAAGTCTCCTCCGCCAAGAGTGGGATCGTAATTGCCGTAATATTGCTGATACAGCTGCTGATATGCCTGCTGCTGCAAACGTTGTTGTTCGGCGGCTTCCTGCTGCTGGCGTAGCTTGCGCTCTTTTTGAACAGAAGCGTTTATTTGTTTTGACTTGGTGTCCTTTGACGGATCGTAATAAATATCATCGTCATAATAGCCTTGAGCTGTGGCCAAGCAGATGCAGCCAAGCATCAAACCGGTTGAGAGAATCGCTTTTTTAGCTATCATAATTTATTTCCTCCTGATTTATGTTCTTAATAATTTTTATCTTCTTGCACAATAAGCTTATTCCGGGTGTTTGTTATTTGACACCTTCATAAACACATAGTTTAATACATAACACATAAAATTAGCATTTTTATTTATCCATAACAAATACCTTTTTGTATTATTATGCCGACGCAATCTTTTTTAACACTAAAATAATGTTAATCTGCTAATTAAAACGCGACAGCAAGTACGATGCCACGCCTTTTCGAACCGCGGATGCAGAACACCCGAAACCGTTAACCATAATCACTACCACATGGGTTGGTTTTTCATTTCCGTCCAGTTTGTAACCGGCATAGCAAACAACGGAATTCATTGTTCCGGATTTAAGTGCCAGCTTTCCTGAAAGCGGTGTTTTTGCAAGCAGCGGACGTACAGTTCCTTCAACACCTACACGCGGAAATAGCCCTACATAATCGGCAGATTTTCCGGACTTTGCCATAAACGACAGCACATTGCCCAGGCAATGCGGAGTTAATTTTTGTACGGGCGACAAACCGCACCCGTCCTGCCAGCGACATCCGTCAAGGCACAGTCCGTTCTGTTGCCATAATGCAATTTCTGCCGCAACCGCATCGTCTATGCCTCGCTTGTTAACAGGTTTTTCCAGCACTGTGGCCCTTAACATCCCCTCTGCAAACAGATTGTTGGAATGCACCATCAACGAGCGTAATATCTCGTCACGGACAGGCGACCTGTATACCATCGGCTCGGCAGCCTTTTCAGTGGCACCTGAGGGTGCTCCGCCATATGCCACGCCTGCACCATCCAAGGCATCAAGCAAATGACGGTAAAGCGTAAACGAAGGCGATGGCATGGAATAGCGTGCCGTATAGCTCGGTGATGTAATTGTTCCGTAAAGGGTCAGCACAGACGAATCATATCCACGCATAGCAACTACGTTTCCACGTTTTCCCCGGGTTATACGGTTCACCACCTCAACCTGATCCGACATGGTTTCATTTTCGCCGTCGGCACGAACCGTAAGCGGAAACGAATTGTCGCGGTAATTTATCCCGAACAAGCCTGCACCGTATTCCCATGCGATATCTTCTTGAAGCCAAAACGGGGATATACCTATTGGAGGGAGTTCCGTATCGTCTATTATAACATCGCCCTGTATGGAATCAACACCTATTGTACGTAAATAAGAAATTACGGCCGCCGGAAATTTTTCCTTATCGGGAAAATGCCTGGAACCAAGTGTCGGGTCGCCGCTACCGGTAACAAGTAAATCGCCATGAAGTATCCCCGACGCAATATACCCCAAAGGCCGTACCGTTGTTTTAAAACAAAAGTCCGGACGCAGTGATATCTGGGCAGTGGCCGATGTTATACATTTCATAACCGAAGCCGGTGTAAACGACATGTCGGCATTATAGGCGGTTTCTATCTTTCCTGTCGACAGGTTTTCGACATAGATGCCTATACGCGAAACTTCGGAACCTGGAAATTTAAGCGGACAAGCAGCCGCTACCTCAACTGTTAAAGCCACAAGCATGGCTATTGCAAAACAAAAGCGCTTCATGGATACAAATTTAAATAAAATCCATGAAACGCCCACTAAAACCTATTAGCGAACAATATTCACTGCCGCTTATTCATAATGCGTAT
>SSTG01000094.1 GCA_004801635.1 Muribaculum caecicola | reverse complement strand
GCGTTATAATTTTTTCCATCCTTATGGCTATTGACTGCGCTTCGGCAGCCCCTATCACAACAGGAATCTTATACGGGCCGCCTACTTGCGACAATATCAGCGCATATGCGCCCGACTGGATATGGCTATATGATATTCCCAGTACTTTTAACCGTATTTTTTCATCTTCCATACTCATGTCAGACTACAAGATTACATTCTGCCCAGTTATAACACCACTGCCATAGCACAGGTGCGAATTCTCGTCATATATAACACCGAATTGTCCGGGGGCTATTCCCTGTATAGGCGAAGCCGATTCCACCAGATACTCTCCCGGTGTATCCAACCGGGTAATGACTGCCGGAATAAACTCCGGCATATGTCGGTTTTTAAAAGTTATCCGTTTCGACACGCACTCACCGGGCCATGGATCGCCAGAAATAAAATGCATTTCGCCAAGGTGAAGCGTCCGCCCATATTGCTGTTCGGTGCCATAGCCCTGACTTACATACACCACGTTGTCGTGAACATTTTTCTTTACCACATACCACGGGCCTCCGCTAAGGCCCAATCCTTTGCGCTGACCTATGGTATGAAACCAGAATCCGTTGTGCTCGCCAATCTTACGGCCTGTTTCCAGCTCTATAATGGGGCCTTTTCGTGTACCAAGATGGCGCTTTATAAAATCGTTGTAATTTATCTTTCCCAAAAAACAGATGCCCTGCGAGTCCTTACGCGAGGCATTAGGCATCTTAACCTTCACAGCCGTTTCACGAACAAGGGCTTTTGGCATTTCGCCAATAGGGAACATAAGATGCCGTAGTTGCGAATATGTTATCTGGGCCAGAAAATCGGTCTGATCCTTCACCGCATCGGCGGCAGTTGCCAAATACACTGTATCGCCAATAGTATCCGTAGTAGCGTAATGCCCGGTAGCCGTGCGGTCGAATTCATGACCCCATCTTTCTTCAAAGAAGCCAAACTTAATCATTTTATTACACATCATATCCGGATTAGGCGTAAGTCCTTTTCTTATGGTTTGCAAAGCATATTCCATAACATGGTCCCAATATTCGTTATGTAATGACACCACGTCGAACGGAACACCGTATTTTCGAGCTATATATGTGCACATTTCAATATCTTCTTCTGCGGCACAGTCACCACCATGTATATCGGTTCCTTCCATACCGATACGTATGTAAAATAAGTGGAGGTCATGACCGGCTTCCTTAAGCCTGTGCACAACCACCGCACTGTCAACGCCTCCTGAAATAAGAACGGCTACATTCATTTTTGACGCTATATATATGTTTTTGTTATACTTGAATAATTAAATCAGACCTCCTCCAGTTCTTCTGTCTCACTCTGATCTTTACCTCTTGCCGAAATTATAAATATAGAAATAAAATAATCCAGCGATATTTTGCCCGGACCGGCTAAAAGTATGAAAAGGTATATGCCTATAAACATCAGCGGCAGATAACCGGGCATAGTGCTGGTTATTGAATATATAAATGTGTCCGGAAGCAGGTCATGCAATATAAAATGTTCTGCCACAATCATAGCTATGATTGGAGGTATTGTTGCCAACCGTGTAAGAAAACCAACCATTATGAGCAACGAACATCCCAGTTCAATTATAATCATCACTATAAGCGACATTTCGTTGTCCATCCCGATAACCCCTGGAAATGTCTCTACCACATTATTATAGTTTACAAGCTGACGTATGCCGAACTGCATAAGCATGATACCGACAAACAAGCGTATAAACAAACGGGCCATGTTTGTGTATGTATAACCCGTACATGATAAAAACAGGTTTTCAAGAAAACGTCTCATTTTCATTGTGTTTTTGATATAAGTTTTATTCGGCAACAGGAACTGTAGGAGTGCTGTATATGGCGGCCGACAACGCCAGCAGCTGGTCTACAGTAAGGTTACGGTCTATAATCTTGTTGTTCTCGTCAAGGACATAAACAGTAGGCAATACGCGCAAATCAACCATATCGGCGGCTTTTGGCGAATAGCCTATCTCCCACGAATACGGATAATTTTCCATTGCAGCATTCCAGCCAGAACCTGGTTTGTCTGGTGCGATTACAAATATTTTCAACCTATTGTCCTCTGTAAGCATAGAAGTAACACCGTCGGCTTCCAGACGGAGCCTGGTCAGAGAGCAGTCGCTACAATCAGACGGATGAAAAAGCACATACTTGTATTTAGTATTATACTCATACAGGTTATGGCCTGCCCCATGCCTGGTTGTATACGGAAACGAAGGGAATGTAGCTCCAATTTGCGACGAATTAAGTTTCTTTACCTGCGTAAGATAGTACTCTTTATCCTTATTCTTTATTTTTTTGTTATTAAGAACCGGGCGCAGGAACATAAGGTATGAAGCCTCGCTCCAGAAGTCGGCTTCCGGACCATACATTTCCGCTTCAGCCCTACGGGCCATCCTCAACAGGTGTTCAGGCTTTTCACCCATCTTTTCAACAAGTATCGATATGGACTTTTTAATACTGTCAGCATATGAGTACGGGATAAACGACACAAAGTCATGAAAGGCCTGGTTAAACTTAGCCGTGTCAGACAGTATCTTATTCATGTCGGCAGCATCCCAGAAATGCATCATTACATACGATGTCCTTGCCTGTAATGTTGGCAGTGAATCAGGAGCCATAGGATACTCAAACGGGGTTGTCGGCACATTTGACGTAGCAGAACCGGCATCTCCCTGTTCCTGACCTGACGACAAAGCCACGCTACTTGAAAAACAGGCCACAACGGCCAATATAGAAATGGTTCGGAATATCTGTTTCATAACGCAAAGATAATGAACTCACCGATATTTGCAGCAATAATGTTTAATAAAAGGTTATAAAAAGACATGCTTAAACACATGCAATTGTCACAGATAGAACGGAGAAGTAAGCAATTTATATTCATCCGACCCAATCAGCAGGCTATCATGCTTCATAGTACATGCCTTTTTGCCAATCTGCCACATTATACGCCTTGCCGGTGCACCCTGACGGGTAAAAACGTCGGTACGCCGTTGAACACACATCCCGTTTAGTGCAACATTGAACTCTATATCGCCGCCGGCATCAGAAGGCGAAATCATGCACAACCTGCCGTCTTCGGCAAGAAGTGTTCCGGCACACCGGCGTATTATATCGGAAAACGCCAGGTTAACCCCATGCCTGGCGGCTTTTCTTGCTGAATCAGGAGAATGCAATGCCGTTGTAAAGAACGGTGGATTGCTTACAACCATGTCGAATTTTCCAAAGCTATAATCCAGACTATTAAAATCAATACACCGGGCCGATAGCCTGTCATTCCACGGCGATAACTTAAAATTTTCTGCCGCCTCGCAAACCGCATTGTCCATTATGTCGATACCGAGAACTTTCAATGCCTTATAGCGTTGTGCCAGCATCAAGGCAATCAATCCGCAGCCAGTGCCCACATCTAGCGCCTTGGCACACCCGTCACCATCGGCCCACGCGCCTAGCAGAACGCCGTCCGTCCCCACTTTCATCCCGGCCATGTTGTTTACTACCGAAAATTCACGAAACCGGAATACCGGTTCTCTATTAGAATTTGTTCCCATACACATAAACAAAGTTTATTCCCCGACAAGTTGCCTGCCAAGAAAAAAGTTTTTTGTAAAAAACAGGAATAGCAATGTTCCGGCAAGCTGCATGAATGCCATTGTCCAAAAAGTTGCGTCAAAACCCGAATACTCGGCAAGGACTCCGCCAAGCAATATACCTAGCCCCATGCCCATGTCCCACGATGTAAGTATGGAGGAGTTTGCCGTACCTCTTTGGTCATGCCGCGCCACCTTCACAAACATATTAAGGAACGCCGGGTACATATGACCGTTTCCCAGCCCTATAAGCAATGCCGCAGCATAAAAGGCCCACTGATGCTGAAAAGCGGCAAAAAGCATATAGCCGGCCAGGGAAACAACAGTGCCCATGGCACAACTTTGCACAATACGCCCATTCCTGAGCGCACTGCCCCCGTGTAGACGCGCCGTAAAAAGACCTATTGAAAGCAATGCGAAAAACAAACCGGTGCCATCAGTAATTCCCAGCACCTGTTTGCCATATAACGCGACATAGTTCGACATTATGCCCCAGCATAACCCGAAAAAAGCAATGTTTATAGCCATAAGCCATGCCCTTGTCAAAAAGAAGCGGTCCAGGCTCACAGGCATCTTCTTACGCACAACAGCCCTTGGACTTAAGTTTATTGTGCTCACACATGCAAATCCGGCCATAGCCAGCACAAAAGCAATCCAGAAAAGAACAACAAAACTGCCGGTGGCATGATATACGGCAATTCCCACGGTAGGAGACACGGCCATGGCAAGATTGTTGCTCAAACCATAATAACCAATACCCTCGCTGCGGCGCGACGAAGGCAGCACATCCATAGCCACCGTACTGTTAGCCACCGTAACCGCGCCGAAAGGCAGCCCGTGAATTGTGCGCACCAATGCAAACATAAGCAAAGTCCCAGCACCTACATATCCGGCAAAAAGCACAAAAAACAAAAAGAAACATGCCATTAATACTTTCTTACGGTTAAACGTGTCAACAATAAATCCGCTAAACGGCCTCACAAGCAACGCTGCAATAACATAACCGGACAATACCAGGCCTATCATGTCTTTATCGGCAGCAAATTGCTCGTCAAGATATATAGGCAACAACGGTGTCAGCAAATAAAATGAAAAGAACAACAAGAAATTTCCTCCCATTGCCTTTAAGTAATCCGTATTCCACAACCGCTCCAGTTTTTCCTTATCAGCCAGCTTTCTTTTCATTTTTGAAATACTTCTTGGTTTAAAACAAACAAGCGCACCGACATTATTCCGGTGCGCTTGTTTTGATTCTTGTTGTGTAGATTGTTCTACATGCTTATTCGGCAAACTTCTTAACGATAATGCTTGCGTTATGACCGCCAAAACCGAATGTATTGGACAATGCGGTGTTGACAGTACGCTTCTGAGCCTTATCGAAAGTGAAGTTAAGGTTGTAATCTATTTCCTCGTCAGCGTCTTCCGGATCATGATTTATTGTCGGAGGCACCACGTCGTTTTGCACAGCCTTCACACAGAACAGGGCCTCAAGCGCACCCGTAGCACCAAGAAGGTGTCCGGTCATTGACTTGGTAGAGCTGATGTTCAGGTTGTAAGCATGTTCGCCAAACACATCCTTTATTGCTTTCACCTCAGAAATATCGCCCACCGGTGTCGATGTTCCGTGAACGTTTATATAATCAATTTCTTCTGGTTTCATTCCGGCATCTTCAAGGGCATTCTGCATAACTAGTTTTGCTCCAAGACCGTCGGGATGAGTGGCAGTAAGGTGATATGCGTCGGCAGACAAACCTCCACCTACAACTTCGGCATAAATTTTAGCCCCACGCGCCTTGGCGTGTTCCAGTTCTTCAAGCACCAGCACTGCCGATCCCTCGCCCATAACAAATCCGTCCCTGCTTTTGCTAAAAGGACGCGATGCTGTCTGTGGCGAATCGTTACGTGTCGAAAGGGCATGCATTGAATTGAAGCCCCCCACCCCTGCAGGGTAAATAGCGGCTTCGGCTCCACCGGTAACAATGGCATCGGCCTTACCCAGACGAATCAGGTTGAATGCATCGATAAGCGCATTTGTCGAAGACGCACATGCCGAAACCACACCGTAGTTAGGACCGTGATAGCCATACTCCATCGAAACGTGGCCCGATGCTATGTCGGCAATCATTTTTGGGATGAAGAAAGGATTGTATTTCGGGCCCATATCTTCGTGCATAGCATAGTATCCGGCTTCTTCTTCAAAAGTGTGAAGACCGCCTATACCGGCTGCAATTATAACACCGACACGGTTCTTGTTTATGCCCTCAGATTCCAAATTGGCATCAGCCACAGCCTGACGGGCCGCAACAAGGGCATATTGGGCATACAAATCGAGCTGGCGTGCTTTCTTTCGGTCGATATGGTCGGCCACGTTAAAGCCTTTTACCTCGCAAGCAAACTGTGTCTTAAACTTCGAGGCATCGAAATGCGTTATCGGTCCGGCACCGCTCACACCTTCAACAGCGGCATTCCATGTAGTTTCTACATCGTTGCCCAGCGGTGTAATGGCACCAAGTCCGGTTACTACAACTCTCTTTAATTCCATTAATGTAGGTTAAAGTTTTGTCATGTTCAGGGGAGACCTCCCCTTACAAAGAATTTTCGAAAGAAAATCCCTTTTTATTTAGGCCTTAGCAGCCTCAATGTATTCGATTGCGTCTTTTACTGTAGTAATGCCTTCAGCTTTGTCGTCGGGAATGTTGATGCCAAATTCCTTTTCGAATTCCATGATAAGCTCTACAGTATCAAGGCTGTCTGCACCAAGATCCTTGGTGAATTCTGCATTTTCTGTTACTTCGTTTTCATCAACATTGAGTTTGTCGGCAATAATAACCTTAACTCGAGATGCAATTTCTGACATAGTTATGAGTTTTTTAATTAATAATGATATTTCAAAATTTGCGATGCAAAGTAAGCGATTTTTCTCCGAATATTAAAAAATTTACTTGCACAAAATGCCTTTTTGTGTGCAAGTAAGTGCTTTTATCCGGTTATTTGGTCTGTTTTTCGGCAAAGAATACATATATAAATATATACATCTGAAATAGCCCATATTACAAAGCAATTACAGACAAGCCGCCTTACTGGTGCATATACCTGTCATATTATGTTAAATAATGCATCCGGGTTTGTTAAATAAGTTATTTTGCGAGCAAACATGGTTAAATATATG
The DNA here is from genome assembly GCA_004801635.1 of Muribaculum caecicola. Taxonomy (GTDB): domain Bacteria; phylum Bacteroidota; class Bacteroidia; order Bacteroidales; family Muribaculaceae; genus Muribaculum; species Muribaculum caecicola. The sequence goes on along the minus strand of SSTG01000094.1, from coordinate 2,458 downwards.
TTATATAGTTAAACTATAATCGCATGCCCCATCAAAAAGGCATCAATCAAGATATTAAACAAACACACAATCAGCATTATACCACGATATGAAACATTACATAGCACTAATATTCTCAGCATGCGCCTTATCAATAGGGCTGTTTTCCTGCAACATGCAGAAAGACAATCCGAAAATAAATCAATCCGGAATTTCGGAAGTGAACAATTTCGAGATAAACCAAATTGTAAAAACCGCACAACGAAACTACATATGCAATGGCGCAAATGCGTTTTTCGACGACTCGCTCCGTATATACAGCACTTCAACGGTGGCCATACAGTGGCCGGTAAAGATGAGCGAATACAATATTTCCGCGCTTCAGGATTCATTAAAGGCGCTTGCTCTTGGGCAGACCGACGGCAGCATTGACGAAGCCATCATAAACGCGCTCGACCACCCCCAGGGCGAGGATCTGTATGAGATGGAGCCTGTCGACTCAATCCCCCTTAATTCCAAATGCATGATACTGTACAAAACCGTAATTGCATCGGCAGTCACATTCAGTCCACACTTTATAGTATACCAAGTACTTACCAGCATGTACGACGGCGGCGCACACGGAATAGGCCTGTCACGTTACCTTACCTATATTTTCAAATTAAACAAAGTACTTGACATTCCCACGGCATTCAAACCGGGGTCGGAGAAAGCCCTGCTAAAAGCCATTCAGGACCAGCTAATGACCCAATACGGCGTTACATCGCTGTCGCAGCTTGGCGATAACGGCATCTTCACCGACCAGCTATACGTTTCGCCAAACTTTTACATACATGGTTACGACATTGTATTTCACTACAACCCATACGATATTGCCGCCTTCTCGGAAGGAAGCATAGACATCAGGGTACCCTACCAGTCGGTTGCAGAACACCTGACACCTACAATGCTCGCCATAATGGAACGAGAAGGAGTATAAGCATTATATGCTGGCTTTCATTTTCTTATGCTAAAATTTTTAACACGGTGCAAAATACACTAATTTTGCACCGTTCATTAATTTCATCACACACCACAAATGCGACACAACTTTTACCGCATTATATTAATTGCCGGACTGCTGCTAACATCTGCCGCAAACTCGCAAATACATGCACTCGACGGATTAAGATACACAGCCGAGACACAAGCCTCTTTCAGTTCCGGGGCAAACACACCGTTTTGGCTTGTAAACAACAAACAGGGCCTTTCCTCAATAAAAAACAACTCCGGCTATGTACGCGCTGCCGTTTTCCGCGATATGGACTCAACCGACCATCGTTTTCGATGGGGTGCAGGAGCCGATATTGCCGGCTGCTGGAATTTTACGTCATCGTTTGTAATACAACAGCTCTATTTCGAAGCGCGATACCGCTCGCTGGGGCTTTTGATTGGCCAAAAAGAAATAAACGGCATCTTCAGCAACCCACGCCTGTCAAGCGGCGACCTGCTTTATAGCGGCAACGCACGTCCGATACCGCAGTTACGCGTCGGTCTACCCGAATACACATTCGTGCCCTTTACCAAACAATGGCTGGCAGTAAAAGGCTACATAGCATTCGGGGCATTTACAGATGACGGCTGGCAACGTCATTTTGCCAACAAAACAGCCAAAAGAACCAAGCACGCTTTATATCACGGGAAAGCTATATTTTTCCGCATAGGCCAGACACAGCGCTCATGGAACGTGGAAGCCGGTCTTGAAATGGCAGCCCAGTTTGGAGGCAGTTCTATAAGAAACGGCCAAACAACAAAAATGCCTGTTTCCTTTAAGGATATATTAAAGGTTATATTTGCCGGTGGCGGCGGCAGCAACACCCCCATTGGCGAACAGCTAAACGTATACGGAAACCATGTAGGCACATGGAACCTTGCCGCCAACTATTCGCCGGCACCAGGATGGCTCCTTAAAGCCTATTATCAACATTTTTTCGAGGATCACTCCATGATGTTTTTCCAGTTTCCCTGGCGTGACGGCCTCTGGGGTTTCGAAGCAAAATTCCCCAAAAACCGAATAATCAGCGGATTTGTTTACGAATTTCTATACACCAAGTTCCAATCAGGCTCTGTATACTGGGACAAAACATCCCAAATACCACACCAAATAAGCGGAAAGGACGATTATTACAACCACAGCATATATACCGGCTGGCAGCATTGGGGCATGGGCATCGGAAATCCGCTTGTCATATCGCCAATATACAATAACGACGGCACAATACAATTTACGAGCAACCGCCTAATAGGGCACCACATAGGCTTCATGGGGCAGCCGCTAAAGCAACTTGGCTACAGGGCCTTGTTCTCCTATACACGCAACTGGGGCACATACTTTAAACCGCTCAACAACATAAAGTCTAATTTCAACGCACTGATAGAACTCACTTATTCGCCGGAACGCTTACGCGGATTTGAAGCAACACTCGGAGTGGGTATTGAC
>SSTG01000093.1 GCA_004801635.1 Muribaculum caecicola | reverse complement strand
GCTGGGTATAGATACGGTATTTATGCGTTCCCTTTATATGCAGTTCCTCTATAGGGATGAAAATGGAAATGTCGTCGCGCCCACGCACGGAACGTTCGTCCGACCGGAAGAAATGGAATGCCGCAACATAATTCAACGACGGCGAAACACGGTATTGTCCGTTCTTATCGCGCAACGACCATCCGCCGGGACTACTATAAAACATAGCCTGGCAACCTATAAGCCGGCCCTTTGCATCGTCAATATCAATGTCGGCATGAATAGTTATCCCCTGACGACCGTCGCGCACGGTTCCGGGCTCAATCCAGGTACGGTTAATTTTTGCCGTAGTGTTCTGTGCCGGCCTCGAAGGCACATTTTTGGCACAGGTTATAAAAGTGGAAGTAAACGCTAAAACAAATGATATAAATAAGTGCTTCATATATAATTATTTGGAGAGTTAACTATTATTGTGGCGCATTAACCGGACTAAGGTTCATACGGGCAGCCGTTTCATACATAAAATCCAAAGCCCTATCCCTTTGGTTCGGTATTATTCCGTCGAGAATAGCATTTTTTATAGCCTCTTTTATCTGCCCAACTTCCCTACAAGGCGACAAGTTAAAAATATGCATAATGTCCTCGCCGCTTACCGGAGGCTGGAAACAACGTATACGGTCCTTCTCCTCCAGTTCCTTCATCTTTGTCCTTACCAGTTCGAAATTGGCCATATGGCGTCGCACTTTTTCCTGATTCCGCGATGTTATATCGGCCCGACAAAGCATCATAAGGTCGTCAATATCGTTACCTGCGTCAAAAAGCAACCTGCGCACGGCCGAATCAGTAACCTCGTCTTCAACTAGCGCAATAGGCCTCATATGCAGTTCAACAAGTTTCTGAACGTACTTCATTTTCTCATTTAGAGGCAGCCTTAACGACCTGAACAGACGTGGCACCATCTTGGCCCCGATAAAATTATGGTTGTGGAAAGTCCATCCCTGACGTGGGTCGTAACGCTTTGTAACGGGCTTTGCTATGTCGTGAAGCAATGCTGCCCAACGCAGCCATACATTGTCACTCTGGCGTGCCACATTGTCGAGCACGGTAAGTGTGTGCAAAAAATTATCTTTATGTCCACGGCCCCCAACCGTCTGCACGCCGCGCATTGCGTCAAGTTCAGGAAGTATAAATTTCAAAAGACCACAATTATGAAGCAGCGACCATCCGATGGAAGGAACCGGTGAAGCCATTATTTTATTAAGTTCGTCGGCAATACGTTCGCGTGAAATAATCTCTATTCGTGCGGCATTACGGACAATAGCCTGAAACGTATCACTAAAAATTGTAAAACCAAGCTGGGTGGCAAACCTTACTGCGCGCATCATGCGCAAAGGATCGTCGCTAAATGTTATATCCGGATCGAGGGGTGTACGTATAATCTGGTTATCAAGGTCGCCAATACCGTTAAAAGGGTCTATAAGCTGGCCGAAGTCAGCTTCGTTAACACAAACAGCCATTGCATTTATGGTAAAGTCGCGCCGTGACAGGTCGTCATCGAGCGTACCATTTTCCACAACCGGCTTACGCGAGTCATGGCTGTACGATTCACGTCGCGCCCCTACAAATTCCAGTTCCACCCTGTGTGTTTTCACCTGGGCAGTTCCAAAGTTCCGGAACACCGACAAATGAGCATCTTTGCCCAGCCTTGCAGATACAGCCGTAGCCAGATCTATGCCACTGCCAACCGTAACGAAATCAACGTCCTTGGAGTGACGGCACAGAAAAATATCGCGAACGTATCCGCCAACCACATAACACGGCATACCCATATTGTCGGCCACAGCTCCTACATCATGGAAAACCGCAGAATCAATGTGTTGCGATAAATTCATATTCAATCAAAAGGATTAAATGTCAAGCCAATCAAATCAATATCCGTAAGCGTGTCGACACGCATAATATGGCGCACGCCAAACGGCCTGCGCAAATCAACAGCTATATCGTTATAGAGGGTATCGACAAGCTGGTATGTTGCACCAAAACCGCTGCCTCGCCATTTCCCATACGGATCGGCCATGACAATATTTACAGTATCACAAATCTGTCCGCCGACAGCTAACGGTACGGTAACCTCTATCCACAGATTTGAATAACGATAATCGTTATTATGTCGCAAGGCCACACAAAGCGTCCCGTGCGATATGCTGTCGGTTTTTGGAAAAGTTACAGTAACCGTGTCGTCATAAGCCCATCCTTCAGGTTGCAGACTTTCAAAGTTGCTGAACCGTGATGTTTCGGAACAGCACGGCATCAAGACTAATAACGACAACAGAACCAATATTGCCACACATTTTTGTGGCGCTATCCGTATAGCGTTCATTTGTCACCGTTGGATGAGGATTGCGGCTTTGGAGGACGTGGCCTCTGTCGATTACGCTGCTGGTTCTGTCCTGCCTGTCGGCCTTGCTGCTGGTTTCTAGGTCCACGGTCGGAATTATTCCTATTAGGCTTGTTTGCATTCTGCGATGCACCTTGTTCCGGCTGACGAACCTTAGGGCCTTCATTCTGTTTGTTTTGATTTGACTTTCCTGATTTCCGTTTCTTCTTTTTGGCCTTGTCAAAACGTGTAACAGAATCCTGCCCGACAAGGTCAACAAATTCTTTTTTAGGCTTGCCGCTATCGCGCCCTTCCGGAACAAGCGACAAAGGCTTTTCGCCAGCCTTATTCATTGCAATCACCTCAAACACGCGGTCGGCACTAATAGTTACCAGATTTGACGGTATTTGTTTGTCGGTACTGTAAGTTATTTCACGTTTGAATATATCGGTCTTAAAATGATAGAAAGTGCCGTCGGCTGTTTCCAGAGTCACGTCGCGCGGAGGCAGACGCTTAATACTTTCCACATAGGCATCAACTTCGAAGTTAAGGCAGCATTTAAGTTTTGCACACTGGCCGGCGAGTTTTTGAGGATTAAGTGACAAATCCTGGTGACGTGCTGCCGAAGTAGCCACTGTTACAAAATTAGTCATCCACGACGAACAGCACAACGGCCGTCCGCAAGGGCCTATACCGCCAATGCGCCCGGCCTCCTGACGAGCGCCAATCTGCTTCATTTCAATCCTTACCTTAAATGTTTCAGCAAGAATTTTTATGAGCTTACGGAAATCTACACGTTCGTCCGATATGTAATAGAAAATGGCCTTGTTTCCATCGCCCTGATATTCTACATCGCCAATTTTCATGTTAAGTCCCAGCGATTCAGCAATTTTTCGCGACTGAATCATAGTGTCCGTCTCACGGGCACGGGCACGCTCAAACTTCTCCAAATCGGCTGGCTTTGCTTTTCTGAAAACGCGTTTAATTTCCACGTCGGGTCTTAAATTCGCCTTTTTCATTTGCCTTGCCACAAGCTGTCCGGTAAGCGTTACCTGGCCAATGTCGTGTCCGGGCTGTGCTTCCACGGCAACAATGTCGCCAACTGCCAGTTCCAAATTTGTTGAATTGCGGTAATATCCCTTACGTGTATTCTTAAACTGCACCTCTACCAGGTCGGAATCGGCACGTCCGCCCGGAATGTCGGCAAGCCAGTTGTAACAATGCAGTTTTCCGCGCGGCTCTGCCCCCCCGTACCGGTAAGGTTGCACATCGCCGGCCTCAGTAGCCTGCGAGCCGGCAACATCCGCCTCGTCCGGTTTCTTATTCTGTTCTGTATCCATAACAAACGGAATATGTTATTTTGCAAAGCTTACAGAACGGGTTTCGCGTATAACGGTAATCTTGACCTGTCCGGGATATGTCATTTCGTCCTGAATGCGTTTTGCAATCTCGGTCGACAGTTTTTCTGTTTCGGCATCGTCAATCTTATCGGCACCGACAATAACGCGCAATTCACGACCAGCCTGTATAGCATAAGTCTTTATTACCCCGGGATACGACATGGCAAGCTGCTCAAGGTCGTTCAGACGCTTGATATAGGCTTCCACAATCTCGCGACGCGCACCTGGACGCGCACCTGAAATTGCGTCGCACACCTGTACTATCGGGGCCAGCAGCGTTGTCTGCTCAATTTCATCATGATGCGCCCCTATAGCATTGCATATTTCGGGTTTCTCCTTATACTTTTCGGCAAGTTTCATGCCAAGTAATGCGTGCGGAAGTTCCGGTTCCTCATCAGGCACTTTGCCTATATCGTGCAAAAGACCGGCACGACGGGCTTTTTTAGGATTCAGACCTAGCTCGGATGCCATTATGGCGCATAAGTTTGCCGTTTCACGTGAGTGCTGAAGCAGGTTCTGTCCATAGCTGGAACGATATTTCATCTTACCAACCATACGGATCAGGTCGGGATGCAGGCCGTGAATACCAAGGTCGATGGTTGTTCGTTTTCCTGTCTCGATAATTTCTTCCTCGATTTGCTTGCGCACTTTTCCAACAACTTCCTCAATGCGCGCCGGGTGTATACGTCCGTCAGCAACCAGCTGGTGCAGGGCAAGGCGTGCTATTTCGCGACGTACGGGGTCGAAACCCGAAAGTACAATTGCCTCAGGGGTGTCGTCTACAATTATTTCAATTCCGGTTGCAGCTTCAAGTGCGCGTATATTTCGGCCTTCGCGACCTATAATCCGGCCTTTTATCTCATCGGAATCTATGTGGAATACTGTCACAGAGTTTTCAATGGCAGTTTCTGTAGCCACACGCTGTATTGACTGTACAACAATACGTTTTGCCTCCTTGTTGGCCGTCAGTTTTGCCTCGTCCATTATATCGTTTATATAGCTGGCTGCAGCGGTTTTAGCCTCGTCACGCAACGACTCTACAAGCTTTTCTTTTGCTTCCTCGGCCGATAGGCCTGATATATGTTCGAGAGTGTCCTGCGCCGTACGTGTCAGTTTGTCTAGTTCTGCTTTCTGCGCCTCAAGCACTGCGGCCTGAGCGTCGAGATTGGCCTTTATATTGTCGTTTTCAGTTCTACGTCTCTGTATGTCGCCCTGCATCTGGTTCAGTTGCAGTTCGCGCTGTTTTAGTTTTGCTTCTGTCTGCTGAAGTTTTGAAAAACGCTGATTGGCTGTTTTTTCGGCTTCGGCCTTCATCTGCATTTCTTCTTCTTTGGCTTCAAGCAGTTTTTGCTGCTTAAGTATCTCGGCTTCCTTGGCTGCTTTGTCTATTATTACGTTTGCCTTGCTTCGTGCCGACGAACGCTGCATGGCTATGGTGATAATGGCCGTAAGCAAACATACTGCTAAACAGGCCAATAATGTTGTTATAAAAAATCCCATTGCGTTTATGTATTAATATTGTTTTAAAAAATAGTTGTTTCTAAATAAAAAAATGCACTCACGGCATCCTTTTTTGCCGGGATGCTGTCAGTGCGGTTTCCTGTCTGTACCGTTGCCGGAAGTCCTTTTGAACCCCTGCCTTAACGGCACCGGGGCGGGCGAATGCAAAGCCTCTGCCTTGCTATTCTATATCAAGAAGCAACTTGTCAAGTTGCTTTTCAAACTCTTGCAGCCTGGCATCAAGCTTTTCGTTTTTTCGCAATTCCTGTATGTACAGTTTTGTGAAATGTATTGCCACCATGCCCAGAATATCTTTCGATTCTTTGTCGCGAGGTTTGGAATGCATCCACTTGTCCCAGGCGCGATTAACATAATATTCAGCCAGACGTATGTCCTCTTCTCCTTCAAATGGCACCGACATTCCCAACGGGGCTAAATCGGCCACTTTTATGGTTATATTCAGTTTATCGTTCATTGCATCATTCGTTTAATTCGTTGATGCATCTGTCAATTTGCCGCACTAATCTGGAAATTACGGCCCGGCTTCGCTCAACGTCGGCCCGGGAATGGTGGGCAGTTGTCACAACCTTGAGATAGTCATTTTCAAGGGAGAGTCTTTCTACCTCGGCCTGCAACCGCACTATTTCCTGCTCCCGTTCGTCCAACTGCTTACGCATCTGCTCCAGCCTCTGCCTTATGGCATTATAACGTTCGGTTAGATGCAGTGTCTTACGGCTAACCCGTTCTAGTGTCTGCTGCAAGTCGCTTGCCATTTTCTCCAAATTTCTACAAATTTAATATAATTCCCCGATATGTCGACAACCGGCACCCGTTTTTTTTATTGCCTGCAAAACTTTTTATATTTTATTTTTACAAAACAGGACTAAGGAGACGTGTCATAGACTCTTGGGCCTTCTGCACCCTCGGACGACGCTTCCACTCTCCGGGGTTAACGCGCCGGCACATCGACATATCGTCAAGAAACACCGCCGCCATACGGGCATTTACCTCTGCCGAATATATAAACACATTACTTTCGAAATTGTGTTCGAAGCTCCTGAAATCGAAGTTAGTCGACCCCACAGAAACTATGTCGCTGTCTATTACCACCGTTTTGGCATGCAGCATTCCGGGCTTGTAAAGATAAAACTTTATGCCGGCACGAAGACATTCCTCTATGTACGATGCCGAGGCAAGGGTGAGTATTCGCGAATCGGACTTTTCCGGAACCATAATGCGGACATCGACCTTCGACAGCGCTGCCGCCTGCAGCACCCTCAACAGCGAATCCGTAGGCAAAAAATACGGTGTCTGTATATACACCCTCTCTACCGCCTTCCCTATTGCCTCTATATAGACCATGGCTATATTGCTCCAGTGGCTTGTCGGGCCGGAAGTGAGCAACTGCATATAGTGCGTTCCGACAGGCCTGCAAACACCGTCCGGCATATCGGCAATCAACGGCTTGCCCATAAAACTCCAGTCAACAGCAAACGCATACTGCAGGCCGCCTACGGCAGGGCCCTGTATGCGCAGATGGGTATCGCGCCATCCCGGAGTCAGGTAACGGTTAGCCACGTTCATACCCCCGATATAGCCCACAACACCGTCAATTACCACTATTTTACGGTGATTACGCCAATTTATACGCGTTGCAAAGGCCGGGAAGTTTACACGGAAAAACGGGTATACCTCTATACCGGCATCTGCCATTCGTTTGAAAAAGCTGTTTTTAGTGTGGATAGAGCCTATATGGTCGTAAATTATCCTTACCTTAACACCCTGGGAGGCACGCTCTATAAGCAGGTCGGCCAGTCTGGAACCGGTTTCGTCGCCCTCTATTATATAATATTGCAACAATATGTATTTGCGCGCACTGGCCAAATCAGAGAAAAGCGACTCAAATTTATCCCTGCCATTAGTAAATATCTGCACGGAACCACCCTCATAAAGCGGCACCCCCGACATTGACTGTATCATACGCGCCGTTTGCCGGCAAGGCGACGAAAGGCTTGCTTTCAACGGATCGACATGACGCACCGCCTCACGGCTACGCAGCCTGCGCCGGTTTCGACGCGTAATCATACGGGTATTTTTTAGCGACCTGCCGAAAAATATATACAGCACAAAACCAAACACCGGAACCGTGAGCAGCACGGTTATCCATGCCAGCGATTTCACCGGATTCCTATTTTCCGACAACACCACGGCAACGATACTGATTATAGTACCGCAATAAGCAAACAAAAGCAATATATAATACCAAGCCATAGCGTGCGCACATTATTTACAGGCAATTTAGGAAAAAGCAGAATAAGCATGGCACCGCAACATGTTAAAAAAAGCAAACCGCACCGAAATTTTGTCAAGTTGACACAATCCGGTGCGGTTTGTTAAATTTATATAGCAAAAAGGCAATGCCTTTTTGAAGTCTGCTATTCAGCAGCCGCTTCTGCCTCGGCAGATTTTTCTTCGCCTTCAGCAACTACGTTAAGCGGCAGTTCAACTGCCACCTCTTTATGGAAGCGCACTGTGTAGCTATAGCTTCCAAGGCTCTTTATAGTTGAAACGGTGATAAGTTTGCGGTCAATTTCATGGCCAAGTTTGGCAAGGGCTTCTGAAATCTGCAATGCGCCAACAGAACCGAAAATAGTTCCGTTTTCGCTTGTTTTTGCAGCAATAGTAAGCGCAACCCCGTCAAGAGCGGCAGCAGCAGCTTCGGCATCAGCCTTAGCCTTTGCTATTTTATGTGCACGCTGGCGAAGGTCTTCGGCAAGAACTTTAAGTGCCGATTTTGTTGCAACCACAGCCTTAGACTGGGGTATAAGGTAGTTACGGCCATAACCGTCCTTTACGTCCACAACATCGTCCTTGTAGCCAAGGTTTGCTATGTCTTCTTTCAATATGATTTTCATAACTTATATTGTCAGCTTAAGTGTGGAAAAATTATTTCATCAAGTCAGTCACGTAGGGGAGCAGGGCCAAATGGCGTGCGCGTTTTACGGCTTGTGCCACACGACGCTGAAACTTGAGCGATGTGCCGGTAATACGGCGAGGAAGAAGTTTTCCCTGTTCGTTAAGGAATTTCTTAAGGAATTCGGGATCCTTGTAGTCGATATACTTGATGCCACTTCTTTTGAAACGACAATATTTTTTCTTCTTTACATCAACCGACAGGGGTGTGAGGTAACGAATTTCAGATTGTGCTGTAGCCATGATTTAGTCCTCCTTGTTTTGTTCTGCTTCTTTAGCTGTTTGTTTTGCACCCTTAAGCGAGCGACGCTTTTCGGCATACTGGTGCGCATACTTGTCGAGACGGAATGTAAGGAAACGTATAACACGTTCGTCGCGACGGAACTGGGTTTCTAGTTTCTTAACTACTGTAGGGTCTGCGTCAAACTCAAGAAGTGTGTAAAATCCGGTAGACTTTTTCTGGATTGGATACGCAAGTTTGCGAAGCCCCCAGATTTCTTCGTTGACAATAGTTCCGGCGGCATCCTTGATAACGCCTTCGAACTTTTCGACCGCTTCCTTCATCTGAGCATCAGATAAAACGGGAGTTAAAATGAAAACGGTTTCGTAGTGATTCATTGTTGCTTTTAATTTATGTAATAAAGTTGTTTTGTTAAAGCGACTGCAAAGATAGCCATTTTCAACATATTATGCAAATTTCCAGAGGCATGATTTTTCATCACACTCTCTTTCATGCACTGCCGCATATTACCCTCCCCTATTGTTAAGAAACATTAAGCACACAACTATTAACAAATTACAGTCATAAGGGTGTGTCATAATACCCGATTATAAAAAATTACCCCCTGCTACAGCTATCTGCGGCAGGGGTAATAAAAAAAAGGGGGGGGATTCACAATGCGAGTTTCTGCATCGGAACCGCACTAAATGTTATTCTGAAACCGGGAGTTCCAGACGGAATGCCTCGTTGGTATTTGCTTTGTACAATTTATCCATCTGTACAAACAGTGCTCCGCTGTTAAATGTAATTACATTGTTTACCAGCGTGCCGTT
>SSTG01000092.1 GCA_004801635.1 Muribaculum caecicola | reverse complement strand
TAAGCCTTCCGTCGGCCTCTCTACAATACACCGGCCGTTTATCGCTTTTGGCTATGGCAACACGCAGCACAACAGTGCCCTGCCCCACGTTAAACGCGTCGATACGCACCTGCTGCGGAGGGACACAGCACATTTGCGCAGCCTGCTCCACCACATAGGCATCTTCTTCAGAACGTATACCTGCAATATTTCCGTTATCCTTCACCCCGACAAGTAGCCGGCCTCCTTCGGCATTGGCAAACGCCGATATGGAACGGGCTATTTTGGGTGCATCGGTGATGGCAAATTTAAAGTCCTGCATGGAGTGCTCGCCCTCGTCAATAAGCCTCTGTATATAGAAGCGCCCTTTTATAGCCTTAATATCTTTCATTGCGGATATTCGGTAACCGGATTGGCCAGAACCTCGTCAAGATAACGGCTTGCATCGGCTTTTGCCCGGGCCAGGTCCATATAGGTGTAGTTTCCGCAGTCGCGCGCCGTGGCACCGGGAATGTCGCCCTCGAAACCGGCTATAAAGGCAAACGTGTCGCGCAGCAAAGGCAATATGTCGTCAGGCCTATAATCGCCGCAAACCACAAGATAGTTGCCGGTGCGGCATCCCATCGGGCCCCAGTATATTATCTTGCCGGCCCAGTCATTGCGGTTGCGCAAGTATGTAGCAGCCAGGTGCTCGATGGCATGCAACGACTTGCCCGACAGCGCAGGCTGCCGGTTCGGCTCGGTCATGCGTATATCGAAAGTGGTTATCACTTCACCGTTCTGAAGTGCATCACGGCGCGACAAATACACGCCCCGTTGCAGAGTCAGATGGTTTACTGTAAAACTGGCAATCTTTTTCATTTCAGTTGCGAGATTATGCCGCACAAAGCGCCAAACGTGCGCTCAGGTGCCGCTGTCCAAAAATCGGTATACTGGGCGGAATTATTACCCGACCCGGGCGTATCGCTGACAACCCGTATGGAAACAAAAGGCACTCCGCGCAAATGGCAAACATGCGCAATAGGGGCCGACTCCATGTCAACAGCCAGAACATCGGGATATAGGCCGCGTATACGCTCAAGCCCGGCCGGAGAATCAACAAAACTGTCACCCGAAGCTATAAGTCCGCATTTTATGCCGGGGTTGTCCTGCACTGCGTCCAGCGCCATAACGCGCGCATCTGCAGCAAACCTGGCAGGAAGCCCCTGCACCTGGCCCGGAACGGTACCTGGTCCGCACCACACATCGTGATAGGCCGTTTCCGCCCCAACCACCACGTCGAGCACGTTGGTTGCGCCGGCACCACCGGCCACACCCGTATTTATAATAAGGCCGGGCAATGCAAAATCAATCAGGGCCGAAGCTCCTACGGCGGCATTTACCTTGCCTATTCCGGATTTAAGCACCACTATGTCGTGGCCCTCCATCGTGCCTGACACCATACGCACTCCCGACTGCGCTACAACTTCTTTTTTCTCATCCAGCAATGGCAACAGCAGCTGAAGCTCCCTGTCCATTGCAACTATGATTCCTATTTTCATTATATGACGATTATTAACGGATTGACAATAAATCTAACCGCCGGAACAGTGGCTTCCGGCAGACGACAGCCCAAGCCTGTGCCGTGAAAACGCGGCAGCTACTGCCGACGTTATCCACCCTATGGCGGCCACAAGCAGAAGCACCACCAGAATATCGACAACCTCTACACGCACCGGATACACGTCGGTAACCATCACCTGATGGTCGCCGCCCAACTTGATAAACCCGAACCACTGCTGCATAAGGCACAGCACCACACCGGCAACTACACCTCCGGCACCACCTGCAAGGGATATTAGCCAGCCTTCATAGCGAAATATACTGCCAATAAACGAACGGGTAGCGCCCATGGCATAAAGCGTGCGTATATTGTCGGTTTTTTCAATCACCATCATAGACAGTGTCGATATGATATTAAACGAGGCAATAGTCAGAATAAAAGCCAGCATGGCAAACGTTATCCACTTTTCTATGGCTATCATGCGCATCGATGTCTGCTGTTGCTGCCGGCGCGTGCTCACAGAGAGCGTATTTCCCAGACGCTCACGCAAAACATCGGCAACATTGTCGGCATCTGCACCTGGCTCAAGGCCAATTTCAATTGCCGAAGCCGCATTGTTCCTGTCAAGCAAGCGTGCCGCCTCGCCAAAAGGCAGCAGCACCAAGTCGGCATCTGTTTCGGCATCGTCAGCCTGAAAAACACCTCCAACGGCAAACATGCCCGACAAGAACGAGGCAGACGGATTAGCCGGGTTTATACGGCCGCGACGACGGGGAACGTAAATATCCACATATGAATCCACACCGGGCCTAACCTGCAAGCCGACAGCCGAGCCTACGCTGAGCGTGGCTACCGGCCCAAGAACAGAATCAGACAAAACGAACATGCCGTCGCTTTTAACAACACGGTCTATAGAGGTGACATTCGCATAATTGTCGGCAACACCCTTAATGCGCACAGGCATCTGGCGGCTGCCGCATTTAGCCAGCGCCCGTTCTTCAAGAACAGGCACAACTGCCCTTACGTGTGGAACAGCGCTTATTAATGCCGTAACCGAATCAATACCATCTATAACCTTTCCATATAAAGGGTCGACACGCAAATCAGGGGTAAGGGTGTCGGTTTGCGACATGGCCAGAATGGCAAAGCCGTTGAAAACCGACAGCACGCACACTATTGCCATAGCGGCAACGCCCACCCCCGTAACAGAGATGAGCGATATTACACTGACAACATTACTGCCTCGCTTTGCCAACAGATAGCGAAGCGCTATTCGTAGCGGCTCCATAGGCTGTCGCTACTCAGCCTCCTGCCTGTCGGCACCCAGCAAGCTGTCAATCTTATCTATATAGTCGAGCGAATCGTCGATATGGAAAGTCAGCTCGGGTGTTTTTCTTAACTGGTAGCGTACACGCTGGGCAAGTTCGTAACGGATGGTCTTAGCACTGTGGTTTATGCTGTCCAGAATTTCCTTTGCCTTGTCTGAAGGAAAAACCGACAGGTACGCACGGGCTATGCTTAAATCGGGCGAAACACGCACCGCGCTCACCGACACAAGCACACCATGAGTCTTAGCTGTTTGTTGACGAAATATTTCGCTCAGTTCCTTTTGTAGTAAACGTGCTATTTTAGCTTGACGGGTCGATTCCATAAATATCAAATTTTAATAATGTTATATATTCCGAGGTCTAATCCTCCTTATATATATAACGGCGTTAGATACTGCAAAGTTACGGAAAAAATTGCCAAAATTCTATCTGCGGCGCATATTACGGGGATGATGCGCCAGTATTTCCTCACGCAGGCGCGAAGTGTCCATGTGCAGGTATATTTCCGTGGTGCTTATCGAATCGTGTCCCAGCATCTGCTGAATAGCGCGCAGGTTGGCACCGCCTTCAAGCAGGTGGGTTGCAAACGAATGCCGCAACGTATGCGGAGAAATAGGCTTGTTTATTCCGGCAGCAGCACAAAGGTCCTTTATTATCTGGAACACGCGCACACGCGTCATTCCGCGTCCGCGACGGTTAAGGAACACTATTGACGCAGCCTCGGGCTTTATGTCAAGCCGGGAACGTTCGCCATAAATATATTCGTGCAGAACCTCTACGGTATAACCTGACATCGGAACCATGCGCTGTTTGCTACCTTTGCCGGTAACTACCACATAGCGTTCATCCATATACAGGTCGGAAAGCCCCAGCGTGGTAAGCTCGCTTACACGTAATCCGCAGCCATAAAGCATTTCTATTATAGCCCTGTCGCGCACGGTACGCCCCGATGCAGGGTCAATGCCGGCAATCATACTGTCTATTTCCTCAACTGAAAGCACCTGTGGCAAATGCCTCCCGGCTTTTGGTTTTTCCAACAAGGCGGCAGGGTCCTGGTCGATGTAGCCTTCCATGCGTAGAAAACGACAAAACGACTTAATTCCCGACACTATTCGCGAACGTGTTGCCGGCGAAATACCAAGATCGTACAGGTCTGCCACAAAACTGTCGAGTGTGGCCGCATCGAGCGAGCCAAGCGTTTTGGATTCAGCCTGCAGGTATTTCAACAGCTTGCCAATATCATCGGCATAAGCCTCGCATGTATTAGCTGACAAACCTTTCTCCATCATCAGGTAGGCATTATAGGCCGACAGCACATTGTTTACGCTGTAAATTCTACGGTTCGTCATCAAAGAGGAAGATTGATTAAATAGTGTTGTGACGGCAAATATCCAAGGCCTACAAATATCGAGGCCTTTCCGCTTGCAAACCATGCACCACGGGAATTCAGGCATTTACGCAAATTAATATCCAGCCGGCTACAACCGGCGTTTTTATGCACATTGCGCACCACAACCACTCCGTCACAAGCCAGCACAGTTGCAGCAACCCCAGTCACAACAGCTTCATCACCGGCCTGGATATGGTTAACTACAAGCGCCGGTTTTGAGGAAGATTCCGCCATATAGGCATCAGCGGCACCTGATACGTCGGAAAAAAAACTTATACGGTTACAAAACGGCGCAACAACGGCATCAAACACATTTGCAGGCCCTTTGCCGGCTACAAACAATCGAAATTCGGAATGCAGCATGCACAATGCAGATTCTGCCAAACCGTTTGTCTGCCCAATAACAAGGGCATTCCTCCAATCAAACTTTGCCCCAGTCCTAAGCAGCATACGCGCCGCCGGCTCACTGATTTCGCGTTCAGGCCTCTTTTCCTGCCTGTTAACCTTTTTCAACCTGCGTATTTCAGCAGCAACACAATGCAACGGGGCATATGCATAGTAGGCATTTCGTTCCCTAACGACCTCGTCAACAAAGCCATATGCAAAAGGAGGATGTATTCCGAACCCACGCGAACGCCACCACCGCAATGGTGCTTTCAGCAAGTGTTTTTCGGACCTGGTCATTGCTTCTCCGGACGGGTAAGTGTGAATGCGGCAGCCAAAGCAAGCAGCAACACGCTTATGTATATCAAAGCAATAGCCACATAAGCTATTGTAGTTGTAACCTTTATAGAACGCGGACTGAACGTGAAAACAATTTCATGATCGCCAGCCGGCAAACGCAAAGCCCTCAACAGATAGTTTACCCTGGCTATAGGCACTTCGCTACCATCAACCGTGGCTGTCCAGCCCCATGGAAAATATACTTCGGAAAATACGGCCACACCGCCGTCCGCCGTATGCGAACGATACGACAGCCTGTCTGGGGCATATGCAGTGGCATAAACCGTATCGCCCTCTGCATGAGGCACAAACTTCGCGCCTAAAGCATTGGCAAATTTACGGTTGGCAACAGCCTCCGTTGCCGGTGTAATAACGGAAAGCGCGTTCATTTCGGCATCGGCATCACCCACAAACAATACAGTATCAACCAGCCACACATTGCCAAGCGCGTCAGGATTTGGATAAACCGTCTCAGCATCAGTAACAATATACCTGGCATTGAGCATATTCAGCACCTGCATATCGGCAGGCGAAACATTTCCGGTTGTAAAATGGCTCAAATGACGGTCAATCAAATCCTGATAACGAGTCAGTTTTGCGGCATGATATCCGCCTATTGTCTTATGACGGTAGGACGGGGCGGCATCATTAAACCGGGGAATATCCATAACCCTGTAATTCGGGTCGGTATCGGCCATGATAGCCAAGTCGGCCTTTGTTGGAGGAAACGGATTTTCTTGCACCAACGCACGGGGAACAAAGCTCTCAGTATCAAGATAACGTTTGTCGGCAGAAAACAAATCGACCGTAACAAGGGCAAGCAGCAACAGAGAAAAAGCAAGTGCGCGTATCTTTCCCTTCATATAAGCCCATATAAGAATTCCGCCTAACGCAATAAAGGCAAACGAGCGCAATGCGTCGGCCGATATCATAGACATACGCACTTTCTGTACGGCAGCGAACAACGAGGCGTAAGGCTCCTGAGTCAGCAACTGCCCGTAAGCCATCGCTTCCTGTTCACTAAGGAAATGCCCGAACACCTCTGGAACCACTATGCCCGCCAGACATACAACAAGACAAAGCCCGAACGAGCACAACAACGGACGCATAAAATTCTGCCGCCAGTAATCAGGCCTGTCGGTAAGCTCCTTAAGGGCAAGCACGGCAAGCACCGGTATGGCAAACTCCGCAACGACAAGAATACTGGCCACCGTGCGGAACTTGTTATACATAGGCACATAGTCTATCATGAAATCGGTAAGCCACATCATGTTATGGCCCCACGACAACGCAATAGAGACAACCGTAATCACCACAAGCATCCATTTAACAGGGCCTTTAACAATAATACACCCCAAAAAGAACAGCGCCAGCACAAGCGCCCCCACATAGACCGGCCCGTTTGTCATTGGCTGGTCACCGAAATATTGCGGAATCTGGCCCAAGGCCTGAGCCTGCTCGGCCGACAGCTTTCCAGCCGACGACATCTGCCCGGCCGCACGCGTGTCGGCCAGTGTAAGAAACGAATTCCGGCCCTTCTCCGGCTTAATGGTAGCCCCACCCTTCACATTAGGGATAAGAAGCGTAAACGTCTCGTCCTTGCCATAGCTCCATGCAGTAATGTACTCCTTGTCAAGACCTCCGCTCGACGTAACCGCACCGGCCGACGATGCCGACGACAAATCGCTGTGCCGGCCACGCATGGTTTCTTTCGAATACTCGTAGGTATTATACAGGCTAGGCGAATTAGCGGCTATGGCGGCTATGGCAGCCACCATAAGCACAGCTGTTGCCTTCACCCAGCGCAACAGCTGCCCCTGCCGCCACAAAATAATGCCGTATGCCACAACAAAGCCTATCACGGCCAGTAAAAAATAATACGACATCTGTATGTGGTTGCCGGCAATCTGGAACATGGCAAACAACGCAGCCAACGCCCCTCCGGCAAGATAACGGCCCCGATAGGCAAGCACCATTCCGGCTATTGTAGGCGGAACATACGCCAAAGTCACAAACTTCCATATATGCCCGGCACCTATAATAATAACAAAGTACGATGAAAAGCCGTAAGCTACGGCACCCGTCAACGCCAACGGCCACCGAACGCCCATTGAAAGCATAAGGATAAAGAACCCCAGCATCATTATAAAAAGCAACCCTGCCGGCTCTGGCAGCCACAGCCGGTAAGCCGTTTCCACGGCCTTTATCAGCTTGCCCGACGGGTATGAAGGCGTTATTTGAAAAGTGGGCATACCAGAAAACAGCGAATTGGTCCATCCAGGCATAACCCCGGTAGAGTCGGCATAAGCGCGCGCCTCACTACCTATGGCAAGCCCTTGCTGGGTATCGTGCTGCATCAGCACGTTACCTTCCATAGCATCAGGCCAGAAGAAGGCAACAGACAGCAACAGCAGTGCCACTATGCCAATGGCAAAACCAACAAGCCCCCGGCGACGTACAACAAACCCGGGCAATTTGCGTGAAACTTTTTTAACGGCATCAGTGTGCATATTAGTTCTTTCTGTCATGGCGTATATTGATGTTTATACATGCAAATTTAGTGAACATCATTGAGTTTTCCGAAAGTTTTGTTATATCTTTGCGAAAGTTTTCACACCACATATCACAGCAAATGAATTATTCATTTCTCGATTTCATGGCTTTGATAGGCTCTGTAGGCTTGTTCCTTTATGGCATGAAGGTAATGAGCGAGGGCCTGCAAAAAGCTGCCGGCGACCGTTTACGCAACATTCTGTCGGTAATGACAAGAAACCGGTTCTCAGGACTTCTGACAGGCATTGCCATTACCGCTATCATACAAAGTTCGTCGGCATCGACGGTTATGGTTGTAAGCTTTGTAAATGCCGGGCTAATGACACTGGCACAGTCAATGGCCGTTATTTTCGGCGCAAATGTCGGAACGACATTCACGGCATGGATAATAGCCCTGCTAGGGTTCAAGATGGACACCTCTGTATTTATCCTGCCGCTTATTGCCTGCTCTGTGCCTTTGCTGTTTTGCAACACAGGGCGAAAAAAGTCAATCGGCGAATTCCTGATAGGCTTCTCGCTGCTTTTCATGGGACTGAACATGATAAGTGTCTATGTCCCCGACCTGCAGAGCAACCCCGAAATGTTTGCCTTCCTCGAGCACTACGCATCGATGGGCTATGCATCGGTGCTGCTCTTTTTATTTGTCGGCATGGTTCTAACGGCCGTAATACAGTCGTCGGCAGCAACATTCGCCATAGTGCTAATCATGTGCACCAAAGGCTGGATTTCGTTCGACCTGGCATGTGCCGTAGTTCTTGGCAGCAACATCGGAACAACAATAACGCCGCTACTGGCCTCGCTCAGCGGAAACATAGCGGCAAAACGCACAGCCATGGGACACCTGCTGTTCAACCTGTTCGGACTTCTGTGGACACTCGTCGTGTTCTATCCGTTTGTAAGGCTCAACGTAGGCATTACCGAAGCGCTTGGGCAAGGAAACCCCGACGAAATGTTCTCGTTTGTAAACAATCTTGAAGCCACCGACCCCCAGACATACAATGCATATGTTGGCGAAACCCTGCCGGCAAGCCATCCCATACTGGCCCAAGTGGCCAAAATGCAATTCAGCGTATCATTCGGGCTATCAATGTTCCACACCGTGTTCAACCTTGTCAACGTAATGATTATGATTTGGCTTACCGGTGTTTACGTAAAGATTGTTGAAAAAATCATGCCGGCCAAAAACAAAGAGGACGGGGAATTCCAACTTCGATTCATTTCTGCCGGTTTGTTAAGCGCTTCGGAGCTCAACATTGCCCAGGCTGAAAAAGAAATGGTGGTATACGCACAGCGAGTTAGGCGGATGGTAACCATACTGGAAACATTTGCACACACCGATTCAAAAACAGAAGACTATTCCCGGCTGTACTCCAGACTGGAGAAATACGAAGACATTTCCGACCGCATGCAACTGGAAATAAGCAACTACCTCAGGCGTTGTTCCGAGGGACGGCTTTCAAACGAGGCAAAAAGCCATGTTGTAGCCATGCTGAACATTGCCAGCGAAATTGAAAGCATTGCCGACTGCTGCTACAGAAGCGCGAAAATACTGGTTCGGAAATCAGAACAAAGCATAGAGTTCGACAACATAATAATTGAAAACATCGATTCGATGTTCTCCGATGTAAAAGAAGCAATAGACAACATGATAAGGCTTCTGGCCAATATAGAGCACGTTAGAGAAGCCGATATAGTGAAGTCATACAACAAAGAACGCGAAATAAACAACCTTCGCAACCAGTTGCGTACAGGAAACGTAAAGAACATAAACAACCATGTCTACGAATTCCAGGCCGGAAACTTCTACATGGATATTATAAACGACCTCGAAAAAATGGGCG
>SSTG01000091.1 GCA_004801635.1 Muribaculum caecicola | reverse complement strand
AACTACTTCTGTAATTTTTACCGAATCATTGATTACAGGGTTGTGATATGAAATACATTTCAATGCCAATAGACGCAAGAACCCAGACATCCGGACAGCTACTTGCCTATGTGCCAAACGGCGGCATGGCCCTTTACAATGTTGTTCCCGACAGCACTACAGGCATTGACACCACATGTGATGACAACAATGGCAGAAATCCATATCTATCTGGACGAACGTTGTTTACCGGTACAGATAAAGGAATATGCCAAATATTCGATACGGCAGGGAGCTGCGTAACAACCACAAGTTGCGACAAGCCCATCGATTTGTCAAGACTTCCATCCGGAATATACATAGTAAAACTTTCCGAAAGGCCAAGTCCTTACAAGATTGCATTATAAAGACGCATATACCTCAAAAACGGTTTTACACACACAGCTAAATCATATATCTATTTCAACTGCATACTGAGGTATAATATCCACCTTCCCTATTTCAAGAACAGGACTGCCAGATAAATCCGGAATAAATTTTTCCGGGATATCTTTCAAATAAGGCACGTCTTTACGCAATGGACGAAAATAAAATCCCATAGGTTTACCCTGCTGTATTTTATTCGAAAACCGGTCAAGCCCTATAATCCACGGACGACCCTGCCAGAAATTGTCCAGCACCATTTCTCCATCGATAAAGGCCATTGCCACATCGCCAATGTATGGAACCGACAAAAAGTATTCATTCACATTTTCGCTTCGGTCTGGCATTTTAAACGAAACCTCCATACGCAAAGGCACCGACCTGTCTATGGCAAATTCCGGCTCAACCTCCGTTACCTTTGATACCTGCTTCTTAAAACCGGACACTGACGGATAAACGACATATTCAAACTCCGGATTCCCCATACTTAAAAGACGCGCCCCATGTGGCTGTGGCACCACTGTTGCTTTTGTAATAAGCAACTTCCCGTTTATTTTTGTTGCATTCAGAGCTTCGTTGTAAGCAAGGGTGGTTATTGTTATAGTTTTACCGTTATTTGTCTTTACCTGGAATGTGCTATTAAATCCAGGGGTGATGTTGTTAAACTTATACCTCCCCTTAACTGTGGTTTTGTCAAATAAATACTCCGGTTTCATTCCCGGACGTACAAAAAAGAAATAATGCCGGCTTCCGTTATCCTCTATTTTCATAAGCGGCTGCGCTATGGCATACTTAAGACACGCACCATCCATATCGAAATTAAACGGCAGGATAGCCGATGTATTCTTCGGCAATGTAAAACCACCATTGCCGGGAACCATCACGGTATCACCTTCAATATTCAACTTTATCTGCAAACCTGTCTGGTCATGCCGGTCTGAATCATGGTCCTGACTATTAACCAGAAACAGAAATCCTTCTCCACGAGAATTCATTCGGGCAGCATAACGCAGGTCGTTGCAATTATCAGGTGTCATAAAAGATGCGTTATCCGGCATAACAGTCACCATAGGAGCCAATCTGTCGCCAAAATCATCTAAAAAGCTATGAATTGTCCTTAAAAGCCTGAAACTTGGTGCTTCCAGGCCAAATTCGCCCAAAGGAGCTTGAAAGTCATAGCTAATTTTAGGCACCCCCATTGGCTGGTCGCTAAAAAAATCGCCCGTTCCGTTATTCATACGCGGTGTGGAACCACCATGGTACATATAGTACCCTATTATATTCGAACCGCCGCCAAGACACCTTATCATCATAGCCTCGGCAACATCCGGCTGACATATTGGACGGCGGTCATACACAATCTGTATGCCAACACCCATTTCTGCCGAAGCAGACGGATATGCCGCAGGATCATACCTCACGGGGGAATAATCAGGCTGTTTTCTCAAATCCTTAAAAATACAGAAATTGCTCCTGCGTTGTTTCGCACTCCATGTAGGGTATGTGTATCCGGCCGTAACAGGAATGGCTTCACCTGGAATAACCGCAGCATTCCCCCACCCCGTAGCCGTATACAACGGGGTTATTATGCCTGCATTCTTAGCCATTTGCAGTAGCGTCTGCATATGCTTTGTTCCCAGCTCCGCCCTGGTTATTTTAGCATCTTGCACTGACACGCCAACTTTGGTAATACCTTTGTCGTAACTCGCCGCCGTATGGTCACGGGTCTTTTCGCCCGGATAGCTCACATACCAAGGAGCCGCCGAATGCTGATGCTCGTTTTCTATCTGGCAGCCAATAACCGGTCCGCCGTCTTTAAACAAATAACCGCTTATCTGACCGGCAATCTGTGAATAAAATTTCTCTACATCTCGCAAATATGCCGCATCATTACTTCTAACATCCAAATTTTTAGCAAAAATCCAGTCAGGCAACCCTCCGGAACGTATTTCGCCGTGCCCGAACGGACCGATACGAATCACTACTTCCATATTATTCTTTTTGCATAGCTTTAAAAAACTTCGCAAGTCAAGGTTCCCATACCAGTTCCATACCCCTTCCTTTTCTTCATGAAGATTCCAAAAAACATAAGTCGACAGCAAATTTATGCCTCCGGCCTTCATTTTCTGAATTTCCTGTTCCCACTGCCCGGCCGGATAGCGGCAATAGTGAAACTCGCCCATAACCGGAATAACCGGGACACCGTTTCTAGAAACATACATGCTGTTTACACCAATAGAATCGCCATAAGCCGACCTTCCACCCATTTTTAAACACACAGGGGCGTTATTATCCCATTCAACAGGCGCATTAATTTCATATACTGCCGGATAGCCGACAACCGACGTTATTGCGGCCGATAATATTGCAAAAAACTTCTTACTCATAAATTCTACTTTATCTGCGGTTTCAATTCATCGGGCGATTCGTTGGTAAACATGTCTATCTTCGGAGCTTCTTCATTCAAAATCTGAACTATGACCGACGTATCTACTTTCATTTCCGGCTTAAAGTCGCCGCTCGACATATACTTCAATATGGCGTTGCGCATATGTCTGGCAACATGCCTTTTATCAAGCTTGGTGTTTATATCCATACTGGTCATAAAAAGTTTGCCGCCGTTCACCTCTGCTTCAACCACCATGCCAAGCTTACGGCAAAGGTGCCATGTATCGATTGGCTGCACCGGCGACTGATAGGTGCGTGGAAAATTAGCCAGATTCATAACTTGGGCATTGTTAACAAGCTCCCACCAGTTCAAATTAGCCCAGGTATCCGACTGAAACCTGTCGAACAGTGGATGTTCCTTATGAATCAATGCACCCGTAGTGTGCGGAGGCCTCATTTTGAACCAGCTTGTATTCCAGAAAACGGGCAGATATCGTTGCACTACATCATTCCCGTATTTTACCTTTCCGGCAACAGTCAAAAGCACCTTTCCCCCAGCAGAAAGCCTGTCAAGCACCTGTTTGTCAAAACAATCCGCAACAAGTATATCGTCAGGCACAGGCAAAACGCCGGCATCAGGATAAACCCAGAACTCCCAACAGTTTTCTCCAACCTCCTTATTATTACTGCTGACAGTTGCTGTCAAAGTCACTTTAAGCGGTGCTTCCGACACAGTTATTTTTTTTGCAACCGATGGCATAACAATGTTTTTGCCAAGCGGAACCTGCCCCAGCCTATATGTTTCTTCCAAAATATTTTTTCCGTCGGTATTCATTACATATTTCACCGAAGCATTAGGCAATGCCGATTCCGAAGCATTATAAAGTTCAAAATCTACGGCAACAGTATCACCGTCTGCATAAATAAACTTAGGAAATTTGGCCAATGGAACTACAGGTGCACAAAAATTTCTCCATTCTTTTGACGTACAATAACCTTTTTCTTCCCAAAACACATTCAGCACCCCAACCAGCGCACTTCCCTGGCCGCTATAGTCGTTCAACGCCAAAAGTTGGAATCCGGCATAATCAGGCGTACGCAAATTCCGCTCTATTTCATACTTGTATGCCAATGTTTGCAGTTTCCCGCTGGCCTCAAGGAATTTTTCAGACAGATGCGCCATACCGCCCTGCTCAAGCAACGATTTGAATATCTCAAAATTACCAGCCTTATATGCACCTTTGTAGCGGTCAATCTCCTTCAAGTCGGGAAATACGCACCACTGTCCCTGCTCATGGCTCAAAAAAGGCTCGTTTATATCAAATTTCTTTACACCGCATTTGCCACGCTGCTCTATGCGCGTAATATCATTATAAAAATCGTCAATGCTTTGAGGTGCCCTTTTGTTCCAATTCAAACCACGGGCACGTCCGCGCACATGATATTGGCTGCGAGGCTCAAAAGCCCAGCCACCGCCAACTGACGCTCCGCAATACACACGGCGAGTGTCGCCAGTCGACTTCCAGTAGTCCACAAAATCGCCACACCACTCAACCCAGTTGCCGGCCGGCTCGTTACCGGCAGCAAGCATACAGAACGACGGGTGATTACCATACTTGCGCACCATACGCTTTGTTTCGTCAAGCAGGTACCGGTCAATGGCCATACCGTTTCCAAGCTTTATGCCATGGTTTGGCCACGACGGGCCTTCTGGCTGCAAATAAATGCCAACCAGGTCTGCTGCCGTAAAAGCCGCTTCCGGAGGACAATACGAATGGAAGCGTATCATATTAAGCCCGAATTCCTTACACTTTTTAAAGACTTTAAGCCATGAATCGACATCAGTAGGAGCATAGCCTGTATCGGGCCACAAACAGCTTTCAACAGTCCCTCGCATCCAAACCGGGTTACCGTTAACATAAAACTGCCGTCCCTTTATAGATATTTCGCGCAAACCGAACACGCTTGTCACCGTATCGCCGTCAACCGAAGCCGACAATGTGTACAGATTTGGTGAAAACTCGCTCCAAAGTGCGGCCTTGTCGCCCAGCTTGATATTAACTTCGCCATAGGAGCCTTTAACCGCGTATTTCTTAGAACATATAGTTTCTTTGTTTCCATACTTGCTACAAACAAGGGTTACTTGTTTGCCTGACAAATCTTGCGAAAACTCCATACACACCTTTATACTTTTCGTTGCAACGTCGGGAAATATCTGCATATCGGCAACATGCTGTTTCGGACGCGCCTCCAAATACATATACCCGGCTATTCCGTTCCAGTTTCCTTGTGTCTGGTCCGTCACACTGTGCGAGTCTGGTCCAACACATACATTATCAACACCATTATAAACACGAACCCTTAAAGTGTTATTATAACCAGGACGCATCACATCTGATATGTCATAAATATGCGGTGCCACCAACGACGAATCGACACCAACCAGCACACCGTTAACCCACAATTGCGATTCTATATGCGGACGCTCAAGATGCAGAAGCACCGATTTGCCGGCATAACCTGCCGGTATGAACACATCACGCTCATACCATGCATTGCCAACATAATGCGTACCCGGTGTAAGAAAAAACGGATACTTGATATTTCCTTTTTCCCTAAAAGGAGCCATTGCCGGACTAAAATAATATGTCGAGTCATACGTCGACCCCGTCCATATTGTTTTATCCGTTACGGCATCACCCTTTCCCCTTGTAACCATAGATCCGGGCAATAATATTTTATCACCGGTAAAACGGCATGTATCACCCACGGCAAAAGCCCATTCACCGTCAAGCGATATCCTATTCACTGCCGACAACGACACTGCAAAAACGCAGACTAGCAAAAAAATTATATATTTCACTTTTTTCATGGCAAAAATATTTCTTTTACAAGCACAAAATTACCCACATCACACCCCTCCGGCAATGACAGTGTATAAGATTTAGATGGACTATATTACGATATTGTACCTGTGTCAACGCGCATATCCCAACGGATTGTTTAGCATAGGTATCTGCTTATCGTCCAGTCCCAACAGCCTCGAAACAGCCTCGACATTCATTGTTGCCCTGGGGACAGTAGCCAACCCTAGTGCAGAACAGGCCAAAGTCAGATTCTCGCATGCGATTCCTGCATCAAACGCAGCAAGAACCAAACGTTGTGCCCCTTCCGGCAAATTGCCGGTATCAGCCACAAATACAACTGAATAAGGCGCATCAAGCACAAATTCCTGCGAAAAAGATGCCGTGCCGGCAATAAGCCGGCGATTATCTCCATCAGCTACAAGCCGCAGCGAATGCGATTGTGGCAAATATTCCCACACACCTTTTTCACCAAACACATATGCGGTTATCTCCTGACAATTCAATGCTGTAGGGTTGCTACGGTTAACCGGCTGTTTTCCGTTAGATGGTTTCTCTGCATTGACACGGTTCACTCCTACGGAGGCCCATAACAACTGGCCCAAAACAGAATCAGGCATTATAGACGCTGCGTCGAACTCCCTTACGCTTTTACGGTCGGCCACAGCCTGCATAAAAGTTTTCCCTGCAGCAATATCAACCGGTGGTAATTTTATTTCTTGAGCATTCATATTTTGAGAAATCTGAATCAATGAAAATAATATTGAAAAAATTGAAATATAACGTTTTAATAATAGTGTCATAATTTTAAACTACAGTAATGTTCGGTTTCTTTTTATAAAAATTTCTTGACAACAATGGGGCAAACGGCGTATTAAATGTTTTTGCTCCCTGCCGGCACATTTTCACACATGCACAGCAACGAATACATTTATCCGCATCTGTATCGTATTCATTTTCTTTAGAAATAGCACCCGCAGGACATATCCTGACACAAAGCCCACAATGTATGCACCTGCCCAAGTCTGTTTCAGGCACATTACGCCGCTTGCTCTTCACAAATTTGATTTTAAGCACGCCTGCAATAAACCGTAATTTTGCAGACATAGTCATAGGCAGGTCAGAAACCGCCTTCATGTTGCACATATCAATAATACCGGCATCAAGCTTCTCCTTAATAGCTTTGCCAAACAGTTCGGCTTGCAACAAATCGTTGTTGTCAGGACGGCCCGGAGCAATAGGATTGGCTTTTGTACAATAAGAATGCTCGCCAATAAAGGCCCCACAGGCAATTGGAATGAAACCGGCTTGCTCAAATATACTGTCTAATTCAACAAGCGCTTTTTCAAACGCCCTGTTTCCGTAAACGCACACACCTACAGCCTTTGCTCCAGACGATGTAATTCCAGCCATACGTTGTTTTGCCAACACCGGCAGACAGCCACCGTACACCGGGGCTACAAACACAGCCAAATCCTCTTTTGAAATATTCAATGCCGGCGCCGGCGCATACGTCAAATCGATAGTTACAACCTCTCCACCAATTCCTCTAACTATAAACTCGCCAATCTTACGCGATGTCCCGGTTGGTGAAAATACAATTAAATATGTCATAGAATTTTATTTCTGCTATTCTACACACAAAAATAATAGAAAATATCATATTTGGTATAGAATTACAGAATTCTTTATCCATCTAGTTGGTTTTGCATTTCTTTATTATACGAATCCCTGCCACTATTGCCATTATAGCCAATATTTTAAACAACCACGTTAATTTTCAATTCATTGATATATTTCTGAATTCTTTAGGCGTACGCCCGGTGCGTCGTTTGAAAAAGCGCACAAAATGTTGGGGATAGTCAAAACCCAGCCTGTCGCTCACTTGGGTTACAGATAACGACATGTCATTCAACAATTCGCGTGCCGCATTTACAAGCCGTTCGGCAATAAAGTCTTTTGCATTTATGCCCGAATATGTTTTTACCAGTTCTCCAAAATACCCCGGAGACAGATTCAGCCGGCCTGCAAAATATGCTACTGTAGGAAAGCCCCGGTCCTGAATTTCCTCGGCAATATAAGCGTCTAACAAAACACTGAACCTATCCATAACAGTGCTATTTATAATCTCACGCGTATAAAATTGCCTCTCATAAAACCGTAGGCAATAATCAAGAAACACTTCTAGATGGGCTATAATTATAGCACGGGAATGACGATCTACGGCATGACGTATTTCCCTGTCTATAAATGACATTACTGACTGCATCAGTTCCACCTCGTCTTTCGACAAATGTAAAGCCTCATTACTATTGTAAGAAAAAAATCCATATGCCGACATCTTGCGGCCCAATGCCGTGCGAGTCAAAAAATCAGGATGAAAAGCAAGCACAGACCATCGAAGTTGTTCCTGTCCGGGAAGCACAGTTGTTGTAACTTTCTGCCCTGGAGCAAACGCCATAACCGACATTTCGTCAAAATCATACTTTGTCAAACCATAATTTATTTTACAGCCTTTTGTCTCTTTAATGTATATTGCATAGACACCAAAGTTATATGTCACCTCGCCCGGCTCCATTTCGCCGGCATAGCGGCCTATAGTTATCATCGGGTTTAAGTGTTCAAAGCCATAATAGTCGTTGAAATGCCTGATTGTATCTATTGTTATCTCATCTGCCATAATTTATTATTTGTGGTTATACCAGTAATTTAAGTAAAAAATTCCAGAATGCGCCTAAAATACTTATGTGCACGGCAAAATTACTAATAACAGCAAGATAGCCCAAATCCCAATTCGGCAAAAAACTACCCATTTTACAGATTACCCCACCCAACAATAAATAGCAAAAAGGAATGCAGCCCACATAGCTACATTCCTTTTTGCTATCATTAGCCAACAGTATTAGTTCACTTCCTCAAATATAACCATATATGATAATCAGATATTTAATGTAATATGGTACAAATATGAGATTTCAAATAGCTAAGAATGATATCATTTACTTCATCGTTTCTTATTTTAGAAGGATAATTTTTGCCCAGTTGGGAAGATCCTCCACATAGCGTTTCGCAAGCTCACCATCACTTAATCGGAACAAAAGACGAGCTTCTGTATCCTCGATTGAGTTGTCATAAACATAAAGTCGATCAACGTATGGAGCTAATGCAATGCAGTTGGCTATGGATTTGTCGTAACGAGAAATGATTTTTGGGATGGGAACATCGTGACCTCCATTCAATACGCGATTTGCAACGCGCTTAGCATTGATTGTCGGAGATTCAGTGGAAACGAAGAACAGACGGATGAAGAATCCGGCTTCCTTAGCTCTGAGAATATACTCGACCTTATCGGTAGCCGACATTACCGTTTCAAAGATATGGCTCTTACGTTCTGCAAGACATTTTTCGCGCCAATCGTTACAATAGTTGGCTGCTTTCAGAACAGCTTCCTGATTGTTCCAGTCACCGAACACATCACGAGCCACATTGTCAGGATTTATATATTCCGAATCCTCCAACCATTCATGATTAAGAATTTTAGAAGTCACAGACGTTTTGCCAGACCCGTTGGGCCCGGCAATCACAATTAGCACGGGGCGGTGTTCACTTGTTACCACAGCGAAGTCGATTAAGCGTTTCTTCAACTCGTGTACGAGCTTCATGCGTGGCAGCCTCAATACCGGCAGCCACTCGTTCAGCAGCTCGACGTGTGCTCTCGCGTGCATCCTCGGCAACCTCACGCATGATCTGAGCCATACGCTCGT
>SSTG01000090.1 GCA_004801635.1 Muribaculum caecicola | reverse complement strand
TATAATTACTATATTTTGCACTGTGTTTTCATGGTATTAGATTTTAAGGTTAATAAAACGAAGGGCCGGTCGCGACGACTAGCCCTCCGTTTTACCCCAAACCATCTAAGGAGTTGGAGTACACAATTACATCTAACTGTGAGTATATAATATTGAGCCATTGCTATTTGACCATTATGCCAAAGTTTACAACACCTGTATTATACGATTGCACAATATATCCATCATCCGTTTTTCCCAAAAGGAGAGGGTCGTAGAAACACACCTTCACATTGCCCAATATATCATCATCTTCTGAACGGTAAACATTAAAAGTTTTCATTAACTCGGTTGACGCTTCCGGTTCAAACACAGGATAAGCCTCCGTATTTGTACCAAGTCCATATTTAATTGCGCCATTAATCTTTGCCGGATTTAAATAAGACATTTTATAAATACTCCTGTATTCGCGTTTCTTACCAGGGTTTTCTTCAAACACACTTATATATCTTTCCAACGCTTCCTGCGACAAATCCCATTTCCCACCTAAAGAAATTTCACGACTGCCCAAATCTACACGCTTTGCAGTGAATTGTTCCGGGTCAATCTTGTACGTACTTTTACTGCGACTTAATAAAGTGCCATGCCCATACTTTTTAATCAAATTAAAGTCCCATAAATCTTCGGGATAAAGATTAACAATAGAAACCAACGGTGCGGAGTTTGTAGAATTGAAGACTTCAAAACGAAAAGTAAAAACGCCTTGCGACCAGATTTTGGACACCAAGTATTCTTTAGTAAAACTTTTTCCCTTTCCTGAAACAGGTGCTTTTATTATTTCCAGGGCATTACCAGGCCTGTCCTTATCTGCCCATTCACTTTTAACAGAGAAGAATGCCTTAGGATCAACTTCTAAAAAGCCAAGATACTCGGATACTCCATAGTTAATCTGACCTGTTTCATTATCAGGAGTAATACCATAATATATGTAATCCCTCTGCAGTTTTTGCGAGTTACAACTTTCGTCCGTTTTACAGAAATATTCAAAAGCTTTTAACGCCTTATCGCCTATCAGATTATCGTTACAAACTGCCTGACTTTTAAATCCGGTTGTAGTACTCAACAACTTATAACACAAATAATCATTATTGGAATCCGTATAAACTTTAACAAAGTTGTTTTCATTTACAACAAACGAATGGAAATCCGGTAATTCTCCTTTGGGTATGGTAATTTCAACTTTTCCATTCAGGAACAAATCAGTACCATTATCATTAAATACAGCCACAGGTATTTGTGAATCAGCGCAATCTAGGTTATCTACCGTTATATCAAAAATCGCAATTTCCGGTATAAAAATATTCAGTTCCGGAACAGCCCTCTCTATTTCTATAATCTCTTTTTCAGTAGAATAGGCCATCAGAATATCTCTAAAAGGAACCTCGTTAATCTCTAGGTTCTTAACGGCACCATATAATATATCAGTATTACCGTCAAATTTTTTGGCCGCTTCAGTTTTAAGAAATTCCCTGACATCCTGCCTGGCATATACAGTCCTGGAAAGAACCACCGCAAAATTTTTAATAGCGACATCGCGACCTATTATTTCTGTTCTACTTGCTCCATCTTGATCTGTAATAGGAAAATCGCCATCCGTATCACATGAGAAAAACAATGCGAAAAGCGCCGTTAGGGTTAAAAATTTTTGAAATGTGTTCATAATGCGGTAGATTATAAGTCTATTTCTCAAATATATGCAATTAAATTTTTTAAAAACAAATTTTAGACAAAAAACACAAAAACATTTTAATACAGGCCGTTAATATGAGTTATACATAAGGTTACATGTGAGTAATCGGTAACGGCTCAATTACGCCGAACTCCCATTAGGAGGGAATGCAATTCCTTTTGTCAAACTTGCGTTAAAATATCAGGCAATAGCGAACCATTCGCAGCGACCGGTGTTATAAGAGTATAATTACTATATTTTGCACTGTGTTTTCATGGTATTAGATTTTAAGGTTAATAAAACGAAGGGCCGGTCGCGACGACTAGCCCTTCGTTTTTGTATGCCATATGGCTGTTAAAGCATCGATGTATAAATGGCGTGCGTATCAGCCGGAGAAAGGCGCTCATAGCCGCCTATAGGGTTTCCTTTGTGCAAATGCAGCATTTCTACCAGACGGTCTATGTCGGGACTGTCTATGCCCATATCGCCAAAAGTGGCCGGCATGCCTATTGAGCGGAAAAATTCGCGCAGGCGCGTAATACCGTTCAATGCGTCGGCAAGTAAATCGGGAGTAGGCTCCACGCCCATAACGTTGCGTGCAAACTGCGCCACCTTGCCGGGATTGCGACGGGCAACAAACTGCATCCATGCAGGAAGAACTACCGCCAGACCGGCTCCGTGCGCAACACCGTAAACGGCACTTATCTCATGTTCCATAAAGTGGCTGGCCCAGTCCTCACGGCGGCCTGTTCCGCAAATGCCGTTGTGCGCCAGCGTTCCGGCCCACATAACGTTTGCACGGGCATCATAGTCGCAAGGCTTGTCGTAAGCCTTCTTTCCTTGGGTCATTATTGTGCGCAACAACCCTTCGGCTACAGAGTCTGTAACCTCGCAGGCCTGTGTATTGGTGAAATAGCGTTCGAATATATGGGCCATCATATCGGTTATTCCGCATGCAGTCTGGTAGGGAGGCAATGTAAACGTCAGTTCCGGGTTCATAACTGCAAAACGCGGCCTCAGGGCGCTTTCTGTGCGCAGGCTTAGTTTTACCAAACCGTCAAGCCTGGTTATAACAGAATTGCCAGAGCCTTCGCTGCCGGCTGCCGGAATTGTCAGCACCACCCCTACGGGAAGCGCCTTTTCCACAACTTTTTTACCGCAGTAAAAATCCCAAAAATCGCCTTCGTAGGGCACGCCGCACGCAATAGCTTTTGCCGTGTCGATGGCCGAACCGCCACCAACGGCCACAAGCATGTCTACACCTTCATGCCGGGCCAGGTCTATGCCGCGGTACACAAGGTCGTCAGCCGGGTTAGGTTTAACGCCGCCCAGTTCAACGCAGTCAATGCCACGGCATTCCAACGACTCCCTGACACGGCCCAAAAGCCCTGACCTGACAGCCGAGCCACCACCATAAACAAGCATCACCTTTGTAGCGCCGAATTCTACGGCCAAGGCTCCGGCCTGTTTCTCTGTATCGCGTCCGAAAACAAACTTTGTAGGACTCCAGAATGTGAAATTTTCCATTTTATATACTGTTATGCTTATTTACGGCCTTTGCGTTTCTGCTGTTCGCGCAACATTGCCTGCTGCTGGCGCTGGGCCTCCTCAAGACGGGCCATGAAACCTGATTTCTTGCGCGGTTTCTTTGCGTTTTCGGCCATCTGGGCACGCATCTTGTCCTCGCTTACAACGTGACGGAACACATAGGTTTGTATAATGGTTATAAGCAGCGACATGAAATAGTAGTACGAAAGTCCGGCCGCATAGTTGTTGAAGAATATCAGGAACATGAACGGGAACATGTACTGCATTGCCTTCATGCCCGGCATGGCGTTGCCTCCGGGCTGCGAAGCCATTGTTATGCGCGTGTAAATTATGTTGGTCGCCGTCATAAGCAGACAGAACAGCGATATGTGGTTGCCGAAATATTCTGTGACAAACGGAATGTTGCCTGTCCACGATATTATGGCATCGGGAGCCGACAAGTCTTTTGCCCACAGGAAATGCTCGCCGCGCAATTCTATACACGAGGGGAAGAACGCGAACATGGCAATAAGCACAGGCATTTGCAGCAGCATGGGCAGACATCCCGACATGGGGTTGGCCCCGGCCTGCGAATAAAGAGCCATTGTTTTTTGCTGGCGCACCATGGCGTTTTCCTGTCCGGGATATTTGTCATTGATAGCCTTTACTTCCGGGGCAAGGAGGCGCATACGGGCCTGCGACATGTAGCTTTTGTAAGTGAACGGGAATATAAGCAGCTTTATAAATATGGTAAGCAGCAGTATTATTATTCCGTAGTTTGAGAACCATGAACCCAGCAGCGTGAACACGGGTATGACAATCCATGTGTTTATCC
Source organism: Muribaculum caecicola (assembly GCA_004801635.1). GTDB lineage: Bacteria > Bacteroidota > Bacteroidia > Bacteroidales > Muribaculaceae > Muribaculum > Muribaculum caecicola. Next base: position 5,806 of record SSTG01000090.1, on the reverse strand, counting down.
AGCGGAACAGCGGCCAGCCCAGTGGGACAAGGTGCGTCAGTTCCAGGTCTTCGTCAGGATAAAGGTCGGAATCGATGGCCGAAAGCATTGGATACAGGTTCGGGGCCATAAGAATGTCGAACGATGCCGGACGGGCATTGCTTGCGCTGTAATCGACTGTCGAAACGGCCTCAAGCTGCTTTATGTAGTATTCGTTGGAGCGCGGCAATACCTCCGACTTCAAGTCGGCACGGTTGAATGTCTGGTTGGCAATAAAAGCCATTGTAAAGAACTGGTTCTTGAACCCAATCCATTTCAAACGCTCGTCAATCTCTTCCTGGTCGTTAGACGTTTCCGACAGATATTTAGAATCGCCGCCTGCATATTTGTAATATACTGCCGAATTACGTTCTTCAAACATGCGTCCTTCCTCCTGGCGCAACATTGTCTGCCGCCATATGAAATCCATCGTAGCAGTGCTCGAAGGAATAACATTGTCCATTCCCTGCTGCTCTATGTCGAGCCGGGCAATGTAGCTGTCGGCCGGAAGGGTATAGCGCAATGCCAGCGACGCGCCGTTGCCGATGTCGAGGCTCATCAGGACCGTAGAATCATTTACCTGCGTTGGCGTGAAATAGAACTCGCGCGTGTCAAACTCGCGGTTCGACGATGTGAGTATAAACGAATATTCGTTATTCTTCCCGTCGGCAATCAACACGTTGCCGCCACGGAAACTCTTATAATCTTTTAGCTCAACACGGCTTATCATTGCACCGCGCGTGCTTAAATCAAGCTTTAGGTATTTGTTTTCCAAACGCACGGTATCGGCGTTGCCGTTCATGTAACGCGCAAAACCTTTAAACTGTACAAGGTTGAGCAGCGTCGATTTAACGGCACGCAAAGCCGAGTCAAGCACCACCGGGGGCAGCTTGGACGCTTCAGTACCGACAAGTTGCGACAGTTCCACCGTTTTACCCGGTGCTACATTTACGGTTCCGCTAACCGTAGCACCGTCGCTGACAAGGTTCACGCTATTGTTTTTAATGCGCATCAAAGGCGCAACCGAATCGGCCATACCGTAGGCGGCAACTTCGCGTGCCAGCCGGCCAAGGTCGTCTACGGTCAGCGAGTCGGCTGTAGATGTAATGTTTCCGGCCTCTATGGCACGGTTCTGGTTCTCGGTAGTTTCTGTTTTTGGCATCGGGCCTGAAGCATCAGGGTCGGGCTGGTTCAGCCACATGAACCCCATAATGACAGCTCCCATAAGGAGCAGCCCCATAATGGTGTTTTTATCCATCTAAGAAGCGTTTTTATGTTTCTTAATTATCTATATTATTCTATTTTACTTGCTTTTCAGCCCGATAGTCTATTGCGGCTTTTACAAAGCTAAGGAATATAGGGTTGGGCGACAACACCGTCGACGAGTACTCCGGATGGTACTGCGTGCCAATGAACCACCGCTTTTCCGGAATCTCCACAACCTCTACCAGGTGTGTCTGCGGATTTTCGCCCGAGCAACGCATGCCGGCCTGTTCAAACTGTGACCTGAACTTGGAGTTGAACTCAAAACGGTGGCGGTGACGTTCGCTGACAAATGTGGAACCATAAGCCCCGGCAGCACGCGAACCCTCGGCCAGACGGCAGTCGTATGCACCGAGGCGCATCGTACCGCCCTTGTCGGTAACCGATTTCTGGTCTTCCATCAAGTCGATAACATTGTAAGGCGTATTGTGGTCCATTTCCGTGGAATTGGCTTGCCCAAGCCCCAGGACGTTACGTGCAAACTCAATAACCATGCACTGCATGCCTAGGCATATTCCAAATGTGGGAACATCGTTTTCACGACACCAGCGCAAGGCGGCAAACTTGCCCTCTATTCCGCGCTGCCCGAATCCGGGCGCTATTACAACACCGTCCATTCCTGAAAGAAGCTCTGCGGCATTCTCATCATTGATTTTCTCAGAATGTATGCTTACAAGGTTAAGGCGGCGGTCGTTATATGTTGCCGCCTGGAAAAGAGCCTCGTTTATCGACTTATATGCATCCTGCAGTTCCACATACTTGCCGACAAGCGCTATTTTAACATCTTCCGTAGCATTGTCCATCTTGTCAAGAAACCGGCACCAGTTGTCCAGATCGGCATTTTTCAATGCTTCGGCACCTGTTTTTTCCAACACTATCGCGTCAAGGTTCTGCTGCTGCATCATAAGGGGCACCTTGTAGATGGTAGGCACGTCAACCGACTGTATTACTGCCTGGGGGTCGACATTGCAGAACTGCGCTATTTTTCGCCGCATGTCTGGGCCTATCTCGTGTTCGGTGCGCAAAACCAGAATATCGGGCTGTATACCGACTTCCTGCAGCATTTTCACAGAATGCTGGGTTGGCTTTGTCTTCAGCTCTTTTGCCGCGCTGATATAAGGCACATAAGTCAGGTGTATGCACAATGCGTTACGGCCCATTTCCCATCGGAGCTGGCGCACGGCCTCAAGATAGGGTGTCGACTCTATGTCGCCCACGGTTCCGCCTATCTCGGTTATTATATAGTCAAAGTTGCCGGTATTGCCGAGCAACTTCACATTACGCTTTATCTCGTCGGTTACATGGGGTATTATCTGTACCGTCTTGCCCAGATAGTCGCCACGGCGTTCCTTGTCTATAACACTCTGGTATATACGGCCGGTAGTGACGTTATTTGCCCGCGTGGTCTGCACGTTGGTAAACCGTTCGTAATGCCCCAGGTCGAGATCGGCCTCATGGCCGTCTACCGTAACGTAACATTCCCCGTGCTCATACGGGTTAAGAGTGCCGGGGTCAATGTTCAGGTACGGGTCGAACTTCTGTATGGTCACACGGTAGCCGCGAGCCTTAAGCAGGCACGCCAGCGATGATGAAATGATGCCTTTGCCCAGCGACGACACCACCCCTCCGGTAACGAAAATGTATTTAGCTTCCACGCTTTTTTATGGTTTATTTAAATAAGTGAACTTTTATGCGCAAAGATAACTATTTTCACCGTAACGGAGTGTGGTGTAGGCTAGAAATTATTATGTATCGCAACAGTTACGTCCTAAAACATCCGCTTTTGCGTCGCGACGCTCAATAAAAGCCTCGAACGCGCCCAGTACATGGGAAAGAGCCGTGGTAGCACCCTCCTGTTTATGACGGTACAGTTCGGCTCCGGCCGATGAGGACATGTCCTGGCCGCGCAAAGCCCTTGACACTCCCGACACCTCGCTTATGAGCGACAGTTCTGTCTGTACCATGGCATGCAGGCCGAAATTCGACGGAGAGCCTACCATTTGCTGCGGCCCTGGCAAACCGGGCAGGGCACGGTATAGCACAACCCCGTCTGGAGCGGCCCAGTTGTCGGCCACATCAGACATTGGCATAGAGGCAGAAGTCTGGTTTTCGGGAAACAGCAGCACGCCCTTTGCCGACGAGGCAACAATGCGGTCGTTAAGCGTCAACAACCGGTTAATGTGCCGTTGCCGGTCTATAAGGTCCTCAACCATAGGGTGTATCTCGCCGTCTATTGCCGGATAGAAAGCAAACACAAACGGATGGCTGTCGGCATAGAACTCGTCAATAACCGTGCCTGAAGCCGTAATATAGCGACAACGCCATTTTGGCAAAAGGCTCCACCTGCGTTGCAAAGGGGTCTGCCCTTTACGGCGGCGGCGGTTGTTACGACGAATAAGCGAATCGTCATCGTGCGGAAATTCCTGCACCACGCCGGTATCAGGGTCGAGACAGCGCGTAGACTCTCCGCATTCCAGCGTCCACAACTCAACAACGCGCATAGTGCCTGGCAACGACGGCTTGTCGAACTCTATTGTATCGTTAAACGACTGTCCTATACCGTGCGAGACACCGTCAGGCATAACCGGAAACGGGGCTTCTTTGTCGAAAATGTCGCGCAAGCGCGATGCCTTGCGGCGGTTTCCGTGGGCAAACTTCAGCAACACGTGCATAAGTGGCATATCGTGTAGCCGGCCTACCAGGCGCATATGTGACGGCAATACAGTGGCTGCCTGGTCAATAAAGAAACGGGCAGGCGAAACCATGTCGGCCCATGTCCGCACAGTTCCGTCACGGTTTTCCACCGACAGACGCTGTATGGCACAGCCAGAAATCAAAAACTCCTGCAAAGTCGAACAATCCGTTTCGAGTCCGGACATGGCTGCCGGTGCTGTTTCTGAGGCATTGTTAGTTTTTTCCAGCACCTTCTGCCTGTAATGCCCCACTATGGCTGTTACGGCCGGAAGAATCATGTTGCAAGTGGTAGGGTGGTGGCCGGTGCGGCGTAACAGTTCCAGTTCCGACATTGTTTCGTCGGTATTTGTCAGCACCATGTCGCCCCATTGGTCGCCAAATGTATATCGCTTAAAACGCAGCCGCCGCCGGCGCAGGGCATCGCCGCCAAGCCAGGCAGCACGTGCCAGTTCAATAGGTGTCATTTTTATGTATTTTATTAGTTTACAATGGTATAGGTGATATACTTGCAAAAGCAGCCGAATCAAGCCTGAAAATGTCAGGAGAGTCAACAATAATCTCGGCCTTTTCCATTTCCAGTATCCCGGTAGCAGGATACAGCATAGCAGTACGGCTTCCTGGGCTCCATACTGCCACCGGTGCATCAATACCGGCACGTGTAAACGGGCACAACTGCCGCGCGGCCAAAGGCAACTGTGTGTCGGTAACAATCTCGGCATCAGCATTCCATCCGCACAGCCGCAATGAAACCAGCCGCACTGTAGAGTCTGGCAGCCCGATAACCACAGCTCCCCCGGAAGCAAGCCGCGGCAACAGCTGCTGGGCATAGTCATACGGATATAGCAGCCCAACCGGTGCCGAATGCAAAAGGTTGCGGTACCAGTCAGACATAGCAGCCTCCAGCCAGGCATCCATATCTATGCCGTCAATAGTAGAAACCGCGTTTCCATCATTCATGGGTTCGGGAAAGGCGCGCAGCCTCCATTGCTGTAACAGCTGCGCGCGTGTTAACGATAACTTCATAATTATCAAGCCGGTTTACGCACAATGCGCATATGCGCGTTAGGATAACGCAACACCAGGCACGAAGCCTCTGTCAGTACCATTGCGTCGCAGTTTCGCTGTCCCGACGAACGTAAATCCAACGGTGTGGCCTTGAAAGGTATGTGAACGTACTTCTGGATATACTCAGGGTCGATAACCATGCCGTCGTCGGGGTGACCGCACAAGTCGAACACTTCAGACAGAATCACATACAGACGGCCGAAGTTGGTTATTATCTCTCGAAAATCAAGCCCCCAGCGCGTGGTTGTCTGCATGCCTTGCAAAACCTTGGTATGACTAAGCTTGGAAATGGTCTCTATAAGTCCGGAACCGGCCACAAGCACCTTGCGCGACGAACCGGCATTACCAGTAAAGGCCATCCGGGCCATTTCTACCAGCGTGTTCTGCGTAAACAGCTCCCTTTTATATTCGAACTGCTGTCCGGCCTGCGGCCATATGCCCTGCGTTAGAAATACATCGCCACGCTGCGCACCTTTGTCTATACGGGCCATGGCACCGAACAGAAACGATTTCTCTATGCCTAGCCGCATGTCCATAAGGGCCATTTCTTCCTGGTCGGACAAGGTTATGCCCACCTCTTTGGCGGCCAGACGGTGCAATACCGACTGTTCTACCTGGGCCTTGAAAATCTGGCAGTAGTTGCGTGTCTTTTTGGGCAGAACCTGCGACTGCGATGTCTGCACGTCGAGTTCGGCAGCGGCACGGCCCATACGTATAAGCTTCGTACCCTTTGCCAACAGGGGAAAAATATTGTCATTTTCATCGG
>SSTG01000008.1 GCA_004801635.1 Muribaculum caecicola | reverse complement strand
ATCGTTGATGTCGTTCTTTCTAATCAACGATATCCGGTTGAACTTACCCATGGGGTGGGGCCCTTTTCAATTGCTCTACCTGGGTCCCTTTTCAAATGTTAGATGCACTCCTGTGGGAAATCATATTTCTCCGTGACATTCAGCCGGATGTATTTCAGGAGTGCCTTGTATTTTTCTTCATCTATCCGATGATTGTTGGGCTGTATCATTTCATCTCTCATGGGTGGCTCTATTTTTGCTTCTTTTGTGTGTTGTCTTGTTTTAGCTTGTAGGCGATAAGGTTTGCATGCTGTTCGATGCCTCTGTTGGATAGGTACGGATTGCGCTTTATCCAGTCGTTCAGGTCGTCACGCAGTATGAAGATGGTTTTTCCGTTAGGCTTGTAAACCGTAAACTCTTTCAGGGAGGTCAGTTTATAGACATAGCTTTTGGAGACCTGCAGGTAGTCGGCCACTTCGTCTATGTTCAGGAAGTCTTTTGCTACATAGGCTATCCTTTCCACTCTTTCGAGATGGGACAGCAGTTCGTCCAGGGAGCCAAACCGTTTCAGGTAGCTTTCTACTTTCAGTATCTCCTTCTGGAACTCTTCTAACGAACGGTTCTCAAGAAATGCTTTCAGCCCTTCGATGCGCGAGAGCAACAGGTCGTATTCTTTTCTGTTCATAGTGTTTCACTGTCAATGGGGTCGTTAGTCCCGGTTGTTTCTATCTGATTTCTCATAGCCCATTCGCATAGCTCCTTTCTGTTGAAATACACCAACTTGCCGTTAGGCTTGTAGTGGGGTATCTGTTTCGTGGATGTGAGTTTGTAGATGTAGCTTTCCGACAGTCCCAGATAGGCTGACGCTTCGGCGGTCGTCAGTACCTCCTTGATATCCCATATCTGTTCCTTCATCTGTCTTATATGCGTATGAATATCCGTGATTCTGTTCTCTAATGAAAGGATGCGCTCAAGAGGCTTTTCCGACACCATCATCGAAAGCACCTTTTCCATCTGGTTCGAGATGGCTGATGTTCTTTTCTTTCCCATTGCTTTATACTGTTAAATTTGACAATAGAGGTTTTGTCCTCCGCAGTAACCGGTTACGGAGGACAAAGGTAGGTCGGGCTGTCATGTTGATTGCGTTGATATTGTTGAGTCTCGACAGGACTATCAACGCAACTCTCAACAAAAAGAGTTTCCGTTGTTACATTTCTTTGCTCTTGATTCGCGCGATGTATTTGTCGATCATAGCAAAAAACATTTTCTCCTGTACGCCGGGCGATGTGTCTTTTATCCGGTTCAGGGTGGACGACATATCGTGCTGGTCAAGGTATTTCTTCCCCGAAGAACTGATGACAAGCATCTTCTTCGCTATTACCGATTGCCATGTGTAGGAGATGATGCCGTTCGAAGCCAGTCTGTCCAATAGCAACACCAGCCGGGTGTTGTTTACAGATGTGACCGGCTGCAAGGTGTTTGATGCGAAACGTGATATCACATCCTCCGGCTGCAGTTCCTCCTTAAATAAATTGGCCTCATTGGCAAGTCGCACAATGAGGCCGAGTGTGTTGCTATCAAGTATATACTCAATAGTGTTTTTCGATGTGGGTGAATCCTGTCTGGTCTGGCTTTCCGGGGCTGTTTCAGGTGGGATGGGAGGCAGGTCAAAAGAATAAAATTCGTCAAGCAAATCCGAAATTCCGTTCCTGTCGAGTGTTTCTCCTGCAAAATACTTGCGTACCAGATTTTCGTGTTCGGTCAGCAGATCCGCTATCGTGCAGTGGTTCTTCTGATGTTCATTCCGGCTCCATGCGTCCGTCGCATCATGGTACTGTGTCGAATGGATGAAGTCGAGCGCGTAACGCCGGTAGTTCTTTTGTCGGGTTGAGACTTCTGCTTTGTACAACTTTTGGGCTTGCTCAACCAACCGGTATAGCCCTTGTTTCCCGGTCTGTGCCGGTGTCTGCTGGGACTCTCGCTTCGCCTTTTTCAAAAAGAGAGAAGCTCAAAGATAGATTCTTTGTCATAGACGTTGTGTTTTAATTATTATAATTGCCCTCCGATTCTCGTATGGAGGATTCTCTTCTTATAGGTCGTTATTATAAACATAACTATCGGCTATGTTTTTTAGTTCCGTGTCGTAGGTGTCTAATATACCTTTTTGAATGAAATTCCTAAAATTGCAATGCAGGCTTTCGCGGTTCGGCTTTTTTCCGTTGGCCATACAGAAGCAATACACACTCTTTACCCATATATCGAAAGGGTTGTCTTTCTTAAAGGCCAAATAGACAAAATACATAAGCTGTGCCTGCTTTTTTATCCATTTCACTGGAGTGCTGAACTCCGTTTCATCAAAAATACCCTTAAATATAGCAAAAGTTGTGTCAGCGGCAATGTATTCTCCCTGAATAAGTGCCGAATACATGGCAAATTTCTTCTTTTCATCGGCTGTACTGTGGAACACGAGCTTGCTGGTATGTATCAGCCTTTGGGTTTCTGAGGTGGTGGGCGAGGCTTCCGGGGTGTCGATATGATTGAATCTGTCGCAGATTGATTTTAGCCTCACGTCATACGCATCCAGCAATCCGTCACGCTTGATCTGGCTGTAACCCGATACAAAGCAAGCCCTGTGGGGGACTCTGCCGTTGATGCGGAAACAGCATTCTCCCTTTATCCATAGGTTCTGTTTGTTGTATGTGCTGAATGCCGTGTAAAGCAGAAACGCCAATTGCCGTTGATTCTTTATCCATTCTATCGGTTGCTTGAATCTCTCTTTGTTGAAGATACCATAGAATGCCTCAAGAGGCGTGTCCGGTGCGATATATCCGTACTTCACCAGTTCCATATACAGGTTCTTGATGTCCTGTTCGCTTTGTGGAGTATATAAGGTGTCGATTTCATGCGCCACCTCAAAATTGGAGAAGTCCACTTCGGGATAAAGGGCTTTCGTACTGTCATAATAGCTGGTGTCACGTTTTGGAAGCCGACTTGTGCTGAAACGGTTGCCCTTCTCCTTGTGCCATTGCTTTTCGAAATGGGAGTATGGATGTGACAGCTTGCAAAGGGTCGATACGGCATAAGCGATGATTTTCAGGTTCACCGATTTGGCCTTTGGGGTAGGCTGGTAGTGGCTGTCAAGCAATCCGGCATCAACGGCCCTGTCTAATAACGTGGCGACCTCTTTGTTGGCCAATGTCTCTGTCAGGTCGGTGTACTTGCCTTTCTGTTCGGTGCGTCGGCTATCGCAAAGCCGCGTCAATGCGTGCATCCCTTTCACATACTTCTCAAGCAGATCTGCGGATGGCGCGTCAATATTCTCGGCATGACTTGACAGGTAGTCCTCGATTATATCCGTGAATCCGATATTCTCTACGAGGCGGTACAATACAGGAGACGGCTCTTCCTCGATATACTGGTGTATTTCCTTTATCCATTCTGCAATGTGTGCAAAATCGGGGTCGAGAGCGGCAAATTCGATTTTGCCGCCCAAATCCATCTCATATTTCAGTTCCCCGATGATACGGGAGATCTTCGATACTTTTATAACAACTTCCTGTCTGGTCATAGTCTCCTGCTTTATTAAATTTCCGGAATCAGCGATACCGCATTTTGCTTACTCTTATCCAGCACTTTGGCGTATATCTGTGTGGTCGCCAGTTCTTTGTGGCCAAGCAATTTTGACAGGGTGTAGATGTCCGCCCCCAAATAAAGCATCAGAACGGCAAATGTATGGCGTCCGCAGTGAAAGGTCAACCTCTTGTTGATTCCGGCTTCCATGCTCCAACGCTGTAGCTCAAGGGATGTCCATGAGCCATAAGAGAACCCGGTAAATACATAATCGTCCGGATTGCCCCTTTCGCCAAGATATTTCTCGGCTTGCGGAGTAATGTCAAGGTATTCCTGACCTCCGGTTTTCTTCTGTTTGAACACGATTCGCATATAATCTCCGAATTTTTGCACTTCGCCCCAAGTCAGTTTTAGAATGTCGCTTTTTCGGAGGCCGGTCAGGCATGAGAAAAGAAACGTGCGTTTCAGGACTGGATATCGGCAAGGGGTGGCCGCTAATTTTCTTATCTCTTCCAATGTAAGATAATCGCGTTTCACTTCCGCTTCCTTGAATCCTTCAATCCCACGGAGAGGGTTGTAGGGTATGATTCTTTCATCATACGCATGGTTGATACAGGCTCGCAGTTTATTGAAGTAAGATACTTTGGAATTTTGTGACAAGCCTTGAAAGGTGTCCCTTTCTCTACGAGGGCCGGTACGTTTGTGCGTGTCTTTCTCCACATTGTTCAGAAACTCCTTGAATCCTAATACAAACTCAGGAGTGACATCTTTGAATGTGGTTTTTTCATCACAGTATATCTCAAGGTAGCGCAGGCAGCTTCTCCAGTTTCCCCAATTCCCTTTCGAATCCGGATTATTACGTCTTTCCTCTACCATTTTGCGGTAATACTCCAAAAACGGAGTATTCTCATTGAACTGTCGGGTGAACGAATACTCTCCGTTCTGAAGCTCGATGAGCCGCTTTGACTTTATCGCTTGCGCCGTTGCCAACGTTTGGCGGTTCTGCTCCCTTTCAAAAGGAGTGGTCGCGTTTATCAGATAAAGTTTCAGATACTCCTTATGCCTTTTACCGTTACGGTAGATGTCCAGAAATAAGCTGATGTTCCCATTCGACAACTTCTTCTCTCGAAGTTTGACGGGTTCTTTTTGATTCGTTGTTTTCTTTGCCATAGCCTGCTTCCTATTTTTATTGTGGGGTTGATAAAGTTGTCTATTTCGTGATTCCTGGGGGACAGAATTTTGTCCCTCATAAATTTTCGGGGTACAATCTGGGGACAAAAATACAATAAAAATATGAAAACAAACAGAAAAAACGGAGAAAAAGAGAAAATATAAATCTTTCAAAAATCGCTGATTTTGCGCATTTTACGGACTTATATTTTCTCTTTCTTAGCTTTTCTTTTCAGTACATCATTTTCCGATGCAGTGTTGACAACTACAATTGTATCAAGGAGTTGCAGTTTAAATGGTTCATGCCTGATTTTTGTAAGTTATTGACTTGGCGGAACCGTCTTTTCTTGTGTTGTCAGAGGCTGTCGCAGCCTCTATTTCTAAGCCACACCGGGCTTGCTGCTTTCGTCTGCAAAATTAGCGATAATCTTGCGAGCTGACAAGGGTCATCCGACCGAAAAATCGGTCGGATGCCTTAAAAACGGTCGGATTAGGAATCATTTCGGTCGGATGACCGACTATACGCCAAAATACACAGAAAATAAACAGTTGTTGAAACTGTTCGTTTACTGTGTATTTTTTGCCAACCAAATCTTCCCATTAGCCTCTATTAATCCGGCTTTACGCAACTCTGATAGTAAATGATATATAAGCGTTTCATTCTGTTCATAAGTGTTGCGGCTGGGTAGCGTGCCTTGTAGATATTCGAGGATGGCATCACGCTTGGCACCGTCGGAGCCAGCGTTCTGGATGTATTGTAGAATCATCTGCTTCAGCTTATCACGTTCCAAACCTCTTACTCTTGTGTAGCCGGGGAGCTGTTTGGAGGCTTTCGCCACTCCGAGGGAGATAGTGTAGTTGGGGGCTTCTCCTTCGATTAGTCCGCGCTTCATGAGATCTTGCGCTATATCCTCATCTATACGGTGTCCTTTCTGAATGGCATCGAGGGAAATGCAGTCGTGGAGTGTCAGGGTATTGTTATCTTTGAGAAGCTTGGTATATCGTTCATTGATGGCATTGCCATAGATGCGCACGGCCACTTCTTTCTTCTCGTTGTCAATCTCATAATCGGGCATCGGGAAACGGCGTTCCATCTGCTCTGTAAACATCTTCTTGATTCCTCGGCTCACGGTGTCAATCATATTGAAATGAACCATAGCCTTGCACAGACAGGCATTGCGGAAGAATCGCTGCGGGCCGTTTGTAGCAAGTGCATTCTCCAATGTTCCGGGAATGAACGAACCTCCATTGGCATAGTACAGGAAGCCCGGATTCTCAACAAAGTTAATTCTTTGACGCAGAGTATAATCCTGGTGTGCTATGCAGTTATGTAATGCCTCGCGAATGGTATAGTCGTCGTACTGTTTCATTGTGTCAGGGAACAGCGTTCCGCCGGGCATTTCGCGCAAAGTAAGATTATGGATTTTGGCAAGGATTTCATCTACGGTCAGGATGAATGGTACGGAGAAATGCTCGTAATCAACAACGTCCTGCTTCTCGTCGCGAAGAGTCCAAGTCACTTCGGCGACAGCAGGACGCAGTTTGCTGTCAGAGAACATCTTGCCGAGTAGAATGATTGCGGCGCGTGTGAGCTTGCCGTCAACCATCAGCTCACACTTGCTAAGGAACTCTTCTGTAGACCAGCGGTTGACCTCCTCAGCAGGTATGCGGCTGTGTACTTTCTTGAACATCTTGCGAGCTTTGGCAATGGCCACTTCGTCGAGATCATCGATTGTCGCATTCGGTACAAGTTCTGCCGACCAATCCGGTTCCGGTGTCTGATGCCGAATTTCATCCATCTTTGATTGGTTGAGCGGCTTCAGACTCTCGCCATCGCGACCGAATGCGATTCCTTTCCACTTCATCACGATGTTTCGCGGAGAAGCCGGAATCTTGAACATCAGGATACGATTGCCGTCAACTTCAATTGGAACGATCTCGCGGAATGTCTGTCCGTCAGTTGTATGCTGTGCGAAATCATGCTTGAGATTATTGAGTGCACTCTCTCCGTTTTTATATGATGTGCCGACAATCTTATGCTTCTTCTCGTCATAGCCAAAAATCAGCCATGCGAACTCCAGTCCACGAAGATTTGCCTCGTTGCTCAACGCCGAGAAATACTTGCCCAAGTCATCGAAGTCGAAACTGTTCTCCGCCTTCTTAAACTCCACGACTTCACTTTCTTTATGCGAAATCAACGATTGAAATATGTCGATGAAATTATTCTCATTCATAATCAATATGAAACTTCATTTGAGATTCACTTTCCAATAGCCCGATTTGTTACTTCCGACGCGCTCCACAAGCCCTTTCCCTTTCAAGGCACTTATAATCTTTCTTACTGCACGGTCGGTAATCCCTATTTCTGATGCAATTTCAGCTGCCGTTATATGCGGCGATTTCAGCAATAATTCAAGGATATGGGTCTCCGATTTATTAGGAACTTTGTCAGGAACTTTATTAGGAACTTTCTCTGTTGTTTTATGCTTTTCCAGTGTGTCACGGATTTCTGTCAGCATAAAATCAATGAACGGCCCCGATTGTCCGGCAGCAGTAGATGCGGCAATAGCATCGTAGTATCGTTGCTGATTGGAGAAAACCATATTCTCTACCGGCAGATGCTCAAAAACGGGATTCAGCCTGCCCAATATGAGCGATTGCCAAAGTCTCCCGGTGCGTCCGTTGCCATCGCTAAACGGATGTATGAACTCAAATTCGTAATGGAATATGCACGACCGAATCAGTAGGTGGTCTTGGGAACTGTTTAGCCATTCAAACAGGTTTCCCATAAGCTGAGGCACCATCGACGCACTCGGAGCCATGTGTACCAAACCCTTTTCGCCGAAAACGCCTACGCCTGCGTTGCGGTACCGTCCGGCATCATCAGTCAACGCCTCCATCATAACTGAGTGAGCTTTCTTCAAGTCAGCCTCTTTGAACGGATTTAACGTGCCATAAAGTTCATACGCCTTTATGGCATTCCTCACCTCTTGAATCTGCCGAATCGGGGCGACGACATTCTTGCCGTTGATAATATCCGCTACTTCATCTTCTGACAGCGTATTGCCTTCAATAGCAAGAGAACTGTGTATGGTCTTGATACGGTTCGCTTTGCGCAGCCGCAATCCGTCCTCGTTTTCAAGCGCGATGGCATACCGCTCCAACAAAGCCGAAATTTCCGCAATGAGATTTATTGCCAATGGCGACACTATAAAAGGAGGCGTTTGCATATCTTTCTCTATTTAATTAATCGGGTGATTGAATTTATGCTAAATAATCGACGGTGAAACACACACAGATTCATTGGCAAGCCGAACCTCAGTCTTCGTCTCGCCAACCTTTGTCTGAAATAATATTATCTGTCCGCTATCCATATAGTTAACTGTATGGGATTTAGTTGTATTCAATTATTTGTCTTATTACTAATGTACTCTCAAAATTGTTAAATATTTTCGGTTTATTCCTGTTAATACAGCAAACCAAGAGATGTGATTCCAAGAAAAACCGCTTTAGATATATTTACAAGGCTCTGAAACACGAATATTTATATGTCCCATTATCGTTTTATTAATATGGTAAATTGAAATAGTCTACACAACCGTTGTTGTTTACGAGTTTGATGTTCGAACTTTCTGAGCCAATATGGCGTAAAAAATCAATTAAATCTGATATGATGTAAATGATAGTTTCATATCCTGCCGCATTATGAAGGGTATTCTGGGAGAAAATATAGTTTCTTCCATGATAAACGACTGTATCGTCAGGCATAGTATGTATGCCATTGTTATGAAGCGTGTTCCTTACTTTGGCAAGTATTTTATTAGCTTTAAACCAATCATTCTCTTTTGGAATATTGTATTGATTGAATAGGGCTTCATATACTTTGGAAAAATTAGTTGGAACTTTCGTGCCAAAACAAGCACAGAATGCTCGATAATAGCTTTCTATCACACTTTGAATAAAAATAATCAATGCGTGTTTAGTACGTTGGAGATAATCTATCGCAATTCTTTTTGAATCCTGTTCTGACGTTTTGAATAAATCACTCACATATTGTGGGTGCAAGATATAACGCAGAAATAGAATCACATTTGTGTCGTGATAGATTAGTAGTCTATCAATTTGTTCAAATATAGTTATTCGATAATCGTGTATCTCATCATAATGAAATTTTTCTATAAGGTTATTTCTTGCTGTTAAAGCGCGACCTCTTAATTGCTCCAACTCATTAAAATATCTTTGAATAAGCTGAATCGGATTGATTTCAGTGCTGTCCATTGTGTTAAAATGCGAAGGATTTGTATTTCATTTTATTTCTAGGTGGAACTTTTTTCTAAAGCCAATACAATATTCTATGCAAATGAACATTATACTAACATTCTACATGAAATTTCTCACCCCATCTTTTAGATCTGATTCTATACATATTTAAATGTCTATTTCTCCGATTAGTTTAATCGTGTTATCAAGAGCATAAATTATCTCCTCGTAATGACGCAGGTCATCATGGCTGAGAATCTGTCCTTTACGATCTTTAAGCCACTTTTGAGCAGGTTTGTACCCACCGATAGAAATTTCCCACACTCGCTCATCTATATTACCGAAATATTGCGTATCGTTTATGACGATTTTCCCATCTTTATAAGTTGGGGATTTCACTTCATTGGATCCGTTCACAGGATATGTAGTAAATGTATCCCATTGTTCGGAGTCCGCCATGGTATGTAAATCTCTCAATTTTGTACCTATTTCAACGAGCCTATGGTATTCAGCGGAATTATGTGGATATGGAATCCTTGGAAAGTCAATTTTAAGGAATTCTGCATAGCGTTTACGATATGACGGAGAATGAAGCACTGCATATATGTAATCAAATAATTCTAATGGTTCGATATTCTCGCCAAGAGAAGAATTTATCTTGTCTATAATTTCCAAATTAAAATTTGGAATAAGGTTGGGAGTTTCATCAAAACTCGACCCGGCTTCGCCGGGATTTATAAATAGTGGAAATACATAACCACGCTCTTTGGTACGATTAGATACTCTACAATCATCCACTATTCGAGTAGAAACCGAAACATGACTCCATTCATTTCCCGCAATCTGCCTTACTGTTAGTAGAGCGAAATTCCGACAAGACAACATCTGGCTTAACGAATGGAATCGTGGCCTGGCCACGATTCCATTCGTTAAGCCAGTATAATAGAGGAATTTGACATCTCCCCACCTATAATCTATTTCAGTTATCTTTATTTCATTCAATACATCGCCAACATCATTTTTAGCCCTTGATATACTCCAATCACGAGTGTCCGTCAACCCATATTTACTTCTCAGTTCTTCTTCTGAAAGAGTAATTAAATCTCTGATACGCTTCTTTACAGTATCTTTATCATTGCATATCAGAAATGAATCTTTGGTAGTCACAATTCCTACGGAATTACGAACAAATAATTCATTTATCGCAAAACCTTCATTATATTCAGCCCCTAATTCCAAATCTTTTGGCACAAAGAAATACATAGGTGCTGCTGGAATAATTTCAGAGTATGTAATGGTACTATAGTCATTAGCATTTAAGAATTCATATTTATGATTTCGTTTGCCATAAAGATCGAAATGATATAGTTTTCCCAACTCCGACGGCTTCTTTTTACCGGTCTTTATAAATAAATTAATGCTGACGCCTTGTTTTATATCAAAAACATTTTCATCTATGCCACCGTCTGGAGCGATTTCGTGTCTATTTGAATTGCCATGAAGATCTATAGTATAGATTGCATCATATGTTTTAAGTAAATTCCATCGCATTCCTCTAAATGTGGGATTGTCAAGAAACCCATGAGGATTTATAAATGCCAAAATCCCCTCACCGTTATTCTCAATAAAGTATTGCGACATACGAATAAACTTTACATAATCGTCATTCAGCCATTTTGAGTTTTTTTCATCAAGAGGACGTGTACTGTCAGGCTCTTTCTTGTAATCCTCCATTAGCCGCATAATCCACTCACCTTTATTGGCGCTTGACCCATTATATGGCGGATTACCAATTAGAACCATTACCGGAGTATCGCGTTTGATGCGGCTGGCTTCATTTGCTTCCCTGCTCAACCATTGAGAGAAAAGTGTACCGATATCTTTATGATATTCTTCCAAAGAATTGGTTAAGTATACTCGAATTCTACGATCAACATTATGTATGTACCCTGTATGCCCTAATAGCCAATCAAGTTTCAGATGGGCGATGGCATATGGCGCCATAAGCAATTCAAATCCATTTAGACGAGGAAGTAAATGATCTTCTACATAACCTTGCCACATACCTTGTCGGTTAGCGAATTTACCATAAATACACTTTATGACCTCGGCCAAAAATGTACCGGTACCAGTTGCTGGATCGAGAATTTGAACTTTATGAATTTTTATTATATTTGTTCGATGGCTTCCCCTTGCTCTTGGATTATATTGTTCGTTAATAACTTTATGATCAATTTTTGAATAGTCTGCTAAACCCATAGACAACCCAAACTCACGCTTTAAGATCTCATCTACGGATTTTACAATAAATCTAACTACTGGTGATGGAGTATACCAAACACCTTTTGATTTTCGAAGTTTCGAATTGTATGAGGAGAGAAAATCCTCATAAAAATGAATCATAGGATCTGAATGACGATTGTTAGAACCGTAGCCTCGGAGAATCCTTGGCATATCAGTTGCGCAAAACATATTTGCTAAGTCATCTACTATCCATGCAATCCGTTCATCCAAGTCATAGCCTGCAATTGTCTGAAATATTTGCCTAAGAAAAGGATTAGTCTTAGGTATGAGCGTGGCAGCTTCTTGTCGTGAGAAATTCTCCGGAGTCGTATCATGCATACGAGCGGCAAACATTCCGTATGCTATAGTTTGGGCGTATATGTCGGCAAAATCATTTGAAGACAAATCGTGAATAAGCACTTGTCTAAATGCGTCATATTGTCCTTGAATCTGATTGCCGGTATAATTCTCGCTTTCATCTTTTAGAATCTTTCGTATAGCATCTGCTAGCAGCAAGGCCTTGCCAGCCATAAGCTTTGCTAATTTACTAGCCGAGGTTATTCTATGTATTGAAGAATGGGCAAAGTCTTTTATTTTGAATATAAAAAGTTCAAAATCATTAGAAATGGCAACAATATGGTCTCCGATGATTTCACCCAAGCGTATTTTTAATCTCAATTCTCCATTTTCATAGAAATGGAAATTAAGATAATCAGTAAAGATAACCCTTTCAAGAGAGTTTTTATAACGGTTGAATTGTTCTTTATGTTGTCTATGACCGTCAAGATCTGTATCTCCAATATCTTTTGCCTCAATAAAGCATGTGGGAAGATTATCAGACCTTCGGGCGATAATGTAATCCGGGGCACCAAAATCGAATCGAGCCGGTTCATTGATAATCACCATATCTGGTAATAACGAACTTATAAATTGCTGCAATGCTGTTCGATAGCTTAGCTCTCGAGCAACTCCAGTTTGAAATTGGTGGTTCAATTCCGATATATATTCGTTTAAAACCATATCTGGTGATAATTCTTTGATGTTATTTGCAAAGTTAGCTAATTTTTGTGAGAATGGTGCTATTATTGGCAGGAAAATCGAATGGAAAAAACTCTACATCAGGCAAATTGCTTGGTGTAGAGTTTTGGCTGTATGAATCTTCGGATTAGTAGAGGCGGCGGAGGCGGTCGAGGGAGTGGGCACGGCGGAGGGAGTCGCGGTAGGCGATGTCGTGCTGCCACTGGCCAGTGTGCCATTGGCGGTATTGCTTGGGGTAGTTCTCGCGGTAGAACTGCCCGAAAGCTACGGCGTCGGCATTGTCTTCGTACCACCTTTCGAGCTGACTTATGCGCTGTTCGTATTCCCGCTTGGCGTCAGAGGCAGAATTTGAGAGCATTATACTTCCGGTCAGTATTATACCGACTATCGCCCCAACGATGCCGAAGGAAGGGAGGTAGAGCCGGAACACGTCTTTCCAGCTCCTGAAATTGGAATCGAGCAGCTTCCGGTCTTCCTCGCCAAGTTCTGCCCTGACGCTTGTGGGTATGGATCTGATTATCTCGCCAAGGTTGGCTATGCCTCGCTCCTGTTGCTTCCAGGCTTCGTCAATCAGACCCCGTATCTCAGCTGCATGACCGAAGTCCTTGACTGAACCGTCATCATCGAGGAGCAGGTCGAATATTACTCCTGCAAGCTCCTCCTCGTTCTTGACAATCGCCTCGTTTCTTGATACTGCTTTCTCGAAGCGGTCGGCAATGACTGACAATGTCGAGACGGTTTTCTTGTCGATGGTGTCGGGCACATCTGCCGAAGCCGGCACGTTTTCAAATGGATTACTCATGGCTGCTGTCGGTTAAAGTGTTTTTTGCTTTGTCTATTTCTGAGGCTATGAAGCGTATAGCCTCAACAGCCCATCGGTCAGGCTCTTTTGTAGTGTTAAGATGGTGTGCAATCTGGTTGAGATTGTTCTTCATGCCCACAAGGTCGCGGAACCATTGGAGCGTCTGCGGTGAGCGGTCAGGGATTCTGCGCCGCATGACTATAAGGCGGCAGAGCAGACTCAGTTTGATGCCACGCTCTTTAGCTTTCATGGCGAGCTGATTCTTTTCAGCGGAGGTAAGACGGAATGTGATGCGCTCCGTCAAATTTTCTTCCGGATTGTCCGGTTTTCGCCTGCTGTTTCGCAGGGCGGATGGTTTCTTCTTCATAGTTTTCAGTTTTTACAGTTTATATCCGTTTCGGCGTTTCCATTCCTCGTCAGAATCATCGGAATTGCGTCCGTCGTTTATCTCATGTTCGGCGTTGCGAGAACTGCCACTGCCATCGACATTGAGTCGTGCATGATGCAAGGGCTTCAAGGGAGAAGAATGCTGCGTTTTGACAACCGGCTTATCCTGAATTGAAAGATTCGGGATAAGAGTCATATTGACACCCAAGTCTTTGGCAATAGAATATTTCCTGACTTTCCCCCCGGGGTCTGTCATCACAGCACAGATACCTTTCTTCTCATCACGGGTCAGTGTTATGCCTTCTTCCGCAAGTGCGGCAATAAAGGCTTCAGTCGAAGCTGTCTTTTTAGCAGCTTTCTCGATGACATATTTGAGCATAGACTTTCGCTTCGCGGCCTCCTCGACAGCCCGCTTGCGACGCATCTTCTCATCAATTTCCGACTGCGATGCCGACGGTTTGTGTAGACGTTTGGATTTCTCCTTTTTACGACGCCCTTCGGCCTCTTGATGAGCCTTCTCGCGTTCGACTGCTTTCGGCGGTGCCTCCAGTCCGTACTTCATGGCGATACAAGCGGCAGCGCGGTTGGCGTTCTTGTTGATGAACTTATCGCAGAATCGCTTGCCGCTCATGTCTGTTGTGCGGATAACGATATGATAGTGCTCGTTGTCGGTATTGTCATGGCGCGCCACGATGTATGGACACTCTGTCACGTCATTGCCTCGTTCCGACAGTTCATCAAGAAAGTCCCGGATAATGGTTCGGATCTTACCCTGACCATTGTCCGGCATTGAGCGTAGCATAACAGTCTCGGTCGGAGTGAAGGAAATGATTATCGTATAGCACCGGGTCTTGTAATCGTTGGCGGTTGCCATCCAGTTGCGGGCCTGTTCCTCCGGCGAAGCTGCAATATCGGTGAAGTTGGCAAGCAGAATCCCACCGTCCTTGTCTCGGTTCTGCGCATAGCCCAGGCTGTGGGAAATGTCGGACGATTTTCCAACTCTCGCGTTCATTTCAGTGCAAAGTTTGCGCGGACTGAAGCCGCAGGTTTCACATATCGTCTGTCGGACAAATCGGGTCGAGGGGTTTCCCCTTGCAAGGGTGTTTTTTCGGGACGGAGCGACAGCGGAGTGTCTGACAAAAACACATCTTGCAGAGCCACTCGAATTCCGGGAGCATTTTCACACCTCATAGCTTGAGCCCTCCCGTCTCCCGGTCGATAACCGCCTTCTTTTCGCCGCCCAAAAGAGGCGTGATGTCGTGTTTCGGCTTAGGTTGCTCTTGTCTGACATTGCGAGTCTCCTTCTCTTCAACTTCGATGCGTAGAGACTTCCATTTTCGGTATGTTTCCGGAACCTTCGGAAGATGTTTTGCGAAGAGGGAACCGAACCCACGATACATGTCCGTGCGGTCAATTGCCGTACCTTTCACAGCATCGTTGATGGCTGCAAAAGCCTTTATGCCAAATTCGTTTTCCGGCATGAAGCAGCGCACTTCAAGGAAGTCGGGATTTGCCTTCAAGTATTCACAAGCTTCGGCAAGTCCGCGCTTGCCGTTGATAATGATATGATAACGTCGCGCCATAAGGGGATAAACACCATTGCGCGTGGCGGATTCCATAAGTGTCAGGAAATCGAGCGGATTTTCATACACCATGCAGATTTGGTCCTTTCGGCGTTGCCCCACAGTGCTAATGCCCCCTTCACCAATCTGCCGGAATATCTTGCCATTGAATGCCATGAAACAATCTGAGCCTTCACTCACCGGCATTGCCAGGACACGTTCCTGCTTGTTCCCCTTGACCTGTGGCAAAGAGCCTTCAAGAGCATAGAGCTTAACTGTGTCCATTGACAGGCCGTAGCGTGTCATCATCATGCCGAGTTCACGGTCTTTGGGGTGGCAGGTATCTGTGAAATCCCAGACAGGTCGGCTGACTGCGGTATAACCGAAAGCTGCGGGAGTGTTCTCACGCTCCGCATAAAGTTTTTCGACCTCAGCGAAAGCCTTTGAGCAGTCGCTATCGCCTGCAAGTCCGAGCTTGACAGCGAGTTGAGACGCACAGCCGTAGCAGTCCGGATTTTTCATAGCCCACTCATTTCGGGCAGTGTTGACAGTAAGTTCCTTGCCGTTGCCAAGGTCATAATGTCTGAGTTTTTTCCTTTGTGAGATGCAGACCAGTCCGGCCGCCATGCATAGGTCATCGACCGGGACGATAGAGTCAAACTCCATCGGTGTGAATTTCTTTAATTTGTTCATTCGTAGTGTGTTTATAAATTATAATCATCGGTTTTGTCCCAAATGTCCTTATGTCCTGAGGAAAACACCGAACATTACAGCCATTTTCAGTAGTATTGTGCTTTCTGTTTTTCTTTCCCTTTAAGCCAAAATATTTTTGGATTGTAAGGGAAGGTATTTGGGACATTCGGGTCAGAATGGCGAGTCTTCGCAATCGAAGTCAATAGTAGGAGAGAGTGGTATCTTGGGATTGTCAGTACGAATCCAGGGGCGTTTAACTCGTCCGTCGGCGCCACAATAGTCGCGGTGCATACCCGGCACTTTCTCTTTCTCCGACCTTACCCAACCGTGTATATGCTCCATGAGGGAGTTGATATACTGCGATGAATAGCGGAATGATGTTCGGATGGCATCGTTCGGCATTTCGCACTTTATCATCTTCGGAGATACTATTGTCAGCGGTTCAGTGCCTATCTGACGGTATTCGTCATCGATAAATGATGACGGATCAATAGCCCACTTCTGCCACTGCGCCCTCTTGCCGAGCGGCCATGAGAAGTATGCTTTTGGAACGAGTCTGTTCAAGAACGCCTCTATTTCATCAAGCAATTCATCTCCAGCGGCAGTGGTATATTCAGCTTGTCGCCGATTGGCCTCCGATTCCAATTCAGGAGGAAGAAACAGCGTCTCTTCGGCAGTGTAATAGTGATAAGCCTCAGCCCACAACTGGGGAACCTCGGATTTCAGTGCGTCAATCCATTCCCGAACTTCTCCTGTGCCCCTTATAGGGATAATCCACCAGCGGCGGTTGCCGTTACAGCTCTGCAGGAACTCTGTCTCGTTGGTCGTTGCGGCAAATACGTTGCTTCGGGGAATCGACTCACTCTTCCGGGCGTATGCCGGACGCACGTCATCACGGACACGACTCAGGAACGCTTTGGCTGCCTCAGCATCATGGGCACGTTTCATGCCGTTGAGTTCTGATATTTCCACAATCCACGCGCCAGTGATATCCTCAATCTTCGACTTATCGTCGTGAGCGAATGAGAATGAATCGGAAAACCAGTTCCCGGCGATGATATTCAGAAATGTGCTTTTGCCAACACCCTGCGGCCCTGTAAACGTGAGTATATGGTCGAATTTGCATCCGGGACTGAAAGCGCGGGCCACCGCGCCGACCATCCATTTGCGCGTCTGCATACGGGTAAGCCGTGTATCCTCGGCTCCAAGATAGCGGATGACGACAGTATCTATTCGCTCCACATTATCCCATGCGGTACTCTGGATAAACTCATGTACGGGATTGAAGCCTCGCTCCTTCGACGTGGTTTTTAGCATTTCCAAAATACGCGGCTGAGAGAGCTGTAGTCCGTAAACATTCTCGATATAAATGGCAATCTTGCCTATCGATTCATCGTCAATACGGTTGTCTCGCTCATTGCAGAAGTCTGGACAGTCGGTAATGTCCTGCTTGGTAAAGCGGTCGAAACGCACTTTTTTGAGCTGTGGGTCGTTGAGTAGAATCAGTTTGATATTCTGACCTGTTCTTTCAATCTGATTCCTGTCGTTGAGCGATAGCACCGCCTCCCATTCGTCCGAATTTACGTTGACAGATTTATTCTTGTCTTTTATCACTGTGAGCTTTACCGCTGTGTCCTCGGCGCAGAGTTGCAGCATGGCTTTATATGAGGGGCGACGTTTCGTTGCGGTTTCTTCCTTTTTTACATATTTGTCAAGGTCTCCGAACCTGAATAATCTTACAATTTCAAATGCATTGCAGGGCGCGTTGACTCCACTGATCCAGACAACCTGCTGAACATCATCTGTCTCAAGTGTGAGTTTCGGATTGTATGACGCGACATACAATCCGGTGGCTGCATCAAAGAGGAACAGGTCAGCCAGGAATTTCTCAATAGCGGCACGGCAGGAATATGCACGGCAGAATGTACCTTCCATATCCTTCCTTTCGGACGAAAGTTTATAATCTGCGCTCATATGAACCTCCTGTCTTTGGCACTGTTGCGCATGCCTTTGGTCATCTGCGCCATCTGTTCCTCGATGGAAGGCTGGCCTTTCCGAAGCCCCTCGGCCATCCACTTCCTTAACTCGGAGGGGAGAAAAAGCAGGTTGCGCCCTGGCTTATAGCATGGTATACGACCCTCCTGAACGAGTGCATAGACCCTTGACACAGACAGCCTAAGAATACTGGCGGCATCTTTGACTGTTACCATCTCTTCCGGAGCGGTAACGACCATTGGAGCCATAGCGCCTTGCAGTAGTTTACCGACAGTTTCGGTCAGGGCATCGACTTTTTCTTCAAGCCGTGCCATAATCTGAGGCATTGCCTCGAATGTTGGTTTTTCAATCATAATGCGGTACGATGGGGGATTTGAACATCGTGCCGCAAAGTTCATCGGTTATATTCCTCCAATCCAGTTATCATCCGGATAACCAATGGATAACCGATAACCTGAATATTATCCGGCTTCCTCTGGCACAGGAAATATATATGGCACCAGCGGTCGGTTGACTTCGATTATCTGAAGTCGGAACTTTGTAGTAGCGTCGGAATCCTTGAGTCGGCTTTTGATAGTACTGACCGCATAGTTCTGAAGCGTCATCGGGAATGAGGCTTTAATCATTTCGGCTGTGGCAAAACCAAAAATTTTCGGACAAGTATCAGGATTATGGATACGACGACACACGTTCCATGCGAAATGGATCAGGTCAAATTCAAAGACTCCCTGCAATTTTCGCTTCTCTACAACCTCGAAAGGTCCGCAGGTATTCAGTTTCCTGAAATTGTCGAGCAGTTTTTCAATCTGTTCGTCCGACAGTAGATTGCCGAAAGTTCCGGAGATATAGCCGATGATTTCTTCCGATAGCTCCGCAGTTTTATCATTCTCAACGACTGATACTTCGCCTTCTTCGCCCTGTCTATCACAAGTGACGGCAATATCGTCTGCTTTAAGTGATTCTGGGGCGTTGCCGGAGTCAACTGTTTTACTTAGGTTTTGTTTTAATGCCGCAGCGCACTTTCTTCCGGTTGCAAAAATTGCGGGCATTGCATCATTTACCATCGGTCCCGCCACAAAGACAGCCAAAAGAAACGGTGCTTCATAGAGAGTGAATATCCAAGCGGCATCAAGCCAGAACGATGCTGTGCCCGGATTTGAGGATGACCCGTTAGTTCCCGCATAAGCTGTCTTCATTGCCATAATCAGGAAGACAATGGTGATTAATACGGTCATGGTTTTCAATGTGTTGTCGCTTTTCATATAATTGTGAGATTTTGAAATTGTCCGACAAAATTACAGAGGATTGATTGCTAAAAACGAAATGTTGGACACTTTTCTTAGCCATATCGGTTCACTTTTAGCAACTTCCTGTATTTTTAGCACAAAATAGTCCGTTACCGGGCGGTAACGGACCATTATCTGCCTATTTGTGAAACGTGAGAACGTCCCACTGTCATTTCAGGGGGAAATCAGGTGCATTCTATTTGGGCTTGATTTTAATCTTGCCGAGAGTCTCAAGCAGTGCGGTCGGAACCTCATGCGTGTAGCGTAGAGTTGTCTCAAGATTCTTATGCGTCAGAGCCTGGCTTACTACATAAGGATTGCTGCTCATGGCCATCTGAAGGGTGGCGTAGGTATGGCGGAAGCAATGGAACGTGATGTGCTTGTCGATGTTCGCTGCCTTTATCCAGTCTGCCAGAGGTTTTGCCGTAAGTGTTTTTTTGAATCCGGGAAATACTTTGCCTGTCTTACGCTCTCCGATTAGCTCTATGGCATCCTCGCAAAGCGGTAGGGTTGCAGCCGTCTTTGTCTTCTGTGTCTTGATTACAACGCATAGTCCGATTCCGGCAATCTCCTGAATATTCTTCCAGTCGAGGTTGAGAATGTCACTGAAACGCAGACCTGTGAGACAGGAGAAGAGCGATGCCCTGCGAAGCACGTCGCTGTCGCAGGGAGTCTGAGCCAGTCGGATAAGCTCGTCCTGATTGAGAAACTCTTTCACGACATCATCCCATTCGATGTATTCAAGAAAATCGTTGACGTTCTCGGTCAGAAGTTTCTCCTTGTAAGCCTTTTTGAGCAGAGCGCGGAATGTCGAAAAATACCCGGAAGCGGCATTTTTGGACAATTTCTTTTTCGTGTGTTTGAGCTGCTTGGCGTTCAGGAGATAATCGCGAAACTTGTTGCAGAGGTCAAGAGTTATCTCTCCGAAGGTGCATTTTCCACCTGTGAAGATTTGGAAATGTTTGTAGCTGATTAGCCATTTGGTATTGCTTTGCCTTTTGGCATATTCCTCATAATAAGCGAGAAAATCCTCCTTCTGCTGGCTATGGTCGATGAAACCGAACTGGCGGTTAATCACCTGTTCCTGACGGCGACAGCGCAGAAGTTCCCCTTTCTCAAGCATCGTCTGGTTGAAGTCGCGCTGCACCTTGTTGGTCGGGTTGCCATACAGGTAGATTCCAAGATACTCATGGCGCTGCATCTTGTTTGTTTTCGGGTTTCGGATTGGTGGATAGTAGTCAAAGTACAACGTGATCTTACCCGATTCAAGAAGACGCTGCCGCAAGGCGACTTTAGTGCATATATCCATACGAATTTTGTTTTTGAATGATTTGTTTCGGCGAAGTTCACTGGTTATCTCCCGGTTATCAAGTTATTAGACTGTTAACCTGCGGATAACCGATAACCTGCCTCATTTCAGCGTTGGAGGACGGAGAATCGCATCGATTTCCGACTTCAATATATAGGTATACTTGCCGACTTTCTTACGGCGCAGACCATGGTACTTCACATAGTTGTGAAGCTGATCATGGGTCAGATTGTACTCAGCCCGCACATTAGAGTATGAAATCCAGTCATCATCTTTCGGCGGTTCGGGCTTCGCTGCAAACACCCGGTCGCAGTGCGTCTTGCTCCAAAGTGTCTTTCCCCGGTGGTAGACCTTCGGAATATTGTGAGCCTTACCCTGAGCAAACACCCATGAATTGCTCACCCCGAACTTTGTGATAATCTCTTTCGTCGTGTAAAACTCCGAGATTGCTTCGCCGTTCTCATCAGATACCGAGGACTTGGCTTTGGACTTCCTGACATAGAGGCTTGTGCTAAGTAGTTCCTCTATGTCTATTCTACTGATACGTGTAACGCGGGAAGTGAGGCGGTATGCTTTCAACTTTCCATGATAAATGAGCTGATAGACCGCATTTCGTTTTACTCCCATAAGGTCAGCGGTCTCTTGAACTGACAGATACGCCCTATGAATTACCGATTCTTCTCTTTGGCGGATGATTGTTTCGATCACCATCGCTTCAGTCTCTTGTTTTCGTTTGTGTCTCTGTCGGTCTTTGTAAGCGTGTTCCGCACATCGCTTGCAGCAGAAGCGGGTGGAGCATTTTTGAGCTTCAAACTCCTTTCCGCACCACTCACAGATTTTTTTGATTCTGATGGTTGAGGTTGCCATTTTTGAACATTTTTTGAGCCGCTCACGGAGCCGATTATGTATTCCTACGTATTTCTACGTATCCCATTGTATACATGTGTCCACAATAGGAAGGAGCGACTTGTTCCGACCGTGGACGAGCAACAAATGTGGTTCAAAAATGGAGTAAAAAACAGGTAGAAACGAGTTCTACCGATTAAACTGCAGACAGCCGGACACAAGAAAAGGCGCTCAAACTGAACGCCTTAATACTTATCTATACTTATAGTTGCCTATCTTTAATTGCCGGTCATTTGCCGATGCAGAAGCGTGAGAAGATGGTGGCGAGTATGTCGGGGGTAGTGATTGTGCCGGTAATTTCGCCGAGGTGATGTATTGTTTGGCGTACGTCCTGTGCTATGAAGTCGCCTGATAGTGTTGCTTCTAGTCCCTGGAGTACATTTTTTATCGATTCATTGGCGTTGCAAAGGGCTTCGTAGTGACGGGCATTGGTGACTATCATGTGCGGTTGAGGCAGGTTGTTGTTGATTGTCAGCTCATGCAGCTTTGATTTTAGTCGATCTATTCCTTGCCCGGTTAATGCAGATATTGGTAGTGTTGTGTATTGTTTGTTTATGTTTAGTGCAGGTGGTGTTTGTGTTTTGTTGATATCTGTTTTATTTATGCAGATTATGAGTTTTGTGTCTGGATGTATGTTTTGTTCTATTATTTGAGCCATTTGGTTGGCTTGCGTTTGTGTTGTTTGCGCTGTTATTAGCCATATTGCGACTGTTGCTTTTTTTAAGGTGTTTATGGAGCGTTCTATTCCTAGTGACTCAACTACGTCGGATGTGTTTCTTAGACCGGCAGTGTCAATGAAGCGGTATTGTATGCCGTGTATTATCGTGGTGTCTTCTATGGTGTCGCGTGTTGTTCCGGGTATATCGCTTACTATTGCGCGGTTATCGCCAACAATGTTGTTTAAGAGTGTTGATTTTCCTGTATTTGGTTCGCCTATTATTGCAACCGGTATGCCTTCTTTTATTGCTTTTCCTACGGTGAAGGTGTCGGTCATTTGCTGTATTGTTTGCTGCGTTTTGTTGGCTATTTGTTTTAGCTTTTCGCGTGATGCAAATTCTACGTCTTCTTCTGAAAAGTCAAGCTCCAGTTCTAGGAGGCTTGCTAGTTCTAATAATGAGTTTCGTAGTGATTCAATCTGGTTTGAATATTCGCCTCGCATCTGACTCATTGCCAGCCGGTGTGATGCCTGTGTGGTTGATGCTATGACATCGGCTACGGCTTCTGCCTGCGATAAGTCTATTTTACCGTTTGCAAATGCGCGGCGAGTGAATTCACCCGGTTCTGCAAGCCGGCATTGTTTGCCGTTGATGAGTTGGCGTATGATTTCCTGTTGAATCCATTGTGAGCCGTGTACCGACAGTTCCACTATGTCTTCGCCTGTAAATGTGCCCGGTGCGTGAAATACGGTTGCCACGCATTGGTCGATTGGCTCAGTTGTTTCTGGATTGATTATGTAGCCAAGGTGTGCGGTGTGGCTGTTGGCTTTTTCCAACTGTTTGCCTTTCCATATCCGGTTTGCGCATTGTATGGCTTGTGAACCACTGATACGTATTACTGCTATTCCGCCTGTTCCGGGTGCGGTTGAAATTGCGCATATTGTGTCTGCGGTGTCAGTTATTTTATTGAGGCCCATTTGTGAAATTGGCATTGTGATTCTACTGTTTGTTCTGTTTGTTGGGGAAGTGAGGAGAAGAAATCATGGCCTGTTATGTGCTCGACATCGTCCACGCTCATGGCTGTTGCCTGCATTCCGCCTGGAACCGGACCGTTTGGCATTACAAATCCGATTGCCCGTGGCGGGTTTGTGTATGGTGACAATATTACCTTGAAAAACCGTTTTGGAACGCATACTTTGTTTTCTCCGATGTTTTCGGTTATTTTTTCGCTTAACACCGGGCCTGCTATGATTATTATTGCACTGTCGGCAATAGCCCAGTCGCGGCATTTTTCTTCAAGACGCTTCCATGACCCTGCATTTAGTTTTTTGTGTTGGGGACAGATGTTTGTCATGTAAAACGATTCTTTCATTGCCAGCTGGCTCCATTTCATGTCTCCAGCCGGTGCCATGTGTCCGCGGTCGTATCCTGAATTGCTGTAATCGGATGGTGTGGGGCAGCCGGCAACCCTGTTGTCGGCCGTAAATTTGTCTTTTCGTTCTTCTGTTCCGTTGGCTTCTGCCGCAGTTAGTTCCCATGCAACCCAGTTAGGGATATGCATTGTAGGATTAAATGAAATTTTCATACCGGCATAGTCAACAATTATTTCGTCGAGATCTGGGTTTGTAATTACTTTTTCCAGGCCTTTTATTTGTGACGTTTGTTCGGTAGTGGCCGTTTTGTTGCTTTCCCAGCGTGATTTTGCACTCATTATGGCTATAAAGGCAAACAGTAATATTAGTGCTCCTAAATAACCTTTTGCATGTAATGACGGCCGCTGCCCGGCCTTTTTGCGGCTGGCAGCGGTATGTCTGCGTTTTGTATTACCCATTTGGTTTTTTTGTCGGTTATATGCGGTTCTTTTTTTAATAATTTGTGAGCTGCATACCTTTTTTTATTGCCGCCTCGTTAAGTGGAATCAGGGTGTGGTGGCGTTCGGGCAATGTTTTTTTCAGTCCTTTTATAACTGCGTCAAGATCAACAATCGGACGTACGCCAAGCAGGGCTCCGAGCACGATCATATTGTATATTTTGCTGTTGCCCATTTCTAGTGTTGCATCCATGGCATCGACTTTGCATACTTTTATGTCGGTGCGAGTGGGGGCATGGTGTATCCCGTATGCATCATAAATCAGTACTCCGCCTGGTTTTACATGTTTTTCGAATTTATCCAGACTTTGTTGATTTAGCACTATGGCAATATCATAACTGTCAAGCACGGGTGAACTGATAGGCTTGTCGCTTAGTATTACTGTTACGTTTGCCGTGCCGCCTCGTTGTTCTGGCCCGTATGCCGGCATCCAGGTAACTTCAAGGTTATTCATCAGTGCCGCATATGCTAGAATTTTGCCCATTGACAAAACTCCTTGTCCGCCGAAACCAGCTATTATTATTTCTTCTTTCATTTTTTTGAGTCTGAGGTTACCGTATTTTTTAAATCGCCTAGCGGATAATGTGGAAACATATTGTCCTCCATCCATTTATTGGCTTTTACTGGCGACATTTTCCACCCTGAATTGCAAGAGCTTACAACTTCTACAACCGATGTGCCCAATGATTTCATGGAGTTTTCAAAGGCTTGCCTGAGAGCTTTTTTTGTTTTTCTTACAGCTGCCGGTGTGTGTACGGCCTGCCGGGTAACATAACAGGTCCCTGGCAGTTGGGCAAAAAGCGGCCCCATGTTTAATGGATGGCCGTTAAGGTCTATTCTTCGGCCATATGGTGTGGTTGAAGTAACCATGCCTTCTAGCGTAGTAGGTGCCATCTGTCCGCCTGTCATGCCGTATATTCCGTTATTAATGAAAACTATAACTATATTTTCTCCACGGTTGGCGGCATGTATTGACTCGCATGTGCCTATTGCGGCCAGGTCACCGTCGCCCTGATATGTGAATACCATTCGGTCGGGCATAAGCCGTTTAACTGCTGTTGCGATAGCCGGTGCGCGACCGTGGGCGGCTTCAATCCAGTCGATGTCGATATAGTTGTAGGCAAATACGGCGCATCCAACCGGTGCAACGCCAATTGTTTTGTCTTCCATGCCCATTTCTTCAACTATTTCCGCTATGAGTTTGTGTACTACTCCGTGGCTGCATCCCGGGCAATAGTGCATTGTGTTGTCTGTTAGCAATTTCGGCCGAGAATATACCTTGCTGCCTTTTTCAATAATTTCTTTTGCTTCCATGGGGTTAATGCTGAGGGAAATTGTTGTAGAACGAATCGATGATTTCTTGTGGGTTTGGAACAATGCCTCCGAGACGCCCGAAATGATATACCTGTATGCGGTCGTGGCATGAAAGCCTTACATCTTCTATCATTTGACCGGCATTTATCTCAACGCAAAGAATTCCTTTAACCTGGTTGCTTAGTTCCAATATCCGGTTTTTTGGAAATGGCCAAAGTGTTATGGGGCGCAAAAGCCCTATCTTTATGCCTTGTTTCCTGAGGTCTTCAATAGCCTTTAGTGCTATTCTTGCAATAGATCCAAACGCTACAATGAGGTAATCGGCATCAGATGTATGATATTCCTCAAACATCACTTCGTTTTGATCTATAAGCTCATATTTTTTTTGTAGACGGATGTTTATTGTTTCCATCACGGCCGGGTCTAGCTCTAATGTGGTCATGATGTTTCTTTTTCTTGACGACTGCTTGCCGGTTATTGCCCACGGGCATTCTTTGCTTAGTTCCTCTTCGGTTCTTCGCTTTCGTTGTGGCGGCAGTTGTACTTTTTCCATCATTTGTCCTACAATTCCGTCGGCAAGAATTATTGCCGGGGTGCGGTATTTGAATGCCAGGTCAAATCCTAGTCCGACAAAGTCTGCCATTTCCTGAACAGACCAAGGTGCCAGTGTTATTAGCTTGTAGTCGCCGTGTCCGCCTCCTTTTGTTGCCTGAAAATAATCGGCCTGCGATGGTTGTATTGTGCCAAGGCCTGGACCGCCACGCATAACGTTTACAATCAGTGCCGGCAGTTCGCCTGCCGCTATATAGCTTATGGCCTCTTGTTTTAAGCTTATGCCAGGCGATGACGACGATGTAAGCACGGCTTTTCCACATGCTGCTCCGCCATATACCATGTTTATGGCGGCTAACTCGCTTTCCGCCTGAAGCACTACCATTCCTGTGGTTTCCCAAGGCATCAGTTCTTCAAGAGTTTCCAGTATTTCGCTCTGTGGTGTGATCGGATATCCGAAATATCCGTCAGCCCCATAGCGTATGGCTGCATGAGCTATCGCTTCATTGCCTTTGAGTAGCTTTATTTCCTCACTCATTGTGGGTTTGTTTATGATGGGTGTTATTATTATTTGCTTGTAATCCGGTATACCTCGATGCATCCGTCCGGGCATACTATTGCACACGACGAACATCCGATGCAATCGGCTGGGCGTACTGCGTATGCGAAATGGTATCCGCGGTCATTTACTTCTTTGTTTTTAAGCTCTAATACGTTTGTCGGACATGCGGCTACACAAAGGTCGCATCCCTTACAGCGTTCTTGGTCAATTATTACCGCACCTTCAATTTTTGCCATTTTTATAAAGCCTTTTGTCTGGTTATTTCTGCCTTTAGCGGCATGAGTGGTTAACTGGTTTTTTGTGTCATGACAAATGGTTGCCATTGATTTTTAGTCGTTGCGACAATTTATTATTCATGACATTCTAAATTACAAAAAAAATGGGAAATAATAAAGTGTTATGTTTAAATTAACATATTGTTAACCTATGGCACAGGTTGTGTGATAGTGTGCAGTTTGTGGGTCTAAATAGGTGTGCTATAGGTGTTTTTTGGAGTTTGTTCCAGGTATGGGGCCTATTTGTCGGCCATGCCGTTTTTTGTTGTTTGTGCAGACTTACTGGTTGTAACCATGTATACTCCGGAGAAAATTAACATAATGGCTATACATTTTGATATTGTAATTTGCTCCATGCCTAGATATATGCCCATGCAGGCAGCTGTTACAGGTTGCACATAATTGTACATGCCCACAATTGTCGGGCGCAGTATTTTTTGCCCTGTCATAACGCATATGTATGCAAAATATGTTCCGAAAATAACTACATATCCGGCTGCCGCCCATTCGGTTTGCGATATATTGCCCCATTGTGTATCGAGCAGTGAAGGGAGTGTGATGCCGACCATTGCCATTGTTGCAAAAAGGAACATCCATTTCATAAGCGTTATCAATGAATAGCGTTTTATGAAATTACGGTACAGGGTCAGGTACAGTGCATAACTTAGTTGTGCCGCAAGAACAATTAAATCGCCTAATGCCGGATTCTTTGCCGTTGCGTTTGCCGATGTACTGCCAACTACTAATATTATGGCTCCAATGGCACCTAAAGCTATGCCTCCGGCCTTTTTTGCCGTTATTGGCTCGTGCAGGATAATCCATGCCAGAATCATAACCCACATTGGCATTGTGGTTGTTATTAGCGAACCTTCACCGGGCGACGTATAGCTTATGCCGACAATGAAGCATCCTTGGTTGAGCACTATGCCTATCATGGCTGCGCCGGCTAAAAGGAGCAAGTCTTTTGGCGGAACATGTTCATGTTTGAAGAACAGGCTTGAAATCCAAAATAATATAGCGGCTCCGGCTACACGCATATCAACCATTATAAGTGGGGCTATTGTTGTTGATGACATGGCAATTTTCGCTGCTGGCGACATCAGCCCCCACATAATATTGGCACTGGCCATGGACAGGTGCCCTTTTATATTAAGGTCGGACATTTATTAGTTTAAGTTGACTATGGCGTTTTTTATTTTTACGAGCATATCAGAGCTTTATTTCAAACGTGGTGTATGCAACGGAACGGCCTCCGAATTGTTGCTTCTGTTCAATGAGCCCGTTATTTAACTTTGTGCCCTCCTGCTCGTTCGATGTGCCGAAGTCAAAGTATCTTAATCCTATACCGGCATAGTGTGCAACAAGCGTGCTGAACAAAAGGGGTAGGGAGCCGTTGCCTAGGCCGTGGTCTGTTGCTGCCGTGTACTGGGCATGCGCAACACGGCCTGTGTTGAAGATAACGCATCCGGCAGTCATATTTTTGTTTTCAGGTTCAAAAACCCCCCATAGCTCTATGTTGTCAGGAAAGCGCGATGCAAGTAGCTTGATTTCGTCCAGGGTATGTACGGGTTTGGCATTGTGTCGCGATGCAAGCCTGTGTTGCAGCAAGTGCCAGTACTGTGCGTAATCATTTGAGCGTTCAACTGTATATTGGTTCCGTCTGGCTTTATTTGCCCTTGTACGGGAGGAATTGTTGAAATGAACAGGGCTGACCAGGTCTATGGCGGTAGAAACAAGAACAGTTTTTATGGTTCCACTGTTGCGAAAAATCGCATACAGGTCGTCGTCGGACGGCGCTGCCGGGTATATCCATGGAACGGGCTTGTATATCAGTTTGTTAATGCCGCGTGTTTTATAATAGGCCGACATCGTTTCCCAAACACAAAGCATTAATGACGCGTCCATGTGTTTTACGGGCAAAATCCAGCCGCCGTATGTAAGGCCTCCGTGGCTTGTAGCTGTATCACCACAACGGCAAGCCGGAAGCAGTGCCGTGATTTTGTCTTCGGAATTAAGTATAATTATGGAACAGTCTTCAAAACGGTCGGCATGATAATCCATGTAATTTCTGTTTAACAGAAAAGTGCCGTTTTTGGAATTGGTCACAAATTCATTCCATTTTGTAGCCCATTCGGAAGAATATGGTATGGCTCGCAATTCTGATTGCATTTCTATATTGGTTTAGCGGAATGTCCAGGTTATGTAGCCGGTTTGTTCGGCTTTGGCATTCATGTCAACAGAGAATCGTGACTGTCGTGCTGCCTGAATACATGAATTCCGCACTGAAGACTGCGCCGCGGCAGGGCCTTTTCCGCTGTCGTATGTGGCTTCTGTCACATAGCCTTGGCGGTTTACTTTTACCTTTATTGTTATGGTGCCTCCGTGAGGGCTTGACGGGCGGCCCCAGCCCTGTGGGGTTCTGCCTTCAAGCGAATAGCCTGGCGAACCGCTCGTTGCACCTTGCGTAGAGTTTCCTTGCTGGCTTCCCGTAGTCCCGTTGTTGCTTTTGCCTGGCTTGTTGAATGTGTTTTTTATTCCGGAATTGATGCGCTTGCTTTTTTGTGCTTGTTCGCGTTCCTGGCGTATTCGTTCGCGTTCGGCCAGTTCTTCTTTTGTTGGACCGGCTTTTTGCGGTTTTTCTTTCTTTTCTATTTTTGCCGGTGAAGGTTGTCCTGATGTTGCCATATCGGGAACTTCTGCCGATTGCGCTCCGGCATTTTCCAAACTTGTGCCTTCGTGCGAAGGTTCTTCTTGGTTTTGTGTTTCTGTTGCCCTTGTGCGGCTTTGCTGGGGCGAAGGTGCTGACATGTCGCCAAGTTTTACAAATTCGCCGCCAAAAACGATTTCACTCGAATCTACCGGGGGCCATACGCGTTCGTTTAATGTTTCGAGGCTTATGCGGAAATGGGCCGTTAGCATCCATGCAAACAGTAATATGACTATTGCAACCGTGGCTGCGGCTGCATATATGCTGTTTCTGTCGGTTATGGATTTTCGGCTGTCGGTCATTGCTTTCTAGCTTTTTGCGTTGTTGTAGGACGTGTGGCTAATACCATTTTTAGGTTATTTTTTGCTCCCATGTCAAGAACTTCTACAATTGCGCCGTATGGAACGTCTTCGTCGGCGTATATTGCTATGAAGTCTTCGCCTGGTGCTGCCTGCTGCTGTGCCAATTGTAAAAATGCAAGCAATGCGTCTTGTTGCATTGGTTGGGGTTCTTCGGCACCAAAAGAGGCATAAAGGTTTCTTTCGCGGTCAATGAACACCCTTGTGCTTGGCTTTAGCGCTGTTTGTATGGTGCTTTGCGGTAGGTTTACCTCGAGGGCGGTGGGAAATACAAATGTGCTCGTTATCATAAAGAAAATGAGCAGCAGAAAAATAATATCAGTCATTGAGGCCATTGAAAATGTGGCCATCATGTCGTGGGGTCGTCGTAGTGACATTGGTTTTTAAGCAGGTTCGTTCAACAGATCCATAAATTCCATAGTTTTTCCCTCAAGAAGCTTCATAACGCCGTTTATACGTGCCACGAGAACATTATAGGCAAATAACGCTACTATACCTACGGCAAGACCTGCGACAGTGGTTACCAGGGCTTCGTATATACCACCGGCCAGGACTCCTATGTTGGCCGACGAACCGGCCGATGCAAGGGCAAAGAATGCTTCCACCATTCCTATAACGGTGCCTAGGAATCCTAACATAGGCGCGCCTGCTGCCGTTGTAGCCAGCCAGGGCAGTCCCTTGCCAAGATTGGCTATCTCAAGATTGCCGGTGTTTTCTATTGCTACTAAAACATCGTTCATGGGGCGGCCTATCCGGCTTATGCCTTTCAATATCAAACGCCCATACGGTGAGCCGTTTTTGCGGCACAGGTTTTTTGCGCTGTCAATTTCTCCATTGCATATATAGTCTTTAATGCGCTGCATAAATGTGGCATCTTCAGATTGTGCTTTTCTTATAACCAGATACCGCTCAATAAAAATATAGATGCTTACAATTAAAAGAATCGCTAGCGGAATCATTATGAATCCTCCTTTTAGGCAGAGGTCCCAGACGGAAAGTTCTGCTTGCACTTCCTGGGCTGCACTCTGTATGGCTGATATGCTGTCTTGTGAAAATACCACTGTGTCAGAAACTGTTGTTTGTGGTACTTGTGCCAGAATAAAATTGGTCGGGGTCATTATTTTGCGTTTAGTTTGGTTTATTTTGTTGGACAGTCAAATAGTTTTTTTGATAATAGATTATACTATTTGTTTTATTATGATGTGTTTCATCATGTATGGTTTAATCGGCCAGACATTCTTTGTATCGGCATATGGTTTCCTTAAGCCCTAGATACAGTGCATCGCAAATAAGGGCATGACCAATTGATACTTCATTTAAGAATGGTACGTTCTTGTGGAAGAATTCAAGATTTTTTAGGCTTAGGTCGTGTCCGGCATTTACTCCGAGTCCGGCTTTGTGAGCTGCTATGCTGGCTTCTATGAACGGTTTAACTGCTTTTTCACGGCTTGATTCATACAAGTCGGCGTATGGTTTCGTATATAGCTCTATGCGGTCGGCCCCCGTGCGTGCGGCGGCTTTAATGTTCTCGATGTCTGTCCCTACAAATATAGATGTCCTTACTCCTGCCGAATGAAATATTTCTACAAGGTCTGAAAGCAATTCAATATTTGCCGGCACGTCCCATCCTGCCGATGAAGTAAGAGCGTCTGGAGCGTCGGGCACCAGCGTTACTTGCGATGGCTTTACAATCGTTACGAGTTTTACAAAATCTTCGCTAGGGAAGCCTTCTATGTTGAATTCCGTCTTTATTATAGGGCGCAGGTCGAATACGTCGGCTTTCTTTATGTGACGTTCGTCAGGTCTGGGATGTACCGTTATTCCGTCTGCTCCAAATAGTTCGCAGTCAGTTGCAACTTGTAGTATGTTTGGCACGTTTTCGCCACGTGCGTTGCGTAAAGTTGCCACCTTATTTATATTAACACTTAAATTCGTCATTTATTTCGTGGTTTCTGTTGTATTATAGTGGGCCGCTGCTGCATTAGACTTTAAAAATGTGAAATTTGCGACAGCCATTATGCTATTGAAAAATTATTGCTAAATTTGCCTTTATTGAATAATCTTCGGTTTGCGAACATGTCTCTAGTTTATAGGCATTGTTCTTTTAAAATATACCGTAATTATGCTTTACGGCATATATAACGTGAATTGCAAAATTAATCAGAATATTTCAAAAAAAAGAAAATTTGATTGCAAAAGATGCCGCAAAGGCACATATAGAACCAGATAGCGTCAAGATTCCGGCTGTAGCAGAATCAGCTCCGTTGGGCGTTGTTTTAGAAAAGATACAATCGGCGCCCGGCGGTGTTTTGCGTGTGATTTGCGATGGCGATGATGATAACGCATGTAGCGGTATTATTACTAAGGACACAATTATAAGTACATGCGCCGGTCTGTTCCCTCAATTACAGGAGTCGACAGAGCTGACAATAGTTTGTCCGGCCGGTCATTATAGCGCGTCGTCAATAGCGCATGCCGTAGAGGATGCCGATGCGCATTTGCTTAATTTAAATGTGACTCAGGGTACCCTGCCTAATAGTGCAACTACTGTGGAAATAAGGGTTAATCACTCACGAGGTTCCATGGTGGCCCGTTCTTTGATGCGTTACGGCTATGAAACTATAGCCATGCGCTCGTCGTCGGCTGACCCTTTCGATGAAACAACCGTGCAGCGTGCCAATGCGCTGCTGCATTTATTAGATGTATAATTGGGCAATTAAATAAGTATGAAGATAGCTATTTATGGGAGCAGGCACCAATCGGGGTATATCGGATATATTGCTGATTTGGTGGGGGAACTTCATAAACGGGGAATAGAAGTTTTAATGGCAGAAAAGCTATTTGTGCATATGGCTCAAAATTTGCCTTCGGCTCCGGAGGTTGACAGCGTTGTTGGTAATTCGCAGATATCACAATATGCAGATTTGGCATTCAGTATAGGTGGCGACGGTACTTTTTTGCGTACGGCACAATGGGTGGCTCCTTATGAAATACCTGTATTCGGTATAAACACAGGGCATTTGGGGTATTTGTCTGATCACC
Organism: Muribaculum caecicola; assembly: GCA_004801635.1. Classification (GTDB taxonomy): domain Bacteria; phylum Bacteroidota; class Bacteroidia; order Bacteroidales; family Muribaculaceae; genus Muribaculum; species Muribaculum caecicola. The sequence goes on along the minus strand of SSTG01000008.1, from coordinate 997 downwards.
GAATGGCGCGCGATTTTAATTGGATTGACTCGCTGATTGCCGGAGATTATAGTGTTGAACCTCGTACGATGCTGAAAGTTGAGTCTCCGACGTTGCGCTCTGAAAACGGTTTTTGGCCTCATGCGCTAAATGAGGTTGCTGTATTGAAAAAAGATACAGCCTCTATGATTGATATAGAGGCATACGTAGATGGCGTTTTTCTTGCCAATTATAGGGCAGACGGGTTGATAGTAGCCACTCCCACGGGGTCTACTGGCTATAATTTGTCTGTCGGAGGCCCTATATTGCAGCCCACAGCGCCTGTAAATGTGATATCTCCTATAGCTGCACATTCCCTTAGTATGCGTCCGCTTGTTATTAGTAACGATGCGGAAGTGCAGCTTGTGACAACGTCGCGAGCCGGGTCGTTTAGGCTTAGCCTTGACGGGCGTAGCCTGTCGCTTGATGAAGGCGAGCGGATTGTTATTTCGCGTTCGTTTGTTACTACTAAGATAGTAATACGTCCGGAACATAACTTTGCCGATACTTTACGGCAGAAATTATATTGGGGTGTTCTTAACGTAAAATAAATTATTGAGATATTTTATAGTGTAATTTTTAGGTGGCTTTGTCGGCAGGCTGATTGTTGCGATTGAGGCTTTGAACTGGCTTGTGGTAATGGGGTAGGGCTTTGGCAATTTTTTTTGTGGTTGTAACCTGTGGGTTTGCAGGGCATTGCGTGCCTGGGACTGATTTTTTCTCAAAAAAAGTTGTAAAAACATTTGGAAGTTACGGCGAAGGTTTGTAACTTTGCACTCGCTTTTGAGAAGGAAGCCGGGCAGCGGCCCGGGACCGACTCCGGCCTCACAGCTTTTCCAACATTTTTTTTGCGGAAAAGTTTGGCGGAAAAGAAAAAATCCGTAACTTTGCGAGGCTGTTCCGGGGCACCGACCCGGAAAGCGGAAAAAGGACATTGACAAACATTGCAATAGACAAGGAAGTAGTACAAGACAAGAGC
>SSTG01000089.1 GCA_004801635.1 Muribaculum caecicola | reverse complement strand
TGCCGTGCCCTGGGCTGTAGGGGTTCCGCCTGAAGGAAGCGGGGCATATTGCACCGACCCCCAGCAAAGTGAGTCGGGCTCTGTTTTGTGCACGTTTACTTTTATATCGTAAGTCTTTGTCTGTAGCTCGTTTAGCGAGGTAACGGTTACGGTAACTTCGTCTAAAAAGTTTATACTGTCGGTGTTGTTTGAAGACGAATATTCTAATTCTTTCTTTTCCTGTGTTTTGTAATCGGTGTATTTTATTACGATTTTAGAACTTCCTGAATTGCCTATGTTTACAAGCAGTTTGCTGACATCTGTTCCTTTGGGGAGGGAGTCGGCATTAAATATGCTGAACTTGTTGAGGTCGATGGTGAAAAAAACCGAATCAAGCCCGGTTAATATTTTTTTGTTTGCCTTTATGCTGAACGACGTGATTGCCGTATTGGAATTGGTGTCGTAAGATATGTCAAGGCCTTCGGTGGAGAAAGTTGACGAGTCCTCATTGCATGCGCTTGTCCCCATGCCTAAAATTATGGCGGCTATAGCTGTTTTGGCAAAAAGTTTCTTCATATTTAAGAAAGTCGAATTCTAATGTCGTAATATATATTTAGGAATATCTGCTACATGGCTGCTATTTAAGAAGCATAAAACTTTTTAAACAGGGGCGTAAACAGCTATTCAATCTGCAAAGATAAAAAGAATTTCGTTATTATTTAGCACAATCCGACATTTAGCCCCTCTTAACATTTATTTTACCGTGTGTACAGGTTTTAGATATTTGTTTGAGCAGTATATGTGCGGATTTTTTTTGAAAATCGAAAAAATGTAGTAACTTTGTCGCCGGGTAAGTCCTACACGACCAGCTCCCCGGGAACTCCGCCAGGCCTTGACCGGAGCAACGGTACCGGGTTGTAGCGGTGCGATGTAGCAAGCTTACCCTTTTTTTATTGCCTTGATGTTGCAAGATACCGGTGTTAAATGTGTTGTCAACGAGAAGTTGGGGCCTGTGATTGACAAATTACGAAAGAAGTGTTATAAAATATAAAATTGTATAACTTAATTATTTAAGTTGGTACATATTGCTTTTGTCTATTTGTTATGGAACTATAATTTTGTGTGTGGTAAACAATTTTGCATTGTAGGGGGTTATTCGTAATAAATAAACTGTCTATTTAATGTTTAATTAAAAAGCACAATATCTTTATGAAAAAGTTCCTTATCGCACTTGTTGCCATGTTTGGCATTACTGCCGGTGTTTCGGCTCAGAAAACTGAAGTATATGCTTCGTATGGCGGTTATACGCAGATGGATGCAACAGATTGTCATGATGGAGGCCCGTCGGTGAATACTGCCTGGGGTGCGCTTACTGCCGGTGTTAATTTTAAAATAACCCCTAAAATATGGATTGGCCCGTCGTACACATTCTCCAGCACCAGCCGTAAGAAGTATGACGACAACAATTTCTATTATCATGCAATTATGTTTAACGGCCGGTATGGTTACTATCAGAACAACATAGTTTCAATGTATGCAAAATTGGGTATCGGTGCTGTTATTACTCATGAAACCTGGCCGGACGACAGTAAAAACTACGGACATTTTGCATATCAGATAAGCCCGTTATGTGCGCAGGTGGCCATAAACAAAACATTTTCAATGTTTGGCGAACTAGGTTTTGGCGCCCAGGGCTTGTTGCAGGTTGGTTTTAAAATGAACCTTTAGAGAGTTTAAACAGTAATAAATAAAAAACTCCGCGCCTATATTTAATAGGCGCGGAGTTTTTTATTTGGGCTGTTTTTTATTCAAATGTATCCCAGGGCAGTTTTGCCGGTTGCCTGAATAGGTTGTAGCGTAATGTTTTATAAAGCTGTTGGGATTTGTGACTGTTGCCTAATACGTGCTCGGCCCTGAAAAAGCATACTCCCGACACGCCTGGTATTGTCCTGGCTTTCGCTATCTGTGAGGCAATAGAGTCGGGTGTCCAGCTGCGTTCGGTTTCCATTTTGTAAGGGGCAAGCCCTACGACAAGCGTGCAGTTCCTGCCTGCAACTTCGGCCCAGGCTTTAATGTGGGCGCTGAACCCGTTTCGTTCGCCCCAGTACATTTGTGGCACAATCATGTCATGGCATCCGTCGGCAATCCATTGTCCGGGGTCTTGCTGGAATGTTTCGTAGGCTGTGGCATTTTTCCATGGCTCGATGGGTTTATACGAACCTATAGGTGCGGAACCGACAATCATTCCCGGTCTTTCCTCCGCAATCATTGAATAAAGGGAGGTTACAAATGTGTTTATGTTGTTTCGCCTCCATTGGTTTAACGACATGCTTGTTTGTTTTCTTGTGGCATAGGCTTTGGTGTCGTTAAACCCTTTGCCGGGGTAGCGTGTATAGTCTAGCTGTATGCCGTCGAAAGCGTATTTGCGGACAAGTTCGCGGTATAATTTTATCAAAAATGCATGCGATGCGGTGTCTGACGGGTCGAAATACCGTATGCCGTTGTGGTCAACTGTGCGGCATGTCGTATTTGCATAAGGGTGCTTTATGCTGTTGCCTTTATACCGGGCGGCCTGTTTTGCGGTGCCAAGTCTGAACGGGACAATCCATGCGTGGCATTCCATATTGCGTTTGTGACATTCTTTTATCATAAAACTGCATATGTCGTATTTCAACTTGCCGGCCCCGTTGCCGGTAACATCGGCCATGGGAGGCTCGTATTTGGAGTCCCATAAAACGTCGCCGTTAGCCTGTACTTGAAAAAACACCAGGTTGAAGTTTGCGTCGTTAAGCTTGTCAAGCATCTGGCACAATGCCTTTTTTTGTTTTCCCGGGTCCGTTTCCTTTACGGGCCAGTCCAGCCCTAGGTTTGTTGTGAGCCATATAGCCCTGACTTCCGGGGAGAAGCCGTTTGCCGAAACAAAAAAGTGAGATATTAGGAATAATACGGTTGTAATAGCTATCTTGTGTCGCATAATGCCACGAAAATAGTCAAAAATACCGTTATGGGCAAAATTTTAACTGTTGGAGCATATAGGTTTCGCCAATTTTCACTAATTTTAAACACACTCTTTGTGTTTAAAATTTATCAACAACCAATGAGCAAGAATATAGGTAACGAATGGTGGACTTCGCCCACCGAAAGTATAGAAACCGGCAATTTGATAATGGTAACCGGGCGTCGCGGGGTGGAACCTTTGCGTAATAGTGGAAAGTATGGCATACGTGTTGAAATTACCTGGCCTTATGCTTCCGACAAGTCGGGAATGCCCGACAAACCGACATCCATGATAATGGAGGCCGTGCATGAAGCCATGCTAGATGCGTTTAAGAAAGATCCTGTGGCTGTTATGACCGGCGTATATACCGGCGACGGAAGGCGTGACTGGGTGTTCTATGCCAGAAACACACACACCTTTGAGAAACGTTTTAATGTGGCGCTGGCTTCTTTCGACCTTTTGCCTATAAGCATACATGCAGAACCCGACCCTGACTGGGAAGAATACGACGAAATGTGTCAGGCTTCGGAAATTGTTCCTGAGGAATAAGGATACTAAAAATTATATATTTTGTGATTCTAAAACATACAACATGAAAATTAATTTTAATATAGATTACAAAACCCAGTGGGGGGAAACGCTTTATATATGCGGAAATGACTCTTTGCTTGGTTCTGGCAATATCGATGCCGCATTGAAGATGCATGTAGACGGTGTCGGTTTATGGACTGCGACGGTCGATATTTCAGACAAAAACGTACGTAATCTGGAATATGGCTATGTGGTACGTAATGACAATGGCAGCGAACGCCGCGAGTGGGGTGGCTGTTGTCATAGTATAGACTTGTCGAATGCAGCCGAATCTTACGACATTTACGATGCATGGCGCGATATACCTTTAGACAAACCGTATTATTCGTCTGCATTTACCCAGTGCATAAACCGTCGTAACGACCGTTGCGAGGCAGTGGTTCCGGCTCCTGGATTTCTTACGTTAAGTGTCGATGCCCCAACCGTAGGGCCTGACGAGGTGCTTGCCTTGTGTGGTGCATGTGATTCGCTTGGTGAATGGAACCCGGAAAAGGCGCTCCCCATGTCTGATGCCGGTTACCCTGTCTGGAAAATCAATATAGACCTTTCCAGAACCATATTGCCGATAGAATTTAAATTTATTGTTCTTGACAAGGATACACGGGCGTTGAAGGCATGGGACGGGGGCGACAACCGCCGTCTGGCATCAATGACAAAGAACCGGCATGTGTCTATGGTTGTTTCAGGAATGCGTTTCCGCGACCCACGTGCCCTGTGGAGGGGTGCCGGAGTGGCAATACCAGTGTTTTCTGTGCGTACACGCGACGATTTCGGGGTGGGTGATTTTTATTCACTAACCAAGATGGTTGACTGGGCTGTTGCAACTGGGCAGAAGTTTTTGCAGATATTGCCGATTAACGATACGACAATGACGCATACGTGGACCGATTCTTATCCGTATAACGCATGTACCTCGTTCGGACTGCACCCCATGTATATGCACTTACAGGAGCTTGGCCGCTTGAAAGATAAGGCGCGCCAGGCTTATTTCGATGATCTGGCCTGCGAGCTAAACAACCTGCCTACTGTTGACTATGAGCGTGTAAACGAGGGTAAACTGCAGTTTATCAGCGAAATTTTTGCGCAGGAAGGCGCAAAAACGTTAAACTCGTCTGACTTTACCAAATTTTTAATTGATAATGAATATTGGCTAAAACCTTATGCGGCGTTCTGCGTTCTGCGTGATAAGTTCGGGACACCTGAATTTGGCAAATGGGGAGAATATGCCGAATATACGCAGGCAAAAGCCGATCGTGTCTATGCTGAAAATACGCCGCAGATGAACCAGGTGTATTACACCCAATATCATCTTGACCGCCAGATGCGCCGTGTGCATGAGTATGCGAGTGCCCATGGTGTGGCTTTCAAAGGCGACATCCCTATAGGGATATCGCGCGACAGTGCTGATGCATGGATAAATCCCAGGCTGTTTAACCTTGACTGCCAGGCCGGAGCCCCTCCTGATGATTTTTCCGTACTCGGCCAGAACTGGGGCTTGCCTACTTATAACTGGGAAGAAATGTGGAAAGACAGGTTTGCATGGTGGAAATCGCGGTTCTGCAAGATGGCCGAATATTTTGACGCTTACCGTATTGACCACGTTTTGGGCTTTTTCCGTATATGGCAAATCCCTATGACTGCCGTGCACGGCTTGCTTGGCATTTTTAATCCGGCACTTCCGTATAGTGCCGACGAACTAAAGTCGTTATATGACTTCTGGATAGATGCCGATGTGCATACAAAGCCTTTTATAATGGACTGGTTCCTTAACGATTTCTTTGGTGAATACACCGATGAGGCCCGTGAACGGTTTCTGAACGGGCTTGGCCATGGCCGCTATGAACTTAAGTCCGGATTTGACACGCAGCGCAAAATTGCAGATTATTTTTCCAGTCAGGACAAAACAGAAAAAAACAGGCGTATGTGCGAGGCTTTGCTAGGCCTTGCCGACCAGGTGCTGTTTATTGAAGACCCTGACAGGAAAGGAAAATACCATCCGCGTATTTCTGCCCAATACACGTATGTCTACAGGCAGCTTAACGATTATGAAAAGTGGTGTTTTAACCGTTTGTACAACGACTTCTTTTATCACCGTCATAATGACTACTGGTATGGAAAGGCAATGTGGAAACTACCTAACCTGATTGATGCGACACCGATGCTTACTTGTGCGGAGGACCTTGGTATGATACCGGCCTGCGTGCCGGCTGTGATGGACCAGTTGCGTATTCTTTCGCTTGAAATACAACGAATGCCAAAAGACCCGTCGGCAAAATTCGGCAATACGTGGAATTATCCGTATTTGTCGGTGTGCACCACTTCTACTCACGATATGGGCGGAATACGTCAGTGGTGGGAGGACAATCCGCAGATGGCACAAGAATTCTATAATGAGGTCCTGCATCAGGAAGGTTCCGCGCCAAGAGTTGCGGAACCATGGATATGTGACCAGATTCTGAACCTTAACCTGAAATCGCCTTCAATGCTGGCTATACTGCCGCTGCAGGACTGGCTTTCTGTTTCGCCGGACTTGCGTCGTCCTGACCCATTTGAAGAACAAATAAACGAGCCGTCCAATCCTCGTCATTACTGGCGCTACCGCATGCATCTTAATGTTGAAGACTTGCTGGGGGCAGAGACGTTTAACCGTGATTTGGCGGACCGTGTGCATAATTCCGGCCGTTGACCGGAAAACATCTGCCGGACTGCAGGGGCCGTTGTGCTGTGTCCATGCAGTCTGAATATTTGATTTATATACATAAAATAATACCTAATAAACCAATGAAGAAACTGATTGCCATAAGTCTGATTGCAATAAGCGCTACAAATGCTTTGGCGGCGTTACAGCCGTGGGAAGACCCCCGTGTAAACGAGGTTGGCCGCGAGCCAATGCATGCCGCTTTCTTTGCTTTTGAACCTGAAAACAAGTCGTTACAGAAAAAAGAATCGTCCCGGTTCCTGAATCTTGACGGCAAATGGCTGTTCCACTGGGTGGCCGATGCCGACAAATGTTTGAAAGATAAATTTTATATGCCCGGATACGATGTGTCGGGATGGTCGGAAATACAAGTTCCGGGTATGTGGGAGCTGAATGGCTATGGCGACCCACTTTATGTTAATTCGGGTTTTCCATGGAAGGGAAATTTTGAGAATAACCCTCCACAGGTTCCGGATAGTGCAAATGCCATCGGTACTTACCGCCGCACTGTCCGTATTCCGGCCAGTTGGAAAGGAATGGATGTCAAGGCTCATTTCGGGTCGGCAACATCGTGTTTGTCGCTTTGGGTTAACGGGCGTTATGTCGGTTATGGCGAGGATAGCAAACTAGAACAGGAATTTGACATAACGCCGTTTGTTACGCCTGGTAAGGATGCTGTTATAGTTCTTCAGTTGCGACGCTGGTGCGACGGCACTTATCTGGAAGACCAGGATTTCTTCCGGCTCTGCGGTCTTGCACGTGAAAACTATCTGTTTGCAAGGCCTAAAAACCATATTGCCGATTTACGTGTAATCCCCACACTTACGCCTGATTATCGCGACGGCATTCTTGATGTTGAATTTGACCTCAAAGGTAAGGGCGATGTTAAAGCCGTTCTTTATGATGCTCAAGGGAAAGAGGTGGCCAGTTATGAAAAAAATGGAGTCAGAGGCACGGTAAAAGCAGAAATGCGTGTTGAAAATGCTGCAAAATGGACCGCGGAGACCCCTAACCTGTATACACTCACCACTACGTTGACTTCTAATGGAAAAGCTCAGGAAGTTATACGGCAGAATGTTGGTTTCCGCAAGATAGAGATTTCCGGCGGACAATTGCTGGTAAACGGCCAGCCTGTACTTATAAAGGGTGCTGACCGTCATGAGCTTGATCCCGACGGAGGGTATGTTGTGTCGGAGGAAAGGATGCTACAGGATATAAGGCGTATGAAAGAATTGAATATAAATGCCGTGCGTACATGCCATTACCCCGATGACAGCCGGTGGTATGACCTTTGCGACCGTTATGGTATATATGTTACTGCCGAAGCCAATATTGAAAGCCACGGCATGGGATATAAAGACAAAACGCTGGCAAAGAATGAAGCATACGCCAAGGCTCATATGGAGCGTAACCAGCGTCATGTTAAGCGTAATCTTAACCATCCAAGCATAATTGTATGGTCGCTTGGCAACGAGGCCGGATATGGGCCTAATTTCGAAGCAGCCTACGACTGGGTAAAGGAGTTCGATCCTTCTCGCCCGGTACAATATGAGCAGGCAGGTGTTGACGGAAAAACCGACATTTACTGTCCGATGTATGCCGGTTATAAGCGCAGTGAGGAATATGCTTCTGATCCGGCATCGGTAAAGCCTTTGATACAGTGCGAGTATGCTCATGCTATGGGCAATTCGGAAGGCGGTTTTGACAAATACTGGGAAATTATACGTAAGTATCCCAAATACCAAGGAGGGTACATATGGGACTTTGTTGACCAGTCTATACGTTGGAAAGACTCAAAAGGACGCACAATATGGGCATATGGCGGCGATTTTAACAAAACAGACCCGTCTGACCAGAATTTTTGCGATAACGGCTTGATTTCGCCCGACAGGGTTCCCAATCCGCATGCCTACGAGGTTAAGCGCGTTTATCAGGACATTCATACATCTCTTGACAAATCAGGCCGTCTGGCTGTTTACAACGAGAAGTTCTTTACGGGTCTTGATAATGTGGAAATGCGGTGGAAGTTGCTACGCAACGGCAGGCCGGTGCGTACCGGGGTTGTTACTGACCTGAATGTGGCTCCGCAGCAAACCGCACTTGTAAATGTTGATTATGGACGTATTTGCAAGTGTGGAGAATGGCTGCTTAATGTTGATTATGCCATTAAAAACGCCGAAGGCTTGCTTCCGGCCGGTTATGTGGTGGCACAAGGCCAGTTGGTGCTTAACCCGTATGACTGGTCGGCTTTTGGCAGCAAAACCTATGACGGAAAAGCGCCTGTGGCAAAACACTCCGATACGCATATGGTATATGTTTCAGACAACGCAAGTGTGTCTGTAGACAAAAAATCTGGCTTAATCAGCAGTTATAAAGTTGACGGCAAGGAATTGCTTCTTGAAGGTTCGGCTATAAGGCCAAATTTCTGGCGTGCCCCTACCGATAATGACTTTGGCGCACAATTGCAGAAAAAACAGCGTGTATGGCTTAACCCTCAGATGAAGCTTGTTTCTCTTACCGACAGTGTTGCCGGTGGCTGTGCCGTTATTTCTGCGGTTTATTCGCTGCCGGATGTGAAAGCGGTGCTTAAACTTGACTATGTTATTAACGGCGACGGGTCGGTGGACATTGACGAATCAATGCAGGCTGCCGAAAGTGTGGCTGTGGCCGATATGTTCCGTTTCGGAATGCGTATGCAGATGCCTCGCAAGTTCGGCACGGTTGAGTATTACGGACGCGGTCCGGGCGAGAATTATTCCGACCGTCAACAGGCATCTGATATTGGCACATATCGACAAAGTGTGGCTTCGCAACACTATCCCTATATTTTGCCGCAGGAAACAGGCACGCGCACCGATTTGCGCCGATGGGCTGTTGTTGACGATTCCGGATTTGGTTTGGAAATAACCGCCGCAACACCGTTTTCCGCCTCGTCGCTTCATTATACGATAGAGTCGCTTGATTGCGGTGAGACAAAGCCTAACAGGCATTTTGCAGAGGTTGACGAGCAGAATCTGACCGAGGTGACATTTGACTTGCGCCAGCAAGGCCTTGCATGTGTCAATTCATGGGGTGCTGTTCCTGAACCGGAACACAGGCTGCCTTATGGCGATTACACGTTCCGTTGTCGTCTGACACCTGTACGCCATTGCTTTTAAATTATAATGTCTCGCAGTATTGCGTCGCTTATAAGCCATGAGTCGGGAGCTATGCGCCACCGGCCATGGCTTTTTTCTATGTTTCCGGCGGCAATGTGCTTCTGCATGTCGTTTACAAGCCGTTGGACCATTTCCGGGCCGAAACGCAGTTGCATTTTTTCATTGCTTATGCCGCTGTGGGTGCGCAAGCCGGTTATGACATAGTCGTTATAAATGTCGTAAACGCTTTCTTGTTCGGTAAGGGCGAAGCTTTGTCCGCTTTCCATTGCCTTTATGTACAATTGTATGTCGGCAGGGTTTGAACGGCGCATATTTTTTCCGTCAAAACTATGTGCGGCAACACCTAGTCCTATATACGGGGAGAAATCCCAATATGAGCTGTTATGGCGGGCGTACATGTCAGGAAGTGCGAAATTTGATATTTCATAGTGCCTGTAACCGGCATCCTCTGTTAGTTTGCAAAGTTTCTGGTACATTGCAACTACTGTATCGTCGGTTGTAGGTGCTATTTTCCCGGCAAGTCGCATTGCGTTAAGGCGTGTGCCTTCTTCATAAGTGAGCGAGTAGGCCGACAGGTGTTCTGGCCGTAGG
>SSTG01000088.1 GCA_004801635.1 Muribaculum caecicola | reverse complement strand
GTGCGTACACACCGGCAACCGTGCCTATCAACAGCATGAGTATTAACAGTATCCGTTTCATAGCTTCAAAAAACACAGACCGACACTACATTGCTATCGACATCAACAACACCACCGTCAATAGATATCTCTTTTTTGTTTCCGGACTGTGTATACACAATTTTTCCGGCCACAAGGGTAGATATTAACGATGCATGATTTTTGAGCACTGTAAAAGCGCCCTCTGTTCCAGGAAGCTCTACGGAATCCGCCTCTCCTTGAAACAATATGCTGTCGGCCGATATAACTTTTAGTACCATGTGACTGTAGTGAACTTGTTATTTAACTTCCGCAAGCATTTTCTTGCCTTTTTCAATGGCCTCGTCAATTGTGCCCACGTTAAGGAAAGCCTGTTCGGGATACTCGTCCATTTCGCCCGACAGAATCATCTTGAAGCCGCGTATTGTCTCGCTTAGCGGAACCATTACGCCCGGAAGCCCAGTGAACTGTTCTGCCACGAAGAACGGCTGCGACAAGAAGCGTTGCGCACGACGGGCACGGGCCACGACAAGCTTGTCTTCGTCCGAAAGCTCGTCAACGCCAAGAATGGCAATAATGTCCTGAAGCTCGTTATATTTCTGCAGCAGCTGCTTTACAGCCTGCGCGGTTTGATAATGGTCTTCACCAATTATATGGGGGTCTAGAATCCGGGAAGTCGACTCCAACGGGTCTACAGCCGGATATATACCCAGCTCGGCTATCTTACGCGAAAGCACCGTTGTTGCGTCGAGGAAGCCGAAAGTAGTTGCCGGCGCAGGGTCGGTCAAGTCGTCAGCCGGCACATAAATGGCCTGGACAGAAGTAATAGAGCCCTGTTTGGTAGAAGTAATACGTTCCTGAAGCGCACCCATTTCCGATGCCAGGGTCGGCTGATATCCAACAGCCGAAGGCATGCGGCCCAAAAGCGCCGACACTTCCGACCCGGCCTGGGTGAAACGGAATATATTGTCAATAAACAACAGGATGTCCTTACCTCCGCCATCCTGGTCGCGGAACTGCTCTGCTACAGTAAGGCCGGAGAGTGCTACGCGCAAACGTGCACCCGGAGGTTCGTTCATCTGCCCGAAAACAAGGGTTGCTTGCGAATCGGCCACCTTGTCCATATCGACATCAGCCAGGTTCCATTCGCCTTTTTCCATGCCCTGGGTAAATTTGTCGCCATATTTTATAACGCCCGATTCAATCATTTCGCGCAGCAGGTCGTTTCCTTCACGCGTACGTTCGCCTACGCCGGTAAACACGGAAAAACCGCTATGACCTTTTGCAATGTTGTTGATGAGCTCCATAATAAGCACGGTCTTGCCAACACCGGCACCACCGAACAAACCTATCTTACCGCCTTTGCTGTACGGTTCAAGCAGGTCGATTACCTTGATACCGGTATAAAGGATTTCCGTACCGATAGTAAGGTCGTCGAATGCAGGAGCCGGCTGATGAATAGGACGCAAATCCTTTCGGTCCAGTTCGCCCAAATGGTCTATGGCATCACCAATAACGTTCAACAACCGGCCCTTTACCTGTGTTCCGGTTGGAACCGCGATAGGACGTTCCAGATTGTCAACGCGCATGCCTCGCTGCAAACCGTCGGTACTTTCCATTGCCACGCAGCGAACAGTATCTTCACCTATGTGCTGCTCCACTTCAAGTATCAGCTCCGAACCGTCGGGACGCGCCACTTTCAAAGCGGTGTAAATGGGGGGTATCGCATTATCCGCGCTATCCGACTCAAAAGTCACGTCGACTACCGGGCCTATGACCTGTGCTATTTTTCCGAATTTGTCGCTCATCGTTTTTTATGCAGTTGAGAGAGTTGTTAATTTTAATTCCTTTTAAAAGCCTACTTAAAAATGGAGGCCGTAGCAAACCACTATCACCATAAGTACAAGGTTTGCAAGGTTTATCGGCAAAAGATATTTCCATTCAAGACTAAGCAGCTGGTCTATACGCAAACGTGGGAAAGTCCATTTGAACCAAATTATTACAAACGACAGGGCCACGGCCTTAAATATAAACCAAAGGGTTGATGGAATAAAATCCATTACGTGGTTGAAAGCATCCCATCCGGGAATGTGCAGCGGCATCCACCCTCCAAAGAAAAGCAACGATGCCACACCGGCCACGATAAACAGGTTCAAGTATTCGGCCAGATAGAAAAATCCGAAATGAATACCGGAATATTCCGTATGGTATCCGGCAGTCAGCTCGCTTTCTGCCTCAGGCAGGTCGAACGGACCGCGGTTCGTTTCGGCAGTACCGGCTATGATATAAATCAAAAACGCTATTACAGCCGGAATATGCCCCGCGAATATAAACCATGTGTCTTTTTGCGCCATACAAATGTCGGTTATTGACATAGATCCGGCAAAAACAACCATGGTTATTACCGACAATCCCAGCGACAGTTCGTAGCTTACCATCTGGGCTCCCGAACGCAGCGCACCGATAAGGGTGAACTTGTTGTTCGACGACCATCCGGCCAACAATATGCCCAGCACGCCTATAGAAGAAACTGCCAAAAGGAAGAATATGCCTATATTAAAGTCTATCACCTGTATTCCGTTACCCCAGGGAAGCACGGCAAAGCAGAGCATAGATGCTATAATTACCAAATATGGAGCCAGCGCAAAAAGGAATTTGTCGATATGGTTTAGCGAAATCAATTCCTTTATAAGAATCTTGAACATGTCGGCAACCGACTGTAGAACACCGAACGGGCCTACACGGTTAGGGCCCAGACGGCATTGGAAAGCGGCACAGACTTTACGCTCGAAGTATATATAAAACAAAGCCAGCACTGCATAAGCCAGCAACAGGACAACTCCCACAAGGAGGCATTCTATCACCACTGTAAGCCATGGCGCGCACCACGACAGCAACCACTGGTTGAGCCAGTCGGCTCCTTTAGATAAATCGTACATACCAGGTGAATAATCGGTTTATTACTTAATCTTTCTCTAAGATAATTAATGTTATTTCTATCTGTCAATATCGGGCACAACATAGTCAAGCGTACCACCTATGGTTATAAGGTCGGCAATTTTGCCGCCTTTTGCAATATGAGGCACAACTCCTGCCATATTCATGCACGGAGAGTTGAACTTAAGTCGCCACGGGGTGTTTGCACCACGGCTTTCTATGTAAACGCCAAACGCGCCACGGCTGGCCTCTACCTGCTGGAACCAGTGGCCTTCGGGCAGCTTTATTATCTTTGGCACTTTGGCACATATCTCGCCCTCGGGTATGCGGTCGATGAGCTGCTCTATTATGCGCAACGACTGACGTATTTCGTCCATACGCACTTTGAAACGGGCCATCGAGTCGCCCTCGGTACGTACAACCTCGTCAAACTCAACTTGTGCGTATGCCCCGTAGGGATGTGTCTTCCTGACATCGCACCCCCATCCGGAAGCACGTCCGGCCGGGCCGGTGACACCATACGATATAGCGTCTTCACGAGTAAGTACGCCCACGCCCTCCATACGGTTTTTGGCAATTACGTTTCCAGTAAATATGGTGTCGTATTCCTTAAGGGCTTTCGGCATTATTTCCAGCAGAGCCTTCACGTCGTGCACAAAATCCTTGTCAAGGTCGGCTATAACACCTCCTATACAGTTATAGTTGAATGTCATACGGGCACCACAAGTCTTTTCAAATATATTAAGTATAGTTTCGCGCTCGCGCATTGCATAGAACAACATCGTTGTAGCACCAAGGTCCATGCAGAACGTACCTACGAAAAGCAAATGCGAACTAATACGCATAAGCTCGTCCATAATTACGCGTACAACCTGAGCACGCTGCGGAACCTCCACGCCCAAAGCCTTTTCAATACACAGGCACAGGCAATGACGGTTCTGATGAGCCGACAGATAGTCAAGACGGTCGGTAAAGTGCAAAGTCTGCGGATAGCCCAGCGATTCTGAAAGTTTTTCTATACCACGGTGTATATATCCGAGGTATATATCTATTTTTTTGATGGTCTCGCCGTCAACGGCCGTACGGAAACGTAGCACACCGTGTGTAGCCGGGTGCTGCGGCCCTATATTGACCACAAAGTCGTTTGGTTCAAAAACAGTGACTTCTTCCTTTTTAACAGTCCCGTCGGGTTGTTCGCGGTAGCACACGGTTGAGTCGTCCGACTGTTCGTGATCAAGCCTTACCGGGTTTGTTTCCGGCGAAGCGTCATAGTCCTTGCGAAGCGGATATCCAACCCAGTCGTTGCGAAGGAACAAACGGCGCATATCCGGATGATTTATAAAAATTATACCCAGATAGTCGTAAACCTCGCGTTCATAGAAATTTGCCACGTCCCACAAGTCGCTTACAGAATGGAGCATAGCATTATCCCTGTCGGCCGTCTGCAGCTTTACGCACAGCATCTGGCCGGTTTTTGTCGATTCAAGGTAGTTCATGGTTCCGAGAGTATCGGTCCAGTCCATACCAACTATAGCCACAAGGTGGTCGAAGTTCAATTCCGTGTCTTCTTTCAGGTGCTTTGCCAGCTCATGCCAGTTTTTGTCGGCGACGCATACTGTGAGCACTTCGCCTTCCTCAAATACGGCATCGGGTACCAGCTTGATTATTTTTTCCTGAATATCTGCCATGATTCAATGGTGATGTATGGTTGTTGTTCGGGTTTGTTTTTACGAACTCATTAGTGCTGTTCCTCCATAACCTGCTGTTGTGCGGCCTCAGGAGTTTCCTTAATGGGATGTTCGTTTAGAAAGCGGTTTATTTTTTCCTGCCGGTTTACGCCACCGAAGAATTTTTCCACTTTAATTTTTCTAGAAAGTTGCATTATGCCGTATATCATGGCCTCCGGACGCGGCGGACAGCCTGGCACGTATACGTCAACCGGTATTATCTCGCCCACACCTTTCACAACGTGATACGAGTTTTTGAACGGGCCTCCGGAAACAGCACAGCCACCGCAGGCAATAACATACTTAGGCTCGGCAAGCTGGTCGTACAGACGGCGCACCACCGGGGCCATGCGGTGTACTATAGTTCCGGCCACCATCATAAAGTCGGCCTGTCGGGGCGAAGCCCTGGCCACTTCCCATCCAAAACGCGCCATGTCGTAGCGCGCGGCCCCTAATGCGATAAACTCAATACCGCAGCAACTGGTGGCGAAAGTGAGGGGCCAGATGGAGTTAGACCGCCCCCAGTTGATTAATTTGTCGAACGTTCCTACTATAACGTTCGTACCGTTGTCACGGAGTTCCTTTACAAGGTGCTCAATATACTCGTTGTCTTTCCAGTCGCCATAAGGCATTCCTTGCGCTGTTACTTCCATTCAAGAGCTCCTTTCCGCCAGGCATAAACCAAGCCTAGCACTAAAATTCCGAAAAATACCGCAATACAAAGCAATCCGTCAGTTCCAAGGGTGCGCATATTAACAGCCCACGGATAAAGAAAAACCGTTTCAACATCGAACATCAGGAATAAAATGGCGTATAGATAATAGCCTACCTTGAACTGCGCCATAGATTCGCCGCGCGTAGGGATACCGCACTCGTAAGCCTCCCCTTTTTGGGGATTAAACGAACGAGGCGAGATCAAGCCGGCCACTATCAGCGCCAAAGCGACGAGGGCAACGCCGGTAAGGGCCGCCACTACGGCAAGTGTGGTATTCTGAATACCGAAAATCATTGGTATCATATTATAAAATTGCTATTTTCACTCTTTTCAGTAAATGCCGGCAACAAAACTTGCAGTCAGCGGCATCCGCACTTATGTCAATTCATGGTAAATTTAAGCCAAAAGCCTATAAACCAACAGCATGTAAATACCACAGGTTATAACAAACTGTTTTGCACTAAATTTATCAGTACAAAGTTAGAAAATTTTTTCAATGCAGCCCCAAACCAGCCAGTAATATATGAATAAAAATAAACAATTTTTAGCATGTGCATAAAAAACAAACCCGGCAACAAACACCGGCTAAAAATGCGTACCGGCCACCGTTATCTATGCATCGCATACCATACAAAGAAAACCGGGCGGAAATCGATGTTTTCCGCCCGGTTTTTATTAAAAGTCTATAAGCCTATTACATTTTCGGGCCGGCTTCAACCAGCGCTGCACCGGCAGCATTGTTTGTGTACTTGTTGAAGTTCTTTATGAAGCGTGCAGCCAGGTCGTTAGCCTTTTCTTCCCATTGTGCGGCATCAGCATAAGTGTCGCGAGGGTCTAGGATTTCCGTAGCAACACCATCTAGCTGTGTCGGTATTTCGAAGTCGAATATAGGGAGCTTCTTGGTAGGAGCCTTAAGGATGGCGCCATCGAGAATAGCGTCTATAATACCGCGTGTGTCACGGATAGAGATACGCTTTCCTGTTCCGTTCCAACCGGTGTTTACAAGATAAGCCTTGGCTCCGCTTTGTTCCATGCGCTTAACCAGTTCTTCTGCATATTTTGTAGGATGCAGTTCAAGGAATGCCTGGCCGAAGCATGCTGAGAAAGTAGGAGTTGGCTCTGTGATTCCACGTTCCGTACCGGCAAGCTTGGCGGTGAATCCGCTCAGGAAGTAATACTTTGTCTGTTCGGGTGTCAGAATCGAAACCGGAGGCAGAACTCCGAATGCATCGGCAGAAAGGAATATAACGTTCTTTGCTGCAGGACCTGCAGAAATAGGACGTACAATCATTTCAATGTGGTCGATGGGATAAGACACACGGGTGTTTTCTGTAACGCTCTTGTCAGCGAAGTCAATCTTGCCGCCTTCTTCAACGGTTACATTTTCCAGAAGCGCATTGCGGCGTATTGCATTGTAGATATCGGGTTCTGACTCCTTGTCAAGGTTGATAACCTTTGCATAGCATCCGCCTTCGAAGTTGAACACGCCGTTATCATCCCATCCGTGTTCGTCATCGCCGATAAGCAAACGTTTCGGGTCGGTTGAAAGAGTGGTCTTTCCTGTGCCTGAAAGCCCGAAGAACACGGCTGTGTTCTTACCGTCAAGGTCAGTATTGGCAGAACAGTGCATTGAAGCAATTCCCTTAAGAGGCAGATAGTAGTTCATCATCGAGAACATACCCTTCTTCATTTCGCCTCCGTACCATGTGTTCAGGATAACCTGCTCGCGCGATGTAAGGTTGAAAACAACCGCTGTTTCCGAATTAAGGCCAAGTTCTTTATAGTTTTCAACTTTAGCCTTAGAAGCATTGTAAACAACAAAGTCGGGCTTAAAGTCGCGAAGTTCCTCGGCTGTGGGGCGGATAAACATATTTGTCACGAAATGAGCCTGCCATGCCACTTCCATGATAAATCGAACAGCCATGCGTGTGTCCTTGTTTGCACCGCAGAAACCGTCAACTACATAAAGTTTTTTATTCGACAGTTCCTTTGTTGCAAGTTCTTTAACAGCTTTCCAAGCAGCTTCCGACACAGGCTTGTTGTCGTTTTTATATTCGTCGGTTGTCCACCACACGGTGTCCTTCGAAGTTTCGTCCATGACAATAAACTTGTCTTTTGGAGAGCGGCCAGTGTAAACACCTGTCATAACGTTGACAGCGTCAAGTTCTGTAACTGTGCCTTTTTCGTAACCTTCCAGCGAGGGGAGAGTCTCTTCTTTGAACAGCTCTTCATACGAAGGGTTGTGCACGATTTCAATGGTATCGGCGATACCATACTGGGTAAGATCGAGTTTGCTCATTTTTACTTTAATTAATATGTAGTTTAAATATATACTTTCCTGGCGTTTTCTTTTGAGTTCGTCATAAGTGAATCGTCGCAGTCGCCCGAAATTAATTCTTGTGCAAAGGTAATACCTTTTTTCATTATGCGCATCACAGAATAAAGAAATATTTCCGTAATGAACATTTTTTAACTTAACAGCCGGCTAATACTGCCACTTCGCGCTATTACAAATACAACCGGAAGCCGCTACTTGTTGAACTATAACACATACATTTAACAGTATTTCGTATAGCCTGTTAACCCGGATAAATTTAGAGGCTGTTTAAAAACATGCACACGCGTAGAGGCTAATTCGGGAAATATGTGTAGTTTTGTAATATAACCTTAATATATGTGCCACGACATGAACCTGATGCATCAAAAACGCGCCTGCCTGCGGCCTGTATGGCTGACGGCGTTGGTGCTTTGCGTCTGGCCGATGCATGCCCAGACCGTGGTTTTTGAATACGACAACGGCGGCAACAGGGTCAGGCGAGAGGCCCAGGCCACGCCGCAAGTGCAACCGGCAAAGGCTTCACCGGCAAAACCGGGTGCATCGCCTATGCTGACGGACGGTATCAGCATAGGCCCAAACCCCACTACCGGAATTGTAAAAGTGGAGATTACAGGCTTCGGCACCGGATCCGTGGCCTCAATCTGCGTGTACAACACCTCGGGGCAGCTGCTGCTAAAGACAAAGGCTACAGACCCGGCGACTGAAATCAACATAGCCGGCAGACCCGACGGGGTGTATATTTTCAACGTCGAAACCGGTAAGTCCAAGACACGCAGCATGATTGTAAAGCAGTGACGCTTATGTACGGCCCCGTTTCAACATACAGGAGATTGTCGGCATGGGCAGCCGCACTGCTGGCCTGCGCGGCCCTACAGGCCGAAAACACCACCGGCGAGCCCGGGCCTATCGGCCCCGGAGAGCCCATGGAGCCGTTGATACGGCTGTGTATAGGCGATTCGGCTGCAATAAGCCTGACGCAGTTCCTTTCAGGCACCGCCCCCGAACCGAGGTCGGGCAAAGAAATGTCTTTCGAAGACACCTGCACCGTGCAACTTGGTTACAGTAAGTTCAGCATCACCGGCATATATGGCACGGATGTCGTAATGACGGCCCATATAGCCGCGTCGGTGACTATAAAAAAACAAAACAACGGCATATTCGAGGATTTCGAAAAATTCAGCGTAAGGCTGGTGCCGGCTCCCGACGGCTCATACGTCTTTGCCGGCAACCAGGCCGACAGCTTCCTTGCATACCCCGGTTTATACCGTATAGAATACAACGGCTTCAAAGCCGACCCCGATCATTGGGTTGGCGACTATCCGGAAATATCCGTCGACCCCCTGCCACTCGACAGCGCGATAATAGCACCAATGGTGCCGGCCAATTCCGAAGCATTTCCGGCACACTCCACCGTGTATATGTCGGTAAAGTGCGCCGCAGCCGACCCCGACGAGCTGATACACCGGGCAATGTCGCCCGAAATTGTAGAATCGGCTTTCGGCACCGGCTCGGCCATGGGCACCTACGGCGTAAGCAGTTCCGGGGCGGCAACCTACAGCATGTCCGTTGACGCGCCAAAACACAAGTTCAACCCCAACATAGGCATTTCATACAACAGCCAGCTGAACGGCTACGGGCTCGTGGGTTACGGTACAAACATAACCGGAATCTCGTCGATAACGCGCACCGGGAAAAACCATTTTTACGACGACGATTACCGGGGCATAACCTACACAGATTCCGACAACTACCTGCTCGACGGCAAACGCCTTATACCTACCGGGGCGGAGTACGACAACGAGGTGGTATACTCCATTGAAGGAAACCCCTACCCCGTAGTGGTGAGGTACGGCAGCGGAAACGCGGCATGGTTCGCCCTGCTCGACAGCAACGGCGAGTATTACGAATACGGCAACTCGGAATCGTCCCGGAACCTGGTCGACGGCAGCTTCATATCGGAATGGCATGTACGCTATGCCAAGGACTCGAACGGCAACTATGCCGTGTACGAGTACGAGACGGACAGCCTGACCGTATACCCGAAGACAATACGCTACGGTATGCACGATGCCGTGGCCATAGACCAGACCAGCTCCATATCTTTCGAATACCGGCCTTTGGGCGGCAATGCTCGCCCGTTTATGATAAAGAACCGCAAAGGCTCCATAAACAGGTGTCTCAAAAGCATAACCACGGCAACACAGGGCTACACCTATCGCAAATACGTGTTCGACTACGACGGCACGTCCGACCAAAGCGGCATCAAATACACGCGCCTCACCTCCGTAACCGTACAGAAC
>SSTG01000087.1 GCA_004801635.1 Muribaculum caecicola | reverse complement strand
AACGCGACATCCGTATCGTGGTCTGTCCGGTTGAAAACGCAGACCCTCTTCTTTACTTCTCTACCGACACCAATATGAGACCTGAAAAGATCATCGGTTTCTACCGCACCCGCTTTCAGATTGAGTTCGGCATACGCGATGCCAAGCAGTTCACCGGACTTCAGTCACAGCAGACCCGCGACAAAGCCCGGCTTGACTTTGCGTTCAATCTTTCCTTCACTGCCCTCAATGTCTGCAAAGAGGTCATAAGGAAGGATTATCCGGATCTTTCGGTAGCGCAGTTCAAACGGCTTATGTTTGAATCTTATCTCGCCTCAACAATTATTTCGACTTGCGGAAAATCTCCGCATCTCAAAATAATTCAGAAAATAAATCATCGGTTGGCTCAGTTAGCGGCTTAGCCAAGGCTGAACAACCTCAAATTTTACCGAATCATTGTATTTAAAGAAAACGGCTTATTTCTACTTCCCAAACAAAATGGGCAATATTATATTGTCAAAGGAGAAGGATACATGGACATACCTGAAATTACAACCCCCATATTAAACTATCACAAACAATTAGATTTTGAGTTAGAAAGCTCTATTATTGGAAATTCAGAAATGCAATATGTAGATTTTGCATACGCAAATTCTTTAATTAGAACTTTTATCAACGATCGTACATTAGTTCTAACAATTCGCGGAAGAAAGTACACTCCTGAATTTGATTTTAACGTGGGTCACCATAATTTAAAAATAAAAAGCGTTCAGACTGAAGTAGATGCTGGTTATGAAGGTGCAAGCAGCATAGTCCTCATAGAAGCTAAAAATTCCAATACGCAAAATACAATAATTCGTCAATTGTTTTACCCATATCGCCAATGGACAACATTTACAAAAAAGCCCGTACTAACATTATTTTTTGAAAAAAGAGTCATTAATAATGAAAATATTTTTCATTTATGGCTTTATGAGTTTTCTAATCCTTATGATTATAAATCCATCCAATTAATTCGCTCTGCCAGGTATCGCATAATATGATAACGCCCTATTTTAAGTCTGAAGATAAAGCATTCACTCTCATCAATGAAGATTGCATCAATGCACTTTCGAAATTCGATTTTAAATTTGATATGATATTTGCAGATCCGCCATATTTCTTATCCAATGGAGGAATAAGCTATAATGCAGGAAAAATCGTATGTGTTGATAAGGGGGACTGGGATAAAGGCGGCACAATTGACAATATAATAGACTTTAACCGTAAATGGCTAACAGCCTGCCGGGAAAAGCTAAAATACAATGGAACAATATGGATTTCAGGAACCCATCATAATATATTTATAATAGCCAGTATCCTTCTGGAACTAGGTTATAAAATATTAAATGTCATAACCTGGGCTAAAACAAATCCGCCGCCAAATATATCTTGTCGTTATTTTACACACTCAACTGAATTCATTCTTTGGGCTAGAAAATCCCCAAAAATTCCTCATAAATATAACTACGATTTAATGAAAAAACTCAACGATGGGAAACAAATGACAGATGTTTGGAAACTGCCCACTATTGCACGTTGGGAAAAGACATGCGGTAAGCATCCTACGCAAAAGCCTCTATCTTTACTAACCAGAATCATATTGGCAAGTACAAATCAAAACGATTGGATTCTAGATCCTTTTGCAGGCTCCTCAACAACAGGAATAGCAGCAAACCTATGCAATAGAAGATATTTAGGCATTGAAAAAGACCCTACTTTCATACAATTAAGCGTAAATCGGCGGCTTGAGTTAGACAATCTATGTCTCAGAGAAAAATATTTACAAAAATTGCAGGATCTAAAACATATCCATTTAAATGAATTAGCGTATGAACCTACTGAATACTACTCTAATGAACTCCCATTTTAAATCTGGATCTTTATAATTAAAAAAATACGGAAAAAGGCATAAGCTTCACAATCATTGACTAACTTTGCAGAAAACTCAGCCGTAGCAAAATGGAAACAACTCGCTCCACAATATACATGATGTACAAACGCAGTGCCGAACGCGGCACCGTATTCGGGCTGTATCTGACATCTATTTTTTTATCTATGGCCTTTGGCATAACCAACCAGGCCTTCTCAGTGTTATTGTTTGCGCTTATGTGCGGAGTCCCTTTTCTAATATATTACTGGCTTCGCAACACATACAAACAGCAGAACGGGCTATCTGATTTCTCGGCATTATGGATGGAAGGCATAGCCATATTTTTTTTCGGCGGACTTCTTTCCTCTTTTTTTGCCTTTGTCTACATACAGGCCGTCAATCCCCACTTCATTGAAACAATGATGCAGGCATCCGTCGATGCATACCATCAAAATCCGTGGCAAGGCGGCGAAGTAATGGTGGAAGGTATTGAAACTGCAATAAAAAAACACATAATACCGTCGGCCATAAACGTGGTTGTTGACGGCATGTGGCTAATTGTCTTTTCCGGATCAATGCTTTCCATGCTCATGGCCCTGCTTGTAAAGATGCGCCCAATAAAAAACGGCAATAAAATGTTTTAACAAAAATGCAATAAATCATGGACATATCAGTCATAGTCCCACTATATAACGAAGCCGAGTCCCTACCCGAACTGGAAGCCTGGATTGCCCGTGTCATGGAAGACAATGGTTTCAGCTATGAAATAATATTTGTCGACGACGGGTCGACCGACAATTCTTGGCAAATAATAACCGGCCTCGGCAAGAACAACCGGTCTGTACGGGGCGTAAGCTTCCGTAGGAATTACGGCAAGTCGCCGGCCTTGAACACCGGATTTACACGGGCCAGGGGCAATGTAGTAATAACAATGGATGCCGACCTGCAGGATTCGCCCGACGAAATACCCGAACTGTACCGCATGATAACCCAGGACGGCTACGACCTTGTTTCAGGATGGAAACAGAAACGATACGACCCTTTGTCGAAAACCATACCGACAAAGCTTTTCAACGCAACCGCAAGGCGAGTAAGCGGCATACACAACCTGCACGACTTTAACTGCGGACTAAAAGCCTACAGAAACGACGTTGTAAAACACATAGAAGTATACGGCGACATGCACCGGTATATACCCTATCTGGCAAAAAACGCAGGCTTCAAACGCATAGGGGAAAAGGTCGTTAAGCACCAGGCCAGAAAATACGGCACAACCAAATTCGGCCTTGACAGGTTTGTAAACGGCTACCTTGACCTTGGCACACTATGGTTCACCTCCAAATTCGGGGCCAAGCCAATGCATCTGTTCGGATTGCTCGGCTCACTGATGTTCCTGTTAGGACTTATAGCCGTGGCCGTAGTAGGGTTTGGCAAACTATACAACCTATACCACGGCCTGCCCTACCGCCTGGTAACCGAATCGCCTTATTTTTTCCTTGCACTGACACTTATGGTCATTGGCTCGCAACTATTTCTTGCAGGCTTCATCGGCGAACTGGTAGTGCGCAACTCCCCATCACGCAACCATTACGAAATACAACAGGAAATAAATACGGAAAACTAAATGAGCATTAATAAAATACTCGTTACGCTGTCCGCCGTTGCAACATGCATGCTTCACGCATGCAATTCCACCGGTTGCACCGATAACAAAAGCTCCCTGCCACTAGCCGGCTTCTATTCATACCAGACACTACAGCCTGTAACAATACAAAACATATCGGTTGGTGCCGTCAATGCCCCCGACGACTCGCTTCTAATTGAAGCAGGCAATGCATCGAAACTATATCTCCCTTTCAACATAGGGGAAAACAATACAACGTTTTTCATACGGTATCTGGACGAAGGACTTAACGACCCAAGGTATTTCGACACCGTTACATTCAATTACAACCGCATACCTTACTTTGCTTCAGAAGAATGCGGAGCCATGTACCAGTACGAGGTTGTTTCCTATACACACACTTCCCACCATATAGACTCCGTTTCAGTGCCCAGACCGGTAATTAACAACATTGACCGGGAAAGCATACAATTATTTTTCCGAACTTTCGACACCAATCAGGAAGAAGATGAACAGCAACCTTAAAAATACGGCAACCAAATGCCAAACCATATTTATAGCGGTTGTGTTCATTGCACTGTGCGCGCTCACATCAAGCGCCCAACGCCGCATAACACCGGTAAAAGTTCCCGACCCACAGGCAAAACCTGCCGCCGTAACAACTCCGGCACAGGAAACAACCGCACAGCCGCTTACCGACAACGACGGCAACAAACTGGCCCCGCGTCCACAAAGCGTAGTCGAACAACGCGATATGGATGGACGCATAGTATTGGTTGATACAATTTCCGGACGTGAATACCACGACACCATACTTGTTGTAGCACCTAAACTGGTTTATCCGCGATTCCATGCATTGTCAATCGGTGTAAACGTATGGGATATAGCGGCCAGGGCCCTGGGTCAAAGTTACGGGCTAGGCTCTGTATGGGCAGAACTAAGCCTGCACAACTGGATAAAACCATTTGCAGAAATAGGGCTTGGCTCGGCCAACTACATGCCCAAAGACGAATCATACCGTTACAAAAGTTCTTCAGCCCCGTTTTTCAAACTCGGTGCCAACTACAATTTCCTATACAACTCAAATCCTAACTACAGCGTATATGCCGGAATCAGATACGGCATCAGCAGTTTTTCATACAATATAGAGGGAGCAACCGTAAATAACGGTTACTGGCAGGAATCGGAACAGATAGCCGTTCCAAAACAAAAAGCCACTGTTGGTTATGGCGAAGCATTGATAGGGCTGAGGGTTCAAATTGTATCATCCATATCGCTTGGATGGGAAATAAAGTGGCACAAAATACTGCATCAGGGCAAACACGCTTACGGCGAACCTTGGTATATTCCCGGATATGGCACCAGGGGAAACAGTTTCAGCGGCGCTTTTTCCATAAGCTACACATTGCCCCTGCAGAAAACTTCGCCGCCAGTACAAAAAGAACCACAATAATACAGGCTTTCCATTCGTTAACTAACAAGGTGCCTCACAGCATGGCGCCGGATTATAAAAATGGGTAAAGCCAATCGCATAATATATATCATTACCGCTTTTTTAATAGCATATGCCGGCACATTCTGCATGTGTGCACAGCAACGCAACGACAAAGTGCTGAACAGGCCATATGCCGATTTGCGCCGCTGGCATCTGGGCTTTTCAGTCGGCATAAACACTCTGGACCTGCAGTTCACCCACAACGGCTTCATTACCGAATCGGGTGAAACCTGGTTCATGGAACAGCCGTCGTTTTCACCCGGATTTTGCGTAAACGGGCTTTTCGACCTGCGCCTGAACAATTATTTTTCACTACGCCTGTCGCCAGGCATGTATTTCGGCAACCGTGTTGTGAAAATGCGCAATACTTCCGGCACAGAAAAAGAGCAACAAAACATAAAGTCGACCATGCTCGTACTTCCTGTCGACGTGAAATTCGCCTCTCTCCGCTATCACAATGTCAGGCCCTATCTCACAGCCGGCGCAATGGCCGTATATGACGTGGCAAAAAAACGCAACCGCGACCCAATAAAACTTTCGTCCTCCGACTTCATGCTTACAATAGGTTTCGGCTGCGACGTATATCTGCCTTATTTTAAATTTTGTCCGGAAATAAAATTCTGTTTCGGACTTAGCGACATGGTTCAGCACAAACGCCCCGACCTTACTGACGACCCCGACAGAATGAAATTCACCAATTCACTGACAAAAGCCACCCAGCAAATGGTGGTAATGACATTCTATTTCGAATAGAGTCATATCAAGCAACCGGATATGAAACACAGACTCTTTTACAATATATTATTATACATAGCAATAATAATCCTTGCAAACGTATGCGCGGTAAAAGCGAAGGCACAGGTTGATGCCCAGTTCACGCAATATTACCAGGTTCAATCCTACTACAACGCCGGGGCAATAGGGACAACCGACTATCTGCGCATCCGTGCCGGATCACGCCTGCAATGGGTTGGCATGCCCAAAGCACCCCGCACGTTTGCCGCAGTGGCAGAAATGCCGGTGAAAATTTTCAGCAAGCGCATAGGGGTAGGGCTTATTGCACAGCAGGAAAGCATGGGACTGTACAACAACCTAATAATAGGCGCACAAGGCGCATACAAACTAAGGCTGTTCGGGGGCGAATTATCGCTGGGAATACAGTTCGGCTTCATCGACGAATCATTCAAAGGGTCGGAAGTCGTACTTCCTGACAATGACGAATTCCATCAGGGAACCGACGAGGCAATACCCACCACCGACATACACGGCACAGGGTTTGACATGGCTCTCGGAGCATATTATACACACAAGTTCTTTTGGGCCGGAATATCGGCCACACACCTAAACTCACCATCGATAAGCATGTCTACCGACGGTTCCGAAGCAAAACAATACAACTTTCAGGCCGGGCGCACACTATATTTTATGGCAGGCAGCAATATTCCGATAAAAAACACGTTATTTGAAATACAGCCGTCGCTGCTGGTTAAAACCGACATGACATTTACCCAATGGGAAGCCGGTGCACGGGTACGCTATAACAAATTTCTCACAGCCGGACTGGCCTACCGTGGCAACGACGCCATATCGCTTACACTGGCAGCCGACTATAAAAACTTCTTTTTGGGATATAGTTTTGACTACCCCGTATCGGCAATATCAAAGGCAACCAGCGGAAGCCACGAAATATGGGCTGGATACTCACTCAAACTAAATTTGGGCGAGAAAAACAAAAACCGACACAAAAGTATACGCATAATGTAATCCAATCATATGAAACAATTAACCACAAACCTAATCATAGCCGTCATAGCCGCAACAACAATGACCTCCTGCTTCGGAGGCCGGAGCAGTTCGGCCGGAGGCGAAGTAACAGGCGTAGGCGGCACCGCCTGGGCCGAACCTACCCCATACGGAATGGTACTCGTTGACCGGGGGTCAATGAAGGTGGGACCGGCAAAGGCTGACAGCGTATGGAACCTGAAAGCCGACGCACGCGGAATATCGGTCGACGGATTTTGGATGGACGAAACCGAAGTAACCAATTCAAAATACAAACAATTCGTGTTCTGGGTGCGCGATTCCATTATACGTGAGCGTCTAGCCGACCCGGCCTATGGCGGAAACGAAGAATTCAAAATAGAAGAAGACCGCGAGGGAAACCCGATCGGGCCTTTCCTAAACTGGAAAAAGCCCATTCCATGGCGAAATCCGAATGAAGACGAAGCCAGGGCCATAGAAAGCCTTTACCGTACAAACCCGATTACAGGTGTCAAGGAACTAGACCCAGAACAGCTCACATACCGCTACGAGGTTTACAACCACACAGAGGCAGCCAAGCGTAAAAACCGCATGAACCCAAACAGGCGGCAATACAACACAGACCTGCCCGTACCCACCGAGCTTCCCGTAATAAGCAAGGACACAGCATTCATAAACGATGACGGCGAAATTGTTCGTCAAACAATTACACGCGCACTGACTGGCGACTACGACTTCCTCAACACATATATTGTAAACGTATATCCCGACACTACAGCCTGGATAAACGATTTTGAAAACGCCTACAACGAGCCATACGTACGCATGTACTTCTCGCACGGAGGCTACAGCGACTACCCCGTAGTAGGAGTCAGCTGGGAGCAGGCCAACGCATTCTCAAACTGGCGAACCGACTATCTGCGCCGCTCGCTTGGAAAAGACGGCATATACATAGAGCCATACAGGCTGCCAACCGAAGCCGAATGGGAATACGCCGCACGTGCAGGGAACAACGACAACATGTATCCATGGGAAGGCGAACTGCCACTAACAGAGGACAAAGGATGCTTCTATGCCAATTTTAAACCCGATGAAGGAAACTATGTACGCGACGGCCACATAATAACCTCCAGAGTCGGGACATATGCCCCTAACGACTTCGGGCTGTACGACATGGCCGGCAACGTGAGCGAGTGGACCTCTACCGCCTATACCGAAAGCGTGGGCAAGCTGACATCCGACCTAAACCCAGAATACCGTTACGATGCCGCTGTTGAGGATCCCTACCGGATGAAACGGAAAATTGTCCGCGGAGGTTCCTGGAAAGACGTTGCGCACAATGTCCGCTCCGACCTGCGAATGTGGGAATACCAGAACGAACAACGTTCGTACATAGGGTTCCGAAACGTGCGAACACAGATAGGCTTTGCCAAAGGGCAGGGACAGAAAAACAAATAACCAACCTTCTCGTCAATAACAACCATCACCCGAAATCAACCAATGGGAAAGTACAAAAGATATAAAAACAGCGTAGAACGTTTCCTATCCAGCGAAAAAGGACAACGGTTCTTCAACTTTGCCTATTCTATAGGTGCTGCAATCGTAATCTGGGGAGCACTGTTCAAAATACTCCACCTGCCTGGAGGCTCAACCCTGCTGTCAATAGGCATGGGCACAGAAGTACTGATGTTCATACTAACCGCGTTCGACCGTCCGCCACGCGAATATCACTGGGAAGAAGTATTCCCTGTGCTTTCGTCAAAAAAACCGGAAGACCGTCCTGAATTCGGCCACGGCGGAACCATTGTGACAGGCGTCAGCCAGCCGGCAACAGCCAATGCCGTACAAACAGCCGGCACAATGCCACAGCTTCCGGCCGATGCCACGCCTTCCGAACAGTATGCAGCGCAAATGACGGCCCTGTCGGAACAGATGGAACAGCTCCGCACCACCACCCAGGCCCTGAACTCCGTTTCGGAAGTACTGCTCCAAAGCTACCGTTCCATAACCGAGAATTCGGAAAACATAACGCGCAACTCGGCCGGATACGTGGAAGAAATGCAAAACCTGAACCGCAATATTGCCGGCCTGAACACAATTTACTCGATACAGTTGAAAAGCGTCAGCTCCCAGCTAGACTCAATAGACCGCGTAAACCAAGGCATGAAGGACATACGCGACATGTACGAGAAATCGTCAGCAATGAGCCAGCTTTATTGCGAGGAGACAGAAAAAATGGCACGCAACATGAAACACCTTAACGCCGTTTACGAAAAGATGCTTCATGCCATGACAATAAACATGTACAACCCAATGGCGGCACCACAGCAAACAGCCGTCACACCAAACCAGCAAACAAATGGGTAGCAACAACACTCGCGGCATGTCGCCACGTCAGAAGATGATAAACCTTATGTACATCGTTCTGACAGCCATGCTTGCACTTAATGTTTCGAGCGACGTGCTCGAAGGTTTTGTGCAGGTAGAGGAAGGCTTGTCGCGCTCAAACCAAAACATAGCCGCCCGAAACAATGCCATATACAACCGTCTGGAAGAATTCGCCATCCAAAACCCGTCAAAAGGCCAGATATGGTTTGACAAGGCCAAGCAGGTGCGCCAGCGCACAGAAAAACTGCACCAACTGATGGACTCGCTAAAAACCGCCATAGCCATCGAAGCCGACGGACCCGATGCTGATCCGCGGAACCTTGTCAACCAGGACGACCTGGAATCAGCCTCGCTGGTAATGCTAAAGCCAGGCAAACGTCGCGGCGGAACACATCTGCGCACTTCCATCGACGTATACCGCGAATTTCTGGCAACGTTGTTCGCCGACTCCGTACACCGAGCCAACATACGCGCAGCACTAGCCACGGAAGCGGTTGCAAAAAGTGGAAACGCGATGCCAATACCCTGGGAAGAATCCTTATTTGAAGGGAAACCGGTAGTAGCAGCCGTAACCATGCTCACAAAACTGCAGAGCGACGTGCGCTATGCCGAAGGCGAGACCCTGGCAGCACTGCTTAACAACGTAGATGCCGGCGACGTGCGCGTAAACGAACTTAATGCCTTCGTAATACCACAGTCACGCAATGTAATGCGCGGTTCCAGATACTCAGCAAACATTGTCCTGGCCGCAGTAGACACCACACAACGCCCGGTTGTGTATATAAACGGCACCCGGCTGCAAAACGACAACGGACTGTATGAAACGGTTCCAGGCTCCACTGGCACATTCGATTACAAAGGATATCTGGAGGTACCGCACGGCGACGGAACCGTTACACGCCACGACTTCCAGTCCTC
>SSTG01000086.1 GCA_004801635.1 Muribaculum caecicola | reverse complement strand
CCCTTTTCAAATGCTATCCGGGTCCCTTTTCAAATGTTAGATACATAACATTCAGGACGTAGCCATAGAGGGACGAACCACCTTGAATGTTGTTATGAAAGAAAACACCGTGATGCTCAACGAAGTAGTAGCAATTGGATACGGTGTTGTCAAGAAATCGGACGCAACCGGTTCCGTTGCCGTAATCAAACCGGACGAAATCTCGGCAGGTATAGCAACCTCCACCCAGGACCTCCTGGTAGGAGCCAGCCCGGGTGTTGTAGTAACCACCAAAGGCGGCGACCCTACAGGCAACGCCGACATACGCATACGTGGCGGAAACTCGCTTACCGCGTCGAACAACCCCCTTATAGTTATAGACGGCGTTCCTATGACAAACCAGTCGAACGCCGGCGGAACAAATGTCATGACAATGGTAAACCCTCAGGACATTGAATCATTAACCGTATTAAAAGACGCATCAGCAACAGCAATCTACGGTAGCCGCGCGTCGAACGGCGTTATTATCATTACAACTAAGAAGGGACAGGCCGGAAAGCCCAAAGTAAGCTTTGCCGCAAACTTCCATGTAAACACCGCACGTAAGACACTCGACATGATGAATGCCTCCGAACTGCGCTCGCACGTGGTTGACATGTACGGCGAAAGCGTTGCCGCCGAACGCATGGGCGACTACAACACCGACTGGCAGGACGAGATTATGCGCACATCATTCTCGCACGACTATGCCCTGTCGGTAAGCGGCACGGCAAACTGGCTCCCCTATCGCGTCAGCGTTTCGTATACCGACAACCAGGGTATACTTAAAAACTCGGGACTCCAGCGCACAACCACAGGCATAACCCTTACCCCTAAATTTTTCGACGGACTTCTGCAAATTACTACAAACCTGATGGGAACATATGCAAAAAGCCGCGAAGCCGAGAAAGGAGCAGTGGGCACAGCTATTTCATATAACCCGTCGCGCCCAGTCCGCTATGCATACCCCACCACAGGCAATACCGGAATGACTATGTTCAACGGCTATTGGAACGTGACCGAAGCTAATGGAAACATAAACCCGTTGTGTTCGCAAAACCCCGTGCAGATGCTGAATGAACGCCGCAACATAGGCGAAACCTACCAAGGAAATGGAAACATCCAGTTCGACTACGCCCTGCACTTTCTTCCCGACCTTCACCTGAACCTCAATCTCGGTTTCCAGGTGTCTAAAAACCAGTCGTGGAACGATACCGCGCCAAACTCTATAATGTCGTGGAACGACCAGAACCTGTTCAACACCAGTCTTACAAACAGCAACAACGAAACAATAACCGCTGCCGGAGCCGGAGCACGCACAAAGTGGTACGAGCTACAGCGCAACACGTTGCTCGAATTCTACGCCAACTACCGTAAAGATTTCGACGAAATAAAGTCATCGCTCGACGTCATGGCAGGCTACTCATGGCAACGGTTCGACTATCAGGGTAACAGCCGATACTTTGTAAATTCTGCCGGATTCCAGACAAACGGGGCACCATACGTGCCTTACGACCCTGCCACTGGCACATACACGCTCAACCAATTCGACGAGTCACTTGCAGGAACACTTATTTCCGGCAACCCCGAACGCCGTTGGGCTGAAAAACTGATGCTCATCTCGTTCTACGGCCGCTTAAACTATACTTTCGACGATACATACCTATTGACATTCACCCTTCGCGACGACGGATCCTCGCGTTTCTCCAAAGACACACGCTGGGGATTATTCCCCTCGCTGGCACTAGGCTGGAAATTCGTCAACATGGATTTCATGGAGGACGTCCGCGAAATTATGAACGAAGGAAAACTGCGCCTCGGATGGGGTATAACAGGCCAGCAGGACCTGCAGACAAGCTACCTGCCCTACCTGCCTGTATACATTTCGTCGTATGAAACAGGATTCCAATACCTGTCGCACCAGCACAGCACATCGGACAACCCCGTATGGATCGACCCCCTGTATCCGCGTCCATACGACTCGGGAATCAAATGGGAAGAAACAACAACCTGGAACGTGGGTGTAGACCTCGGATTCCTGAACAACCGTATCAACCTGAGCGCCGACTGGTATCTGCGCGAAACAAAAGACCTTCTTTGCGAAGGATTCTTTGCCGGAGCGGCAACATCGAACTTCCTGCTGCGCAACGTAGGCAACATGCGCAACACAGGTGTTGAAATAAACCTCACCGCCCGACCAGTTGTGACACGCGACTTTACATGGACCACAAGCTTTAACGCCGCCTATAACCATAACAAGGTGACAAAGCTCGACGGCGACAAAAACGACATGTCGAACGGCAACACCCCTTCAGGTATCAGCACGCCTTTGCGCTACTTCATCGTAGGCCAGCCCATAAACACATTCATGGTTTATGAACAGGTTTATGACAACCACGGCGACCCTCTCCCCGGACAATACGTTGACCAGAACAACGACGGCCAGATAAACGATGCCGATAAAATAATGTACCACACAGCCGATCCCGACTGGACTTTCAACTGGAACAATACATTCAACTACAAAAACTGGGACTTCGGCATAGCACTACGGGCCTCGCTGGGCAACTACAACTACAACGGCCCACGTTTCAGCAACACCCGTCTGAGCAACGTAATGACAAACAATGTACAGATAAACAACCTTATGCGCGGCGAATACCTTTTCCCTGCCGACACCGACCTGAACAACCTGGTTCTGTCAAACTACTGGATAGAAAACGCCTCGTTCATACGCTGCGACAACATATCCGTAGGCTACACATTCAACAACCTGCTCAAAGACAAACTTAACCTGCGCCTGTTCGGCGTTGTTCAGAATCCATTTGTGATAACAAAGTACAAAGGACTTGACCCTGAAGTGTTCGGCGGAATCGACAACGACGTATACCCTCGTCCTATCACCGTTACACTTGGTTTAACCGCAACATTCTAACCTCGTCACAAAATTAAAGAAACAACTGATTATGAAAACCATAAATAAAATATTGGCTTTTATCGGCATCGGTGTCATGGCGCTCGGAACGGGCTCATGCGTGAACGACCTCGACCTAATGCCTTCCGACCCTTCGCAAATAACACCGGGAAATTTTCCCGACGACCCAATGGGATACATGGACCGCGTGCTTGCCGATGTTTATCTGAGCTTTGCCGTACACGGCCCGAACAACAATTCGCAGGTACACGACTTCGACGGCGGTATGTCAACTTTTCAGCGTGCAATTTTCAATCTTGAAGAACTCCCTACCGACGAAACCTGCTGGCTTTCTACCGACGATGCCCCGATGAACGCACTTTCATTCGGCCCCGTAAGCGCAGAAAACCGTGCAGTGTTCGGAGCATACTCGCGACTGATGATAAACGTTGCCCTCTGCAACGACTTTATCCAGTCGGTAAACAACAACCTGTTCGGACTCAAAACCGAAGAACATTATGCCGAAGCCGAAGAATGTGTTCGCGAATGCAAAATTCTGCGTTCTGCATGCTACTTCTACCTGATTAACTTTTTCGGCAACGTACCTTACGCCGACGAACACCTGGGCATGGGCAAGGTAGCACCACAGATTGACCGTGCCGATGCTTTCGACCGCGTTACCAGAACCCTTGAAGAAGTTGTTGAACAATATAACACCACTCCCGGTAAGGCACGTTACGGCTTTGTTGGCAAGGACGTGGCACAGGGGCTTCTTGTTAAATTCTACCTGAATGCCGAAGTATTCACCGGCACACCGCGATGGGCCGACTGCGTACGCGTGGCCAACGACCTCATTGCCGCTCACAAAGGCCCTGGGTTCAAAGGTTCGGGACTTGCCCACCACTATCTGCAGAACTTTGCCGCCAACAACAACCAGCTGGCAATAGGAGGCACCAACCCCGTTAACGAAATACTTTGGGTTATACCGGAAGAATACCCCAGCCTGAAATCATACGGCGGCTCAACCGTCATGCTTCTCGGATGGATAAACCCCGATATGGCTACAAACTACTTCAACGCCGGCAACGGATGGAGGTGTATGGTGGCTATGGAACAGTTCTCACGCAAAATGGCATGGAGCGATGCCGAATGTACAACATCAAACGACGAACGCCTGGCAAACTGGCGTACATCGAAAAACGGATTTGCAATAGAAAACCCGACACTGAACCAGTCTGACTACGAAACAAACGGATATCTTGCCGTGAAGCTCCGCAACTACAACATGGACGACAACGGCAATTACGACCTTTCGTTCCGTCCGCCGTTCAACAAGGACGACTATGTGTCGTGCGACTGGCCCATGTTGCGCCTGTCTGAAATATACCTGTCGGCAGCCGAAGCAATGCTGCACGGCGCAGGCTCACCCGTCGACGCACTGGCCTACGTGAACCTGATCCGCGAACGTGCCGGATTGGATGCATGGCAACAGTCCGACCTGTCACTGGAAACACTACAAGACGAACGCTGCCGCGAACTATACACCGAATGTACCCGCCGGACCGACCTTATACGCTATGGCAAATGGTGCACCGGCTACACATGGAACTGGAAAAACGGCGTTGCCAGTGGTGCCGACTATCCGGAATATTTCAAACTGTATGCATTCCCACCAGAAGTTGTATCGCAGGCCGGTTACAAACAAAATCCCAACTATTAGGCCGCTAATTATTTATATACACAAATTACATATACGATAATTATGAACAAGATAAGCATATTTATGGCAGCAGCGGCCCTTGCCGTCGGAATCACATCGTGTGAAACCGACAAGGAACCCGTTTACCATGCTCCTACAACGTTTATACTACAAGCTCCGGAAAATGCCGACGCACCCGTCGACCTGAAAGCCGGGAATATATTCAGCCTCAATTGCACAAGGCCCGACTATGGCTACCAGGCTGTTACAAACTATACCGTGCTCATATCGCTTACCGATGATTTTACAAAAACCGAAGAAGTGGAACCTATAAAGGCCACATCGCCGGAAATGACCTTCGACGACGCCACCATATCGAAAGCAATATGCAACCTTCTGGGATATGACGACGACAACCACCCCGAAACGTTTGATTATGAAAAGGTATGGTTCCGCGCCGTGGCACAGATTGCCGGCATAGAATCAAGCCTCATAGAATCGAACGACATTGTTTTTGCCCAGATTAAGCCATTCTATCCGGCACCGGCCGAAAGTTTCCTGTACACCCCAGGAAACACAAACGGGTGGAACCAGCTAAATTCGCAATACCTGCTGTCGAACAACAATACAAACTATGCCGGCTATGCCGTGCTTGACGAAGGCGGTTTCAAATTCTCAACCGGAACAGATTGGAACAACGGAACCAACTACGGCAAGGCCGACCAGCCCGGCAAATTATCTGATGCCGGAAGCGCAGGAAACCTCAGTGTTGACAAAAAGGGCTTGTACTGGTGCGAAGTAGACATAAAGAAACTTTCCTATACAACAACCCTGTGCTCAACCTACGGGCTTGTAGGCGATGCTGTCGGAGGCTGGAACAACTCTGTAGAGCTTACACCGTCGGCCGACTTCCTCACCTGGGAAGGCAACATAGAGTTCGGTAGCGGCGAATTCAAGTTCCGTGCCAACAACGACTGGGCACTCAACCTCGGCACCGACCTTACAAACCTACAGTGGAACTATGGCGGAGCCAACCCTGGCAATATTCCCTCGCCAGGAACCGGCACATACCACGTGGTTCTAAGCTTCGCAAAACTGCCATATAGCGCCACTATTACAAAGATTTAACCTCGCATAAATATGTATTCAGAAACATATAGTTGACTAAGTTAATTTAATTATCCTACCAACTGTCGCGGCCATACCTTTTTATAGCGTATGGCCGTGACTATTTTTTCCATAAAAACCTGCAATTTTCACAACAAAACAGCCGCATGTGTTGAAAAGTTAGTAACTTTGCCCTCTCTAAGTAAGGCTTTTGCCTAAAACCTTTGTTCTGAACCATAATGCCGCGCCATATTTCAGTAACCATAATAACCCATAACGAAGCCGACCGCATAGAAGCCTGCCTGAAGTCTGTTGCAGCTGTTGCCGACGAGATAATTGTTGTCGACTCATTTTCAACCGACTTTACTGCCGACATATGCCGCCGGTACGGATGCCGGGTGGTAAGCCGTTCGTTTGAAGGGTACGGACAGCAACGCCAATATGCCACCTCGCTTACTTCACATCCTTATGTATTGTCGATAGATGCCGACGAGGTATTGTCACCGGCACTGATAGCGTCTATACTCAAAGAAAAGGAACAAGGATTCAACCACCGTGTATACTCAATACCGCGCCTTAACTTTTTCTGCGGCCAGCCAGTAAGGCACTGCGGCTGGTATCCCGACTATCAGGTGCGCCTTTTTGACAAACGGTATGCCAACTGGAACATGCATTCTGTGGACGAACGCGTTGTATTCCCTCCGGGCCTGCAGCCATGCCGGCTCGACGGCGACATACTGCACTACCGGTGCTCAACAACATCGCAATATACCCGAGTAAGGCTACGGCAGGCAGCACTGGCAGCAGGGCAGATAGCGCAAAAAAGCAGTTTTATTTCACCTATAACCCCGGTAGTAAAGGGAATATGCGCATATATAGACATGTATGTCGGACAACAAGCCTTTCTTGACGGGCCAGAAGGACGGGCCATAAGCCGTATCAGTTTTCTGAGCACCTATACTGCCTGGCGCATTGCCCGTAAACACCGCCACAAAGCATAGCCACAGCGTGGGCATCGGCCGACAACTGGCGCTTAAGGCCGTCTAGCGAATCAAAACGCCGTTCAGGGCGAAGATATTTCAAAAACTCCACCTCTACGGCGCATCCGTAAATCTGTTGCGAAAATCCGCCAAGAATATGCACCTCTATGGTTTCAGGCGCACCGGCAGCATCAACCGTGGGCCTATGGCCTATATTAAGCATGGCCGGGTAAACGCACGCCGTGCCGTTTTCCGTATGTAATTTTATACGCGATGCATATACACCGCGTCCCGGCACCAGCTGGCTGCTACAAAACGGCTCCACGTTAGCTGT
Source organism: Muribaculum caecicola (assembly GCA_004801635.1). Classification (GTDB taxonomy): domain Bacteria; phylum Bacteroidota; class Bacteroidia; order Bacteroidales; family Muribaculaceae; genus Muribaculum; species Muribaculum caecicola. Next base: position 3,118 of record SSTG01000086.1, on the reverse strand, counting down.
CGGATACCCTATTGTACGGCCCAGCTCCTTACCGTGCACCACCACACCTTTCAATGAATAAAAACGGCCCAGCATATCTGCAGCTTCAACAGGACGGCAGCCCGACAGAAGATTTCTAACATACGACGAACTGACTGCGACCCCACACTCAGGCATTACATATTCCGGCGCGGCAACAACCTCTATGCCGGTATTACGGCCAAGCTCAACATATCCGCCAAAAGAATCAGGACGCGAATGTCCGAAATTATTGTTAAAGCCCATCAGCAACATGTCTACACCGTAATCCCGGTTAAGCATCAACATAAAATCAGCGGCAGAAAGGGCTTTCAACTCCTGAGTAAACTCTAGTACCGACACTTCTATACCCATTTTCTGAATACATGCCACTTTGTCTGAAACCGGCATAAGCAGCGGTTCGCGACGGGGATGCGATGCAAACGTAAACACCATGGCACGCCCACCGCGCTCCCCGGCCTTGTCCAACAGCATTTTTGCCAAATACTGATGCCCAAGGTGCATACCGTCGAAAGTGCCCACGGTTGCTACAGTATGTTGCCCGACATGGTTCATTGCATGTCTTTTTCGTAAACCGTATTGTCGAAAATACCGGCATAAAGCAATGCCTCACGGCGTTCAATGCATGTGGCACATGTGCCGCAATGCACTTTCCCTCCCTTGTAGCATGAATACGTCAGCGAATAGTCAATACCAAGCTCCTTGCCGATGGCGGCAATCTGCCCTTTGGTTAGGCTTGTAAACGGTGCCCAGATGCCTACGTGCGTGTCAGTTCCTGTTTCCATTGCTTGCGACATAGCGCTGATAAACTCTGGCCTACAGTCGGGATACACCGTATGGTCGCCTCCGTGATTAGCCAGCATAACCCGTTTCAAGCCGCGGCTTTCCGCCAGTCCGCAAGCCACAGCCAGCATTACCCCGTTGCGAAACGGAACCACCGTAAGCTTTATGTTGTCAATGGCATAACTTCCGTCGGGTATAGCGTCGGCACCCGACAGCAATGCCGACTTATAATATTGCCCCATAAAGCCCAGCGGAATCAGTAAATGCTCCACGCCGAGCCGGCGGCAAATGTCGGCGGCACAAGCAGCCTCGCGCGCGTTATGGTTCGACCCATAGTCGAACGTTACAGCCAGGGCAATACGGTCTATGTATTTATAAAGCATTGTCACGGAGTCCATTCCTCCCGACAACACAAGCAAAGAATCTTTTTCCATTATTCAAAATCAAGTTTCAGACTGCGAAGTACGGCAACAACCACGACATTTGCAACCTTTTTCGTAACTTTAAGCACCCTAAAATCTTTAAAGACCTTAAAGACACCAAACTCCTTAAATATTTCAAATAAAAGCCGTAAATTTGCAAACCATTAACCATCTTAACAAACAAGTGCAATGTCAGTAGAATCAACCATACAGCAATCCGTGGCCGACGCGGTAAAAGCGCTTTACGGCGTGGATACGCCGGCCGGCACAATAATGCTGCAAACTACAAAAAAAGAGTTTGAAGGAAACCTTACCGTAGTAGTATTTCCTTGGGTGAAAGCCGCACGCAAAGCCCCGGAAGCCGTGGGAACCGAATTGGGAACATGGCTAAAGGAAAACTGCCCCGCTGTGGCCGGTTTCAATGTAATAAAAGGGTTTCTTAACCTGGTTGTCGACCCACAGTGTTTCACTGCCACACTGCGCGACATTGACGAACACGAAAGTTACGGCTTTACCACGCCCACCGAACAATCGCCCCTGGTTATGGTGGAATACTCGTCGCCAAACACCAACAAGCCCCTACATCTGGGGCATGTACGCAACAACCTGCTAGGCTTCAGCCTGTCGCGCATACTGTCGGCCTGCGGAAACCGCGTAGTAAAAACAAACATTGTAAACGACCGAGGCATACACATATGCAAGTCTATGCTTGCATGGCAGAAATGGGGCAACGGCATTACCCCTGAAAAAGCCGGTAAAAAAGGCGACCACCTGATAGGCGATTTCTATGTCCTTTTCGACAAACACTACAAAGCCGAGATAAAACAGATTGCCCAGGAAAAAAACATATCAGAGGAAGAAGCTGAAAAACTGTCGCCGCTCATGCAGGAAGCCAGGGAAATGCTGCGCCGATGGGAAAACAAAGACCCAGAAGTACGCGCGCTGTGGGAAATGATGAACTCGTGGGTATATGCCGGTTTCGACCAGACATACCGCCGGATGGGTGTTGACTTCGACAAAATTTATTACGAAAGCAACACATATCTGGAAGGCCGCGACAAAGTGCTGGAAGGACTGGAAAAAGGCATAATGTACCGCCGTGACGACGGTTCCGTGTGGACCGACCTTACGGATGCCGGACTGGACCACAAGCTGCTGCTGCGTTCCGACGGGACATCGGTGTACATGACACAGGACATAGGAACCGCCAAACTACGCTACCAGGACTATCCTATCGACAAGATGATATACGTTGTCGGAAACGAGCAAAACTATCACTTCCAGGTTTTGTCGCTGTTGCTCGACCGCCTCGGATTCAAATGGGGAAAAGACCTCGTTCACTTCTCTTACGGAATGGTAGAGCTACCCGAAGGTAAAATGAAAAGTCGCGAAGGAACCGTTGTAGATGCCGACGACCTTATGGACGAAATGATAAACGGCGCACTCGAAGTGGCTCGCGAACGCGGTAAGGCAGCAGACAACCCCGAAGAAGCAACCGAAATAGCACGTATTGTGGGCCTTGGAGCACTAAAATACTTCCTACTAAAGGTTGACCCTCGTAAAAACATGACTTTCAACCCCAAGGAGTCGATAGATTTCAACGGCAACACCGGCCCGTTTATACAGTACACCTATGCACGAATACGTTCGGTTTTACGCAAAGCCGCCGAAGCCGGGTTCGATGCCGACAGTTACGCCGGTGCCGCACCGAATGAAAAAGAAACCGACATCATACAGCTGTTAAGCCAGTTCCCGGCCACGGTACAGGAAGCCGGACGCACCTACTCGCCGGCACAGATAGCCAACTATGTCTACGAGCTGGTAAAGGAATATAACCAGTTCTATCACGACTACGCCATACTCTCCGAACCCGACACCGCAGTGCGCGCACTGCG
>SSTG01000085.1 GCA_004801635.1 Muribaculum caecicola | reverse complement strand
GGTGTATACACCGGCCATAAGTTCAATATATGGCCCGTCGTTGTCGGTAAGGCACCTGTCCCATGCGCGTCCGAAATCACCGTTGCCCCATGTCCATTGTTTTTTACCGGGTGAAATGTGGTGTGAGGCTACATGCAGCATGCCTGCATTGGTGTCGCACTCATATCCTCCTTCAAAGTCGTATTTTGAGTTTACACCCATGTAGGATGTAGGAACATATATGTTTTTATAATTGGCAATGTCTACGCCGGCAGAATAGTCCATTTTGTAATATGTGCCTGTGGCTATGGGAAATGAGCTGACAGCACGTTTCCCATGGTCAAACACCGCGTTTATGTCCGGAGGGAATACGGAGCGGTAATGGTCGTTTACCGCCACGGCCGGATTGGCCCACCACAGGAATGTCTGCGGAACGTCGGTAGGGTTGTACAGAACTCCTTTTATTTCCAGATAGGCTGCACCCGGGCGCAGGGTGAATCCTGCCATACCTTTTTGGTGGAACATGCGTTCTGTTTCGTTTACCCATACAGTTACTGAACCGTCGGTGTTTTCTTCAATTACCGAGTCGACGGGCATATATGTTGACGGGCGGTGGTGCTGTGGCCAGTTGAATTCGATGCCGCCGGAAATCCATGGGCCGGCAAGGCCAACGAGGGCTGGTTTTATTACGTGGTTGTAGTATACGAAATGGCGCTGTTTTATCTTGTCATAAGCCATTTGCACACGGCCTCCCAACTCGGGCAGTATCATTACTTTAATATATTCGTTTTCAATATATATGGCCTGCCATTCGTGGTCGGTTTTTTCGTTGGCTATTGACTCGATTACCGGATATGGGTATACAACGCCGCTAGAACCTTGATATACTCGTTTTTCTAGAAAAATGGGGTTTTTCTCAGGCTCTCCGACTTCGTAAGTGGGTATAACCACTTTTTCTTTCCATGCTTTTACCATTATATGATTGTTTCGTTTGTTTTAGATTGGCTGATAAAATCTGTAGGTTTTACTTGTTTACAAGCTCTTTTTCAAGTTCTTCAAGGCTTTTCCCTTTGGTTTCCGGAAGCCTTGCCGCAAAGAAGCAGAAGCCAAGTGAGCAAATTAACGCGTATATCCAGAATGTGCCGTAGCTGCCAAGCGAGGTGTTGAGCAACGGGAATGTATAGGTGAGTGTGAACGATGCTGTCCAAAGGGCAAATGTGCATGTCGCCACTGCCATGGCGCGTACCCTGGTTGGGAATATTTCGGCAATTAGCACCCATGTTACGGGGCCAAGGGTCATTGCATAGCAGGCAATGGCTGCTACGACCAGAATAATCATGAACAGCCCGGTTACATGCATCCAATAGCAAGCTCCCAGAATGGCGTATATTATGGCAAGGCCGCCAGCGCCTATGAGCATAAGTTTCTTTCGTCCAAGCTTGTCGACGGTGTAAATGGCAACAAAAGTAAATATAACGTTGGTTATGCCCGTAAGGACTATGTTGAACAGCATTTCGCCAAGATCATACCCTGCATTGGAAAATATTTCCTGTGCATAATTGAATATGACGTTTGTTCCGCACCATTGCTGGAATACGGCTATTACGATACCTATTGTAAGTACCAGCCTGAATGGCCTGCTAAAGAGCATTTTCAATCCGCCTTGTTTTTCTGTGTTGTTCTGGTGCTCTCCGTTGCATACAGCGGCAATTTCTGCATTGGCGTAGGTTTCTCCGCCAATGTTTGAAAGTATTTTTGAGGCTTGGGTCTGACGGCCTTTCATTGCCAGCCAGCGCGGACTTTCAGGAATGAACAGGGCCATCAGCAGAAACAATGCAGCAGGAAACGCTGCACTCCAGAACATCCATCGCCAGCCCATGAGCACGTTCCACGAACCGGCCGGAGGGACAGTGGTGCCCGACGGCATGGGTTCGGCTATCAGATAGTTTGCCACCTGTGCCCCGAGTATTCCTAAAACTATGGTCAATTGGTTTAGTGATACCAGTTTGCCGCGGATGTGGCTTGGTGCAATTTCGGCTATGTACATTGGTGACAGTCCTGATGCTATCCCTATGGCTATTCCGCCTATGAACCGGGCGGCCAGAAATGCGTTGAATGATTGGAACGCCCCGGTGCCGTAGGCCGATACCAGGAATATAAAGGCCGAAATCAACAGCAGGGGTTTGCGGCCAAGCCTGTCGGCAAGCGTGCCCGACACCATTGCCCCGACAAGGCATCCGGCCAGTGCTATGCTCATAGCCAGTCCCTGCAGGCCGGGCGAGCCGGTAATCCCGAAAAATACTTCGTAAAACGGTTTGGCTCCGCCAATCACTACCCAGTCGTAGCCGAAAAGCAAACCACCCATGGCCGATACCATGCAAACGAAGTAGATAAATTTTTTATTAAATGTTTTCATGTGGTATATAGAGGTTGGTATTCCGTATGCAAAATTAGCTCAATGCCATTGTGTAAAAAATGCTTTTTTCTAAAAAAAAGCATGGACAATTTTACTTATAGGCCTGCTAATCCGGATATATTCCTAACTTTGTAAAAAAGCACTTATCATGAGGCTAAAGGACGGATTTAAAGGCGAGCAGTGTATTGTGTTGCCAAAAGCCATAACAAATATAATAGAACGTGACCCGGTGGCATCTTCCCTGTATATCACCGATATTGGCTATTATCCTAAAGCCAGGCATCACTATCGGAAGCGTACTGTGCCTATTGAGGAGTATGTGTTTATATATTGTGTTGACGGTAAGGGATGGTATGAGTCGGGCGATACGCGCTATGATGTAGGTACGAACCAGTATTTTATTCTTCCGCCGGGCGGAACGCATACCTATGCTGCCGATGAAAATAATCCATGGACAATTTATTGGATTCATTTCAAAGGCAGTTTGGCCAGATATTATGCTTCAGGCTGTACCAGGCCGCTTGATGTAACTCCCGGCAAGGCATCGCGAATAAGTGCCAGAACGAGCCTTTTTGATGAAATCTTCATGACATTAAAAAACTCGTTTGCCATTGAAAGCATACGTTACGCTATGGCTTCGTTCCAGCATTATCTGGCATCGCTACGGTATATTCAGCAATATCGCGCGGTTAAAGGAAATACCGGAAACGATATAGTGGAAATTGTTGCACATTATTTTGCGGAAAACATAGAAAGGCATCTTACTCTTGCCGAGGTGGCTGCCTATTCCGGACTTTCGGCATCGCGGCTTTCGGCCGTGTTTAAAGAGCGTACAGGCCATAGCCCCTTAAACTATTTCAATTTAATGAAGATAAGGCGAGCCTGTGAGCTGCTTGACAATACAGGTTTGAAACTTAGTCAAATAAGTTTCAAGTTAGGCATTGACGACCAATATTATTTTTCGCGTTTGTTTTCCAAAATAATGGGTATGAGTCCCAAAGCCTACCGTAATCGTCTGCACAATAAATGAGGAAGGTTATGTATGGTGCCTTTTTGCCAGAAATGCTTTGAGTGTGTCTACCAGACGGCGCGGAATACGGCGCATGACCGGGTGGGCCAGTGAGGATGTAAAGACTGCCATGTGATATTTTAGCGCGAATAATGGTGAGTTGAACGCTTTAATGGTCATTTCCAGCATTTCGGCGGCGCGGCGTGCCGAGGCTTCCGGAGAGTGCATAGAAGGTGGTACGTTGCCAGTCTTTTGTATTACAGCAACAATATGGTTGTGCTCCGTAACGGAGCACTGTACAGTGGCTATGCCTTTTAATGCATCGGCTACGTCAATGCATGCGTCGCGGTTCCACAAAACGAGTTGCCCGTTACGCGAATCAATATTGTATTGGTGGAAGCCGCGGTAGGCTTCTCCCTCTGCCTCGTTGCGGTGGTGGTGTAGGTATAGGATGCCTCCGCCGGCGCCTTCGTTGTTGCCGTTGCGTAGGCAGGCAAGGCTTTCAATGATGCCCAGCATAGGGTTTGCGCAATGGTCGAGGGCGTTGCGGATATGAATCAGGTCTATGCTGCCGGGTTCGTATATGGTTGAGATGTTTTCAATCATTCCGAATTTTATCTTGGGCCTGTCAATGCGGCTTTTGTCAAGAATGCGGTTATAAAAGGTTGCCAGAGGGTCAATTCTTTCAATATATACCGGCTTTGAGGGAAATTCAGTTCCGAAAGTATAGCTGAGCGAACAGCCTAAGTCGACAAACCTGGGCTTTCCGGGGCATGAGGCGGCATATGCCTGTATGTCGAAATTGTCCAGTTGGCATTCTTCCCCGTATGATGACCATGAGAAAAGTTGTTCCAGGCTGCTTTTATGCCCGTAGTAGCTTTTCCAGAAAGCTATTTCGTAGGGAATGCCCTTGAGCCATCGGTTGAAACTGTCGCGTTCGGTATGTGTCATGAATATTGTATATTTGACAAATATACGGCTTTTTTGTCAGGAACGGAGTGTTCTGCCGGGGTTATTTTAGTCCGCTTTTGAGTTCCAGTATTGCTTCGAACGGTTTGTCGGCGCTTACTGCGGCAGTGAAGCTGAGCCACTTGTGTTCGTAGGCCGTAGGCGTTATGTTTACTCCGTCAACTTCTATAGATGAAACTATATCGGGCATTATGCCGGGAAATACTATCGTTATATTTTTTTGACGAGGCATTCCGGGGTAGTTGCCGGTGGTTTTCATGCCTATTTTGATTTGTCGGCCGTTTACAATGCCGTGGAATTGCAAAAGAGCGTATTTGTTTTCCTGTAAGGAGCGAGTGGACGTGCGGTCGTCCTCGAACATTGTGTAAGTGGTTATCAGTTCCCGGCCTCGCGGATAGTATAATATGGTGTAATGTGAGGCATCGTAGCCTGAGGTGTTTTCCAAGTCGTAGCCGGTTTGTGGAATAAAGGCACCGGCCCTTACAAGCATTGGCAGAACGTTCAGGGGTGCTTTGTAATTTATCTTGCCGGGGCCTTGATAGCTTATTTCCGGGTTGTTGTAGTCAACCCATATACCGTCCGGCAGTATTACTGTGCGGCTTTTAGCATTTTTTTCCAACATGGGGGCAACAAGCACGTCGTCGCCCCATAGATATTGGTCGTCAATATCCGACAGCGTTTCATCGTGGTTGCGGAAGTTGAGCGGACGTACCAGCGGCAAGCCTTTTGACGCATTTTCGTAGGCAAGCGTGTAGTTGTATGGAAGCCACCTGTAGCGTGTCTTTATAAGTTCGCGTAGCAACGGCCCGTATTCTGGGTAGTGGTATGGCTCGGCAAACTGTTGGGCGTGTGTGCGAAGAATTGGGGAGAATACACCCAGTTGCATCCAGCGTACGTATAATTCCGGATCTGTAGGCAGTTCCGGGTTGACGGCGAAACCACCTACGTCGTGCGACATGTAGCCCAGTCCGCTTAACCCTGAATTTAGCATGATGCGTATTTGTGGGCGTAGTCCGCCCCATGAGCGCGACACGTCGGTGCTCCAAGGGAACACGCTATAGCGTTGCAGCCCTGTTGTGCCGCCGCGCATAAGTGTCATAAGTCTTGTGTCGGGATATGATTTTTTGTAAAGGTCATAGATTATTTTGCTCCATACGTTTCCGTACACGTTGTGGTACTGGCGTGCCGTCATTCCGTTGTGGTGTACTATTGTTTCCGGATGCACTTCCGGTTCGCCCAGGTCGCCCCACCAGCCGCCTACGCCTTCGTCTGTCAACTGTTTATAGCGGTTTGCTAGCCATTGGCGTGTGTCCGGATTAGACACGTCGAACATGCCGGCATCGCCTACCCATGTTGTGACATCGTGTGTGCGTCCCGTTGAATCCTTTGCCAGCATACCTTTTTCAGCCAGCAGGTTATAATTGTCAACAGCTCCTTTCTTATTGATGTATGGCTGCGATATAAGAACCGTGTTAATGCCCTTCTCTTTCAGGTCGGAAAGCATTTGGCGATAGGTGGGCCATTGCGTTTGGTTCCATTCAAGCCTGCCCATGTCGGTTTCAGTGCCGTACCAGTATAGGTCGAGCACTATTCCGTCGACCGGATAGCCGTACATTTTAAGCGTGTCGATTACGCCGCGTGCCTCGTTTTCGGTTTTGTAGCCGTATTTTGACGTTATATAGCCAAGTGCCCAAAATGGCGGCAGCTCCTGCCGTCCTGTAAGCTCGGCCAGTTGTATGGCGGCATCGGCTAGATGGCTTTCGTTGCCTCCGTAAATAAAGAAATAGCTTAATGGCGACGGGCATTCCGAAGCATACGTCAGTGGGTTTGTAAGTGTTAGCGTTGCTGCGGCATGGTCGTCGAAAAGCAGTGCGTAGCCTTGATCGCTTAATACAAGGGGCATGCTTATATTCATTTGAGATATGCGTTTTTCACCGGCAGAGTACCCGTAGTTTTGTTTGTTGTACACTGTCAGTGTATCGCCGTTTAGTTTTAGTGCGTGGCCTCTTTCGCCGGCCCCGTAGAACGACGAACAAGAGTCTGTTGCTAGGGCTATCGTTGAAAGATTGCCGTTGCTGGTGCGTATTGCATTGTCTGCCAGAAGTTCGGTTCCGTTTGCAACAAAAGAAACCGCTCCTGTGGTGTTGTCCAGCCTTATTTCCAGCCCGGACGGAAGTGTCATGGTTGTTGCCGATGTGGTTTTCTGTATCTTTCCGTTGAAAGGCTGTATAATGCCCGGCGTTGCCTGTGTTGTAACTGTTGTATCGGCAGCTGTGCAGTTTGTTACTTTTACGGAATGGTCGTTTACGGCGGTTATAGTTACAGTACGGCCATTGGGAGTTGTAGTCGATATTGTTCCTGGGTTTTGGCTGTCCTGACATGAGGCCAATAGGGCAGTTGCGGTTACGACAACTGCAACAAGGTTGATAAATCGCATAGTATTAAAGACAAACTAAAAAGAATCGGGAAAATAAAATAGAGGGAGAGAGGAGGATGAGATATTACTTTGTGGGCTGGCGTGGCTTATGCCATGTCTATTTTTTCCACACGGCGCTGGTGCCGTCCGCCCTGGAATTCGGTGTTAAGAAACGCGTCGACAATGGCGAGTGCTACCGTGGGTTCTATGTGGCGTGCTGGCAGGACAAGCACGTTCGCATCGTTATGTGTGCGTGCCAGGGTTGCCAGTTCCACATTCCAGCAAATTGCCGCCCGTATGCCTTTGTGTTTGTTCAGAGCCATGGCAATGCCGTTTCCTGTGCCGCATATGCCTATTGCCGGATAGCATTTGCCATCCTGTATTGCTTGTGCACAGGGATGTGCGTAATCGGGATAGTCGCAACTGTCGGCAGAATGGCAGCCAAAGTCGGTAAAGTTTATATCCTGGCTTTGCAAATAGCCTTCGACAATGTTTTTTAGTTCATAACCGGCGTGGTCGCAGCATAAGCCTATCGGCAGGCCGGGTTTCAGAATAAGTGACATGTGCTTCTGTATTGTGAGTTTGTTAGTAATTCTGTATTAGAATTTCTGCATGTCTACCAGGCGTTTGTAATGCCCCTGGCGAGCTAGCAGTTCGTTGTGTGTGCCTGCTTCAACAATCTGGCCTTCGTGCATGACGCATATTATGTCGGCATTTTTTATTGTTGACAGGCGATGGGCTATAACCAGTGTCGTGCGGTCTTTCATCAGGCGTTCCAGCGCCTCCTGTACTGATTTTTCGCTACGTGAGTCGAGGGCCGAAGTGGCTTCGTCCAAAATGAGTACTGGAGGATTTTTTAGTATGGCCCTGGCTATGGATATGCGCTGACGCTGGCCTCCTGACAACCGGCAGCCTCTGTCGCCCACGCAGGTTTGGTATCCTTGTTCGGTTTCCATTATGAACTCGTGCGCGTTGGCTATTCGCGCAGCCTGTTCAACCTGTTCCATTGTGGCTTCTTTCACACCGAATGCTATATTGTTGAAAATTGTGTCATTGAAGAGAATTGCTTCCTGGTTGACACATCCCATGAACGAGCGCAGTTCTTTAACGCGCACATTGCGGATGTCGGTACCGTCAATCAGTATTCGTCCGCTGTCAACATCGTAGAATCGCGGCAGCAGGTCGGCCATGGTTGACTTTCCAGAGCCGCTCTGCCCTACTATAGCCACTGTGGCTCCGGCAGGAATGTGCAGGTTTACGTTCTTTATTATTGGAACGTCGGGATTATATGAGAAGTTTATGTTTTCATATAATATGTCGCCTTTGAAACGGTTTCCTATTTTTACTGGATTGGCAGGGTCGGCAATCGGGTTCTGTGCGTCGAGAATTTTGTTGACGCGCTGAATCGATGCTAGTCCGCGTTCAATGGCATATATGGCTTTCGACAAGTCCTTGGCCGGGTTTATAATGGAATAGAATATAATCATGTAGTAGATGAAGGAGGCGGCGTTTATTGACGACGTGCCGTGTATTATCAGCGAGCCTCCGAACCAGAGCACTATGGCTATTGTGGCAGTGCCCAAGAGTTCGCTTAGCGGGTGGGCCAGGGCCTGGCGGCGTGCTATGCGGTTGCTGATTCGGTAAAACTGCTGGTTTTCGCGGAAAAAGCGCGACTGTACCTTGTCTTCGGCATTAAATGCCTTTATGATGCGCAATCCGCCAAGGGTTTCTTCTATATTAGACATCAGCACTCCCCATTGTGTTTGTCCAAGGTATGACTGATGTTTGAGGTGTTTGCCTATTTTGCCCATCACGTAGCCCGAAAGAGGGAGCAGCACAAGTACGAACACTGTAAGCTGCCATGATATGATTATCATGGTTGTAAGGCATATGATAATCATGATGGGGTTTTTGAAAAACATGTCGAGCGATGACATTATGGAATTCTCTATCTCGCTGACATCAGATGTCATACGCGCCATTACGTCGCCCTTGTTTGCTTCTGTGAAGTAGCCGATAGGCAGGCGTGTTACTTTGTCATACATAAAGTTGCGCATGTCGCGCACTATGCCCGAACGCATGGGTATTATGAAAAACGAGCTGAGGTATGTGGCTCCTGTTTTTAGTGCCGTCATGGCTACAAGCAGCATTGCCAGGCCGGCAAGTGCTCCCGACTGTCCCCATCGGCCTATCATTACCTGCGTGTAATAATAGAAATTATTTACGGCAACGTCTTTTAGCGATGCCGAGCCGAGAGCCATAAACTCATAGCTGGCTTCTTTTACCCCGAATAGCATTTCGAGGATAGGGATTATTACGGCAAAAGAGAACAGCGTCAGGAATGCTGCCAGTATGTTGAACACTATGTTGAGCGCCAGGTTGCCCTTGTAACGCGATGCAAAGCGTTTGATTATGACCATTAATTCTTTCATGAATGCAAAGATAATGATTTTTACGGTTTGTAGGCAGACTTAGTTGTCGGGTTTTTTCGTAAATTTGCCATTGATGAAAAGATATTTGCCGTTGCGCAGAACCCGTATAGTCGTGTCGGTACTTACCGCGTTGTCGTTCACCTTGCTTTGGGTGGGCTATGGCGAGGTATGGGCAAAGATATTCGGGTGGTCAAACCGGATGCAGTTTGTGGCCGTAGGGGCTGTTGCCGTGCCGGTTACAACGCTTGTTTTCTGGTTTGTGGTTACTTCTGTTTTCGGGCGGGTATATTGTTCGGGCATCTGTCCGATGGGTACTTGTTTCGATGCTGTGGGCCGCTTGGGCCGGCAACAACGCCGGCTGTCGGGAGGTGTGTATGGTTACCGTTATTCCAAGCCTCTTACCCGCTGGCGTTATGTGTCGTTGGCAATGGTATGCGTGTTGCTGTCGGGAGGTGTGGTTTCGTTGCCCCTGCTTATAGAACCGGCAAACATGTATGCGTCTTTTCTGAGAAATGTCGTGCATCCGCTTTGGGGCTATGGAAATAATGCGGCAGCCCGGCTGGGTGTGGCAACAGGGTCATGGACGGTAAATTATGTATCGGTGGCGGTGGGGGGCATGTTTGCCGTTGCATTGTCGTTCCTTACATTGTTCGCCGCATGCATACCTGCATGGCTTTATGGCAGGTCGTACTGCAATACGGTGTGCCCTGTAGGCACATTGCTGGGCTTTGTAAGCCGTCAGTCGCTGTGGCGTATTGACATTGATACCGACTTGTGTGTTAATTGTGGCCGGTGTAGCGATGTGTGCAAGGCTTCGTGCATTGATTTGTGCGACCATGTGGTTGACGGTTCGCGTTGTGTGAATTGTTTTAACTGCCTGACCGTGTGCCCTAACGATGCCATTCATTACCGCCGTTGGCGTAAGCAGCTGTCGATACCGATGTTGCAAC
>SSTG01000084.1 GCA_004801635.1 Muribaculum caecicola | reverse complement strand
GGTGCAATATGCCCCGCTTCCTTCAGGCGGAACCCCTACAGCCCAGGGCACGGCAATGATGAACGAAAAGCTATATTGTTTCACAACAGATGCCGGTGGAAATGTATACATGGCAACTACAGACACGCCCGACAAAACCGAATCATGGGCTGTACAACAACTGTCAATGCCGTTTAAACCCGTTCTTGAAACACTTGAAGCCACAAACAACGAGCTATACATGCTCGCCGACGACGGCACACTATATTCGTCAGCCGATGCCGTTTCATGGCAGTCAACCGGACAAAAATGGGAATCGACACTAGGCGCAATAAACAGCACGCTAACCGGAATTAAACAGGACAACGGAAAACTTTTTTTTGCATGCTATCCGGACAAAGCCGGATTTAACGCCACAGAAGTACCAGCCGATTTCCCGGTTAAAGGCGTATCGTCAATGTTCGTATTTAAAAACAAGTGGAGCAACGAGCCTCAAGGCGTAATAACCGGAGGCCGGTGTGCCGACGGGTCGCTGACAGCATATACATGGGGCTTCGACGGCAAAAAATGGGCTAAATTCGGAAGCCTGCCGGAGAACAAGGCTCTAGAAAATATAACAATATTCCCCTACTTCACATTTAAAACAGACAACACCACCTGGCAGACAACGGAATATTCCACTTTGTTTGCACTCGGAGGCAACGAGGCCGACGGAACAATACAACGCAAAGTATTCATTTCGCGCGACAACGGGCTCAACTGGCACACCGGCGACAACCTGTTGCAACTGCCGTCAGAAATGCCGTCGCTTACAGGAGCACAGGCATTTGTAATAAAAAAGGAGCTATCTGTTAATTCAAGAAGCATTAGCAGCCATTGTTGGAAAGAAATTGAATTGAAGCCGCTCCCGGCATGGTATATAGTACCTGACAATACGGCTGCCTCACGCGCAATAACGCCTATCACACAATGGGATTGCCCATACATATACATGTTCGGCGGATACCAGCAAGACGGACAACTGGGTAACAGCATATGGCGAGGCGTAATAAACCGTTTAACATTCAAGCCGCTACAGTAAATAAACTGAAAAGCACTCTCCCCTGCAAATAAATGAAACTCAAACAACTTGTAAAACGCTTCACACCGCTACGGCTGTTCATGTTGCTGTCATTGCTTGCAACATGCACAAAGGCTCTTTATGCCCAAGAAGCCGCTTACCGATATGAAATTGGTGCCGGCCTTGGAATGAGCGGCTATCTCGGAGAAGCCAATACAAGCTCGCTGTTCAAGCACCCCGGATTTGCCGGAACGGCAACATTCCGCTATCTTATAAATACACGCTGGGCCCTCCGCGGCTCAATCGGTATGGCTTCGCTTAGCGGAAACTCTGCCGACATGAAAAACGTATATCCCGACGGGAAAACATACACTTTCAAGTCAACACTATACGATTTCAATGCCCGTGCCGAATTCAACTTCTTCAATTACGGCATTGGCGAAACCTACCGGAAACTACGCCGGTGGACCCCATATCTGGCACTTGGAGTAGGTTTCTCGGCAGCATCATGCGACGGCAGCACAGCCGTTGCCGCCACTATACCGATGTGCGTAGGCGTGCGCTACAAGGCATCGAAACGGGTAAACCTCGGAATAGAATTCGCCATGAACAAAGTTTTCGGCGACAAAGTTGACGGGAAACAACTAACCGACCTATACGGCATAAAAAGCTCATTCATAAAAAACACCGACTGGTATTCAACACTCATGTTTACCATTGGGTATGAATTCGGCGAAAGATGTAAAAACTGCTATTACGTAGACTAAACAAAAAAACGAAATAATGAACCAAACCACTGTCACACATAATACCGACAGACACTCCCCCAGACATGTGGCCATAATAATGGATGGCAACGGGCGCTGGGCAAAGGCCCACGGCCTGGACCGGACCGAAGGGCACGTAGCCGGAGTGGAAACGGTTCACAACATAACACGCCAGGCATCAGACATGGGCATAAAATACCTGTCGCTGTACACATTCTCAACAGAAAACTGGAACCGGCCGCAAAAAGAAGTCGACGCACTGATGCACCTGGTAGCCCTGGTAATAGAGAAAGAAACACCCGGACTTATAGAAAACAATGTTAAAGTCAGTATTTTCGGCGACACCGAGCGCCTGCCAGACATAACACGCCAGTCACTATTGCGGAGCATGGAACAAACCAGCCATTGCACTGGGCTGACATTGTCGCTGGCACTAAGCTACTCGGCTCGTTGGGAACTGACAAACGCAATGCGGAACATTGCCGGCAAAGTAGCCGAAGGAAAAATTTTGCCAGGACAGATAACAGAACAGACCATTCAGGAAAACCTCTCAACTTCTAACCTGCCCGACCCCGACCTGCTCATTAGAACCGGTGGCGACTTCCGCATAAGCAACTTCATGCTATGGCAAATTGCATATTCTGAAATATACGTCACCCCTACCCTGTGGCCCGATTTCACAACAAACGAATTTTGCGCCGCAATAGACAATTTCAGAAAACGCGAACGGCGTTTCGGCATGACAAGCGAGCAAGTATCGCAAAAAAACTGCCAGCAACAACCAAACAAGTAAACAAAAATCATACTTTTCCATATATCACAGTTATGCGCAACCGACTGCTAGCCATATTATTCAGCGTGATTCTCCTTACACCTTCGCTAAGGGGACAGCACCAGGATGCAGACACAGTATTCAACCCAAACATAATATACTCAGGCGTTCATAAAAATTATGAAATTGCCGGTATAACCGTTTCGGGTGTTCCAAACTACGAAGACTATATAATTATAGGCTACTCCGGCCTGAATATAGGCGACCGCATCGACATTCCGGGAGCAGAAATAACCAATGCAGCAAAACGCTTTGCTCGCCAGGGCCTGTTCTCGTCAATACAGATAAAAGTTCAAAAAATAGCCGGTGACAAGGTATGGCTCGAATTTGCCCTCAAACCTCAACCGCGCATTTCGGCAATAAACTACCACGGTGCCAGCAAAAGCGAACGCAAGGATCTGGAAGAAAGGCTCCAGCTGATGAAAGGAAACCAGATTACGCCAAACATTGTTGACCGCGCCGAAAAAATAATAAAAGGATACTACGACAAAAAAGGCTTCGGCAACGCAACTATAAAGATAACCCAGGCGGAGGACTTGTCGGCACCTAACGAAAACATTGTCGACATAAACATCGACAAACACGGAAAAGTAAAAGTACACAAAATATACATTACCGGCAACGAGGTTATGAGCTCGTCGAAACTACAGAGGGTAATGAAAAAGACAAACGAAAAAGGAAAACTCATCAACCTTTTCCGCCAGAAAAAGTTTGTTGAAAGCGACTATCAGGACGACCTTGACCGGATAATAGAAAAATACAACGAAAAAGGCTACCGCGACGCAAAAATCCTGGCCGACTCCGTTGTTCCTTATGGCGAAAACACCGTAGACGTGTATATAAACCTCGAAGAAGGTAAAAAATATTACCTGAGTTCTATCGACTGGGTTGGAAACACAGTTTACAACACCGCCACACTCGACCAGATTTTAGACATAAACCCCGGCGAGGTATACAACCAGAAACTACTGAAAAAACGCCTAGAAGAAGACGAAGACGCAGTAAGCAACCTGTATCAGAACAACGGTTACCTGTTCTCACACCTCGTACCCATTGAAAAGAACATACACGGCGACTCCATTGATCTCGAACTACGCGTAATCGAGGGTCCGCAGGCTACAATAAACAACGTGGTGATAAACGGTAACGACCGCCTGTATGAAAAAGTTATCCGCCGCGAACTCCGTGTCAAGCCGGGACAGCTGTACAACAAGGAAAACATAATGCGATCGGCACGCGAAATTGCCCAAACCGGGCATTTCGACCCAGAAAACATGGACATACGCCCCGAACCAAACGCAGAAAACGGAACTGTCGACATTCTTTTCAACCTGGAGTCCAAGGCAAACGACCAGGTAGAGGTTTCATTCGGATGGGGACAAACCGGCCTCATTGGAAAACTGGCCCTGAAGTTCACAAACTTCTCCATCAAGAACCTGTTCAATCCTGGCTCATACAAAGGCCTGATTCCGCAAGGCGAAGGACAGACATTCACCATATCTGCACAAACAAACGCCAAGTACTATCAAAGTTACTCCATATCGTTCCTCGACCCGTGGTTTGGCGGAAAACGGCCAAACTCGTTGTCTGTATCGGCCTACTATTCGCGTCAAACCGGCATTAACTCCGACTACTACTCTAAAAACTGGTATAACGGTTACGGATATGGATATGGCTACGGTTACGGATATGGTTACGGCTATGGCAACGGATACAACGACTATCTGCAAAACTCATACGAAAACGCCTATGACCCGAACAAGATACTGCAGATGATAGGCGTAACCGTAGGTATAGGAAAACGCCTCAGCTGGCCCGACGACTACTTCACATTCCAGGCCGACCTGAGCTACCAGTGGTACTACCTCAAAAACTGGGACTATCTCTACTACATGAACAACGGTACATCCAACTCGCTTGTTCTAGGCCTCACGCTGGCACGTACGTCAATAGACAACCCGTTGTACACGCGCCGTGGTTCTATTTTCTCAGTCAACCTGCAAATGACACCGCCTGCATCGCTTTTCGGCAAGAAAAACTGGAGAAAACTCTACGAAGAAAACACCACCGAGTCGAAAAAAGAACTATACAACTGGATTGAATACTGGAAACTTCGCATAAAGACACGTACGTATACACCACTCACCAACCCCGACGGCAAATATACACTGGTTATGATGACGCGTGCCGATTTCGGTTTGCTGGGCAGCTACAACAAATGGCTTAAATCGCCGTTCGAAACATTCTATGTAGGCGGCGACGGCATGTCGGGTTCCTACACCTATGCAACAGAAACAATAGGACTGCGCGGTTACGACAACGGACAGTTCACCCCATGGACACGCGAAGGATACGCCTACACACGTGTCGGAATGGAACTTCACTTCCCGTTCATGCTCTCGCCGTCAACAACCATCTACGGTTTGACATTCGTTGAAGCAGGTAACGCATGGACCGACGTAAAAAGCTTCTCGCCGTTCGACCTTAAGCGCAGTGCCGGTGCCGGTGTGCGCATCTACCTGCCAATGGTCGGCATGATGGGTATTGACTGGGCCTACGGTTTCGACCGTGTTTACGGACGCAAGGGCGGATCACAGTTCCACTTCATTCTCGGACAGGAATTCTAACCATCCGCGCACATTCTTAAAAAACATTAACCGGAGCAAACTAAACCTCATTTCGAGTGTCATTATTAAAAGGGAATACGGCACTGCGGGCAACAAGCCCTGTAGCCGTATCCCGGCTTATAAAAACATTAAAATTAAGGAAGCAATGAAAAAACTAACACTCACCCTATTGGTAATTGCCGCAATAGCATTCGGGGCACGTGCCCAGAAATTCGCGTTGATTGACATGGAGTACATACTCAAAAACGTGCCTTCCTACGAAATGGCAAACGAACAGCTGAAACAAATATCGCTCCGCTGGCAAAAAGAAGTAGAAACAAAGGCAAACGAAGCCCAGACCATGTACAAATCGTTCCAAGCCGACATGGTGTTTCTAACCGACGAACAAAAAACCAAACGCGAACAAGAAATTGTTGCCAAGGAAAAAGAGGCCACCGAGCTCCGCTACAAATATTTCGGACCTGAAGGTGAACTATACCAGAAACGGCAGACACTAATGGAACCGATACAGAACGAAGTATACACAGCCGTAAAAAAAGTAAGCGAAGAACGAGGCTACCAATGCATATTCGACAGGGCATCGTCACAAAACATAATATTTGCCTCGCCCCGTATCGACGTAAGCAACGAAGTACTTGCAAAAATGGGATATGCCAAATAGCCGGCATCTTTTTGCCGCGCCCGGCTCAGAGCCTGAGGGAGTCTTTATTTACGTATTTTTTACATAAGCCGCTAGTAAATATTCAGATAGTTTCGTATCTTTGCGCGGATTAACACTAAAATGATAAATTAACAAAAGTAAATATCAAATGATAAAGAAAATTTTGCTAGCCATATGTGTAGCATTTCCAATGCTTGCAGTGGCACAGGCTCCCAAATTCGGAGTAGTAAACACACAGGAAGTTCTCGATGCAATGCCTGATGTAAAAAAAGTTCAGGAACAGATTGCCGCCGCTTCAAAAAAATACGAAGACGAATTTGGCAAACTACGTGAGCAGATGGATCGTGAATATGCCGAATTCCAGAAACTGGACCCCAGCACTCCCGAACCCATCAAACAGCGCCGCCAGCAGGAAGTACAGGCTCTGTATCAGAAAATGGAACAATTCCAAATGACAGCTTCTGAAGACCTTCGCCGTCAACACGACACACTAATGGCCCCGGTAATCAGCAAAGTATCTTCTGCCATCAGCGCCGTAGGTAAAGAAAAAGGCCTTACATTCGTATTCGAATCAACACTGCCTTTATATTCAGGCGCAGATGTTGTAACAATCACACCCGATGTAAAAAAATCGCTTGGCATAACCGGCACTGCAGCTCCTGCCGCAACCACACCGGCAGCCAAATAAGCAACAAATAAAAACAAACAAATAGGGTCATGCTGTGGAAGCATGACCCTATTTGCTATATTATGGCGACCACACATGTAATTTCACCAAGCTACATACACACTCATCACCCCGGTATTCTCCAACTAGGCCTGCGCTACGCAGCAGCCCACGTCGGGGACTATGCAAAGCCCTTAAAGATAACTTCGGAGAGGTTCCACATGCAAACATCTACCCCATATTAAATCAGGCAAAAGCGCTTTGCCAAAACAACACGGCAAAACCCCACCAACCAGCTACTTGTCAATAATATATGGACGTATCTGGCCGTTTTCCTTTATATATTCCCATGCCCGGTCGGCCAGCGTAAGTATAACGCTTCGCGGATTATTTTCCACCTTAAACACACCGGCAGCCTCGTCACGCTCCAGCAAAAAATCATATATCCGTGGCAGCTCGTTGTAAATAAAAATTGAAGGCAGCGGAACTCCGTTGCCGTTAACTTCAGTCCACTTATAATCAGAGTCGAAATACATAGTCGGTCCACTTTTAACCACCACCTTGTAACCGTTGTCAGTTTCGTCAAACGACGATATTGACGAATTCGGATAATACGTTGTTATAAACATTGATATGGGCTGCGGAAGGTCGTCCCACAAAGAATGGCTGCACGCCATAAACAGCACCATGGCCACAACCAGAACAGAGGCCTTTAACTTATCGACAGTGGAATACATGTTTTTTAGTCTTTTTGACATGATAACACAAATTATAAGTTTATTGTTCTAAACTTCTGCCCTGACATACCAGGGCAATGTACCGTAATAATCAATCCTACGCCCGTCTACAACGGTAGATGCCGACGGCGCAGCGTCGAACACCGGAGCCTTCACACCGCAACCCAGCGAAAACGGGGCGGTTTCAACCCTTACCATGTCGTATAGCCCGGCATCCACAAACGATTGCAGCAATGCCGCACCGCCTTCCACAAGGACAGACGTAATTCCACTACCGTACAGCCCGGCAACATACTCTGCCACCGTACCGCACCCGTCACGCCCTAACACTTCGAATCCCTCAGGCAACCCGTTAACACCGGTGCGGTCGGCAACATACCTGCGCGGATTGCGTCCGTGCCACAGACGCACGTCCAGTCTGGGAGAGTCGGCAACCAGCGTACGGCTCCCCACCAGAATTGCATCATGCAACGAACGCAGCCTGTGCACAAGCATCGACGTAAGCTCCGTAGAAAACAGCGCGGCTTTCCCACCGCAGCCACGAACCTTGTCTATAAACCCGTCTGACGACTGTGCCCATTTCAGCGTTATCCACGGCCGCATGTGTTCGTGAGCAAGCATAAACACAGGGTTTATGGCACGGCATTCTTTCTCCAGCACACCGGTGCAAACCTCAATACCGGCTTCCAACAACATGGCAACGCCTCGGCCAGAAACCTTTTCAAACGGGTCCATCGAACCGATAACAACCCTACCCACGCCAGAATCCACCAGCAGACGGGCGCAAGGCGGAGTCTTGCCGTAATGGCTGCAAGGCTCCAGTGTAACGTACACCGTAGCCCCGCGCAGCAGGTGCCGGCACCCGGCATCTACCGATGCCACGGCGTTCACCTCGGCATGTCCCTCGCCGCAACACCTGTGCCAGCCCTGGCCTATTATACGTTTGTCGGCAACAATCACGCAACCAACCATTGGATTCGGGCTTGTATAACCCAGCCCGTGACGGGCAAGCTCTATGGCACGGCCCATATAAAATTCGTCGGCATTCATTGAATTGAAGTATTTTCGTAAATTTGCGCCATGGTCACACTAAAGGAATACCGCGACAGCCTGCTGCAACAATTTCGCGAAAGCTTCCCCGAAGGAGAGGCGGCAGCACTTACACGTATCGTGCTGGAAGACGTGGCACATTACACACCTGTCGACGTAGCGCTACGCAAAGATACGGAAATTCCTCCATCGCTGGTGGAAAAATCAATCAAAGTGGCACAGCGTGTATGCTCTGGCGAACCGATACAGTATGTACTAGGCACGGCAAGATTCTACGGGGGGAGCATAAAGGTTACGCCCGACGTACTCATTCCACGCCCGGAAACAGAACAGCTAGTCGACATCATTGCCGGGAAATGGCGCAACCGTACTGACATGCAGGTACTCGACATATGCACCGGTTCCGGCTGCATTGCAGTAGCCCTGGCCTCGGTTCTTCCATTCTCAAAAGTCACGGCCACAGACATTTCAGAAAAAGCACTCAACGTTGCACGGGAAAACGCCGGCTTGTGGAAAGTAAAAGTAAACTTTGTGCTGTCCGACGCACTTGCCCAAAGCAACCCGGCCAAACGCACCTACAACATAATTGTAAGCAACCCACCCTACATATGCAGCAGCGAAGCCCGGGAAATGGATAAAAACGTTCTCGACCACGAACCACACCTGGCATTGTTTGTTCCCGACAACGACCCTCTGAAGTTTTACAGGCCCATAACCGAAAACGCCTCCCGTATGCTCGTGCCCGGCGGATACCTATACTTTGAAATTAACCCTGCATACAGCAACCAGATTGCAGGGCTGTTAAACAGATCAGGCTTTTCCGACGTAAATACAATAACCGACATTCATGGCAAAAAACGTTTCATAACAGCCCTCTGGCCCGATGAATAAGAAAACCATAAAACCCGAAAACGCGCTCAGCCGCCTGGCCGACCTGTGTGCCCGTTCCGAACAATGCAGCTACGAAGTTTCGGAAAAACTAAAAAAATGGGGAATAAGCACCACTGACAGTTCCCGTATATTGAAAACACTAAAAGAAGGACGGTATATAGACGACTTCCGCTATGCCGCTGCATACGCAGCCGACAAGCTACGCTTTTCCGGATGGGGCAAACGCAAAATAGCCCTGATGCTTCGTGCAAAGCGCATACCGGCCGAACACATACAGCACGTAATAAGCAATATTGACCCCGACGAATACCTGCAACAAGCCGTCACATTGCTGAAATCACGTTGCCACGGCACATCAATACTTAAAAGCCGAGAAGAAACAATAAAAATAGTAAGATTCGGAATGCAGCGCGGATTTGAATACGACATACTGGTTAAAGCCATAAAAGCCATTGAAAAACACGCCCAAGATAGTTAAATATACTTTACCGATACTAAATATAGTTAATGCAAATATCTTCACCCAAAGAATTATCCGACTTACAAACCATTGATTTACAAAAATTTACCCCCCCCCACTTATATTAATAATTGTTAAAATAAACATCCTGTAACACTTGTTAAACAACATCGCCACTATTTAAATCACAGGGATAATTTTATAATTTTGTACACACGAAAGTTGGGTCCTGTTAGTGTGTACATAAAATCAGGTTCTCAATTTGACACATAAATTTATATATTCTGCGAAGAATCAAAACAGCATAGCGTGGAAAATCCGATATAGACTATGCAAAAGTCGGTATTAAGGGAATCTTCAACTATGTTAAACGCGTATAAACTGATCATATACAACAACTATGAAATACAGATTTCTGATAACCATTATCGTAGCGATGCTGGCTGCCACCGGTGCCGTCGCATCGGACAACGA
>SSTG01000083.1 GCA_004801635.1 Muribaculum caecicola | reverse complement strand
GCCATAGGGCCGTTCTATGCGTTCGGTACGGTTCACCCCGTGCAATTCAACCACGGCCGTATTAAAATCGTGCGTCATGCGCACAATACCCTTTGTGCCTATAAGCTCAACATAAGAATTATGTGTCTGGTCTTTAGAAAGCTGGCCATAGACAAATCCCTGGGTTATGTCGAAAACAACACCATTTTGAAATGTACCATGGCACTGAACCCACCAAGGGTCTTTATAACGCCACATTTTCACGCCTTGCGAATGCCATGTTTTAAAATCGGAACGGGCATGCCATCTGGCTATATCCACATAGTGCATACCGCAGTCATGAAATGCCGGGCCTTCATACTCATGCCCTTCTCCCGGAGCTAGGCCGGGTGTCATATGGCATATGCGTATAATTGCAAGCTCGCCTATCTCGCCCTCGTCAACCATACTGTACATTACGTGATGATACCATGAATTGCGCAGATACATGTTAACTGTGACCAATATATCTGATTTCTCAGCCATATTAACCACAGCCCATTCGGCATTAAGCGTATCGGCAACCGGCTTTTCCGTAATCACATGCTTTCCGTGTGCCACGGCTTTTTCAAACAAACGCAGACGTTGGTCTGCCAACGTTGCAAACACCACCGCGTCAACTGACGGGTCGTTAAATATTTCATCGTCCGAAGCTACAATTTTTGCTTCAGGAACCTGTTTCAAAGCTAATGCACGCGAATATGGGTCTATATCGCACACATATGCCACCTCCCACTGCGGACAGTTCTGGAGAGTGGCCAGGAATTTACCGCCCATTCTGCCAAAGCCAATAAGGCCTATTCGCAGTTTTTCGCGGTTTGATGTATTTATATATCTATCTTGCTGTATCATTTACATTGATTGTTCTTGCTGCCTTGATAATTCCCCACTAACCGGCTTACGCCTTTTAGCAGTTATAAGCAATGCGCTAAATTCCCATAAAATGTATATCGGAATAAACACGGCCATTAGTGTAAACGGGTCAGACGAGGGCGTTATCACTGCAGCGGCCACAAGTATTGCCACTATTGCATGCCGCCGGTATGTATGGAAAAACTCCTTGGTAAGTATTCCTATACGCGACAGGAACAGTGCCACAAGCGGCAGTTCAAAAACTATTCCCATCATAAATATAAGCATCAGGAAATTATCCATATAGCTTTCCAGCGAGAGTTGGTTTACAACAGCAGGGCTCAACTCGTAGGTGTATAGGAAACGCAGCGTAAGCGGAAACACAAGCATGTAGCCAACAGCACACCCTGTATAAAACATAACCGAGCCGAATACAAATGTAAACCTTACACTGGTCCTTTCATTATCATATAGTGCCGGACACACAAATTTCCATATCTCATAAATTATATACGGAAAACTGGCCAGTAACGCAAACCATAATGCCAACGACATGTGCGTAAAAAATTGCGATGCCAGCTTTATATTTATTATATCGACATGAAATCCCTGTCCGTCAAGCGCCTGTCCGGAAAGAAATGCCCCGGCAGTTCCCAAAGAATTCAAAAAACGGTAAAGAGGAAAGTCGGCGTTGACAGGAGCCATAACCACATGGTCGAAAAGCCACGGCACAAACGCAAACACACCGATAAAACACACGGCTACGGCTATTGCCGAACGTGCAAACATCCACCGGAGTGACTCCAGGTGATCCCAAAAAGACATTTCTTGCGTATCTGCCACTTTACCTTGTTTTATATACCCGGCCAGCCCGTGGCTGCATGGGAAAGACTACAACTTATTTTTTTGTCTGATCAGAGTCAACGCTGTCGGTAATGTCCTTTTCAATACCGTTCACACCCTCCTTGAAGTTGCGCACACCCTTGCCAAGTCCGCGCATAAGTTCCGGTATTTTTTTTCCACCAAAAAGCAACAGCACAACCAAGGCTATAATTATAATTTCCTGAGTGCCGACACCCATAAAAAGAAGGCAAAAATCTGTCATTGTTAGTATAGATGATAATGATACGATTAATATTACAACATTGTGTGATTATAAAAGCAGCCCCATGTCAATAACAATGTCAAAAAGCAACACATTCCTTACACAAAAACCGCTTACAAACACAATGTAAAATTAAATATAATAATCCACTTTCCCAAATTCAAGCAATTTTTTTACAATTTATTAGCAATATTAATAATAACCCATCCTCTAAGTGTAAATTTGACACTAATAACTCCAAATACGGCGGAACATCCCGACATCAACATCATTCTTTGACCTTCTCTGTCTATAAATTATCCGTATCTTTGACTACGTCTTAGATACTGCCGCTCGGTAAAGCTCAAATAAATTTAGCTTTGCTCTCGACTTATCCGTATCTTTGACTACGTCTTAAATACTGCCGCTCGGTAAAGCTCAAATAAATTTAGCTTTGCTCTCGACTTATCCGTATCTTTGCCTACGTCTTAGATACTGCCGCTCGGTAAAGCTCAAATAAATTTAGCTTTGCTCTCGACTTATCCGTATCTTTGACTACGTCTTAAATACTGCCGCTCGGTAAAGCTCAAATAAATTTAGCTTTGCTCTCGACTTATCCGTATCTTTGCCCCGATAAATACCTTAAAGTAATGAATGCCCTGTTTATACTCATCGTCTCAATATGCATTGGAATACTGTTTCGCTATAAGGATTTCTTTAAGCCCTCAGGCAAAATTGCAGGAGCCACAGTACTGTTGCTTTTGTTCGTATTCGGAATAAGCATCGGAGCAAACAGCTACATTATAGAAAACATATCGGCACTCGGAATACAGTCATTACTGCTTGCCATGGCTGGCATTGCCGGAAGTGTGACAGCCGTAGTAATAATACGATTAAAATTCAAACGGGACAAGCAATGAAGTTCACCCTGACAATTATATGCGTTTTCGCAACAGGCATAGCCGTAGGCCTTACGCATGTGCTTCCTGAAACTTTGCCGTATTCCGAAGCAACAACCATAATACTTTATATTTTAATTGCCCAAATAGGATTCAGCCTTGGCAGCAGCCCGAATCTAAAAGACCTGCTTAAGGAAATAAACTTAAAAAACCTACTAATTCCTATTGGCACCATAGCCGGCACACTGCTTTTCAGCCTGATTACAGGATGCATAATTGGCAAACACTCGCCAGGAGAATGGCTTGCCCTTGGCAGCGGACTTGGCTACTACTCGTTATCGTCCGTACTGATATTAGACCTAAAGACTTCGCAAATCGGGCTACAGGCAGCACAGGAACTGGCCACACTTGCCATATTCACTAATATAATACGCGAAATACTGTCAATTTCGCTAATACCCATAATTGCCCGAAAGTTTGACGCGTATGCCGCCGTTTCGGCAACAGGGGTATGTTCGCTCGACGTGGCCTTGCCGTTTATAGAACGCCAGGGAGGCAAACGCATGGTAGCCATATCTGTTTTACACGGAGCCGTGCTCGAACTATGCGCGCCATTGCTGGTCACGCTATTTTGCATGTTTTAAAACCGTATAGCTTAACCGTTACGAGGGTCATCGTCAGCATTTTCAAACAGTTTGTTATCCTGGTCAAGCTGCCAGTAATGCGACAATAATGCCATAAAACGCGCAATCTGCTGTAATGCATCTTTTGTCTCTTGTCCAATTTCTCGGCCTTGCAACCTGAGCATTAGCATACCGTATAAGGCCGTCATACATGTTTCTATCTCGCCAAGCAGTTTATCACCCTGACGAGAGCGCAACTCTACTATAAACGGAAGTGTCTTATAAAATTCCGAATGATAATTCTGGAATTTAGGCGAAGCCATCAATGTACGGTGCAACTCGTCAATTTGCAAAAGCGTGTTTTTATTCAATTGCAGATGCCCGGTTTCCTGACAGTTTTCACGGCGCATCATGTCGACAAGCGACTCATACCAGTCGGTAAGTTCTTTCCTTTCATTGTCCGACAAACTGGCATAATTACAAATAACGGCTTTTTTTATACGTTCCATATCCAGTCCGTTAGCCCTTATCAGGTCTTCTATATGCCACATATATAACAGATATTCTGCTATATTTTCTTTTCGTTTTGCTGAAGCGGTAAACATTGTATATTGTTTTTCAATTTATAACATTTCATACACACATAATGTTATCTATTATGCGCAGTATCCAGCCTGACACCTGTAAATTGTTCAAAAATAGCAGGATAATAATTAACAATCAGTTCGTCGGGAAAATCTGTTTCCTTAAGCAATGAACCCAGATACGAATAATCAGCAACCGAGTACGATATATGTGCATCGCTGCCAAGAATTACAGGCAGCTGCTTCTGACGGCACAGCCTCAACAGGTGCAGATTGTTTTCTACAGCCACAGACTTGTTCCGTACCGGATGCAACGAACTGTTGTTCACTTCCAGCAATGTTCCCGTTTGAGCCGACCGCCCAACAAGTTCCTCAATAAAAACATCGCCCGTACCGTCAACAGGATGCGAAATTATATTCACCCGGGCGTTATGCATCGCACCCAAAATAGCATCTGTGTTTTGCCTTTTCGACCCGGCCTTATAACAAACACGGTGCAAGCCGGCAATAACATAGTCAAGCCGGCAACAATACTCGCTATCCAGATCAAGCGTGCCGGAATAATCAAGAATGTTAAGTTCTGCCCCCATCAGCAGCTTTACCCCGTCAATCTCGCGCGGCACCACATAAAGATTTCTAAAATAAATTGGGTCACACGCTCCCGGAACAGCAGGCCCATGGTCGCTGATGCCCAGATATTCAAGCCCTTTGTCTCGGGCAGCGCACACCATTTCCTGCAATGTCGAGAAAGCATGACCCGACATTATGGTGTGCGTATGCAAATCCAGCACTGGTTTCATTACAATAAATTTTTTCACAACAAAATTAGCAATAAATTGCCAAAACACAGCTAACAAAACATATGTCGTTAGAATTCATGTTATTTCCACCTTTTCAATACCAATTTTGACTACGTTCTAAATACTTTCGCTTGGCAAAAGCAAATTTATTTGCTTTTGCCCTCTACTTATCCGTATCTTTGCAAAATAATAGCTAACCAAATCACATAAACTATATGGCAAAAATAGGATCGGTAATGACACCGGTTGGCCGAAAGGCACTACTGCTCGGAAGCGGAGAACTAGGCAAAGAAGTTGCAATCGAACTACAGCGTTACGGGGTCGAAGTTATAGCATGCGACCGTTATGCTAACGCTCCGGCAATGCAGATTGCCCACAGATGCTATGTTTTCAACATGCTTGACGGCGAAGAATTGCGCCGAATTGTAGAGATAGAAAAACCCGACCACATTATTCCTGAAGTAGAAGCCATTGCCACCAATGTACTTCTCGAACTGGAAAAAGAAGGATACAATGTTACCCCTACAGCCAATGCTGCATGGCTGACAATGAACCGTGAAGGCATACGCCGGCTGGCAGCAGAAGAACTTGGCATAAAAACATCGCCATATCGTTTTGCATCCACACGCGAAGAATTCCAACAGGCAGTTGAACAGATAGGGCTTCCATGCGTGATTAAACCAATAATGTCATCGTCGGGCCACGGGCAAAGCGTAGCGCGTACTGCCGACGACATAGAACGTTCATGGCATATTTCGCAAGAAGGCGGACGCGCCGGAGCCGGGCGCGTAATTGTTGAAGGATTCGTTGATTTCGATTATGAAATAACACTTCTCACCGTGCGCTCGCTATCAGGCACAACATATTGCCAGCCTATAGGGCACATACAGATTGACGGCGACTATCGCTATTCATGGCAACCACAGCCAATGACTACTACCGCACTGGAAAAAGCTCAGGAAATTGCAAAAAAAGTAACAGACGCTCTAGGCGGATACGGTATTTTCGGTGTAGAACTGTTCATAAAAGGCAACGATGTAATTTTCTCCGAAGTATCCCCCCGTCCGCACGATACCGGTATGGTTACTATGATTTCGCAGGATTTGAGCGAATTCGGCCTGCATGCACGTGCATTGCTCGGCCTTCCCGTTCCCGACATACGCTTCTACGGCCCGTCGGCCTCACGCGCCATAGTTATAGAAGGCGACACGGACAAAGTTGAATTCGATAATCTTGAAGAAGCTTTGAAAGAACCCGGCGTACAGATACGTATTTTCGGCAAACCTGAAGTAAAAGGACACCGCCGAATGGGTGTGCTGCTAGCCACAGACTCTAGCGTAGAAGCAGCCCGTGATAAAGCCGAACGCGCATATCAGGCATTAAAGATAAACATATTGCCACGATAAAGCCACAAATGCATTAATCTGCATAAACGTATTCGGCATCAGATAAATATCTGATGCCGAATACGTTTTATTCTTTAGGCCATCCGTCAGTATTTGCCACTTTGGCCAGCCTTAATGTGAATTTATACATTGGAAACTGCAATGACAACAACGACTTGTTGACAACAGTAGCATTGGCCCCGACCTCAACATCTACCGGTTGAAACATAGCATCCAGCCACTCAAGCGTGTAGTTGTTCTGAAACGGCGTAAAAAGCAACCGGCCCTTCAGCATCAGCCTACTCCACGAACCGGAATTTACCGACGCGCCACCCATATACAATATATCGTACGTACGCTCCGAACTGCGCACTATTGCAAAACGGTATCGGCCACCGGGACGTGCGTTATCATACTCTGCTTGCAAATCAAAATACTCCCAGTATCCCTCCAGATCGTCGGCCGACATAGCAAACCTGTTTTCAAGCAAATCAGCATTCCACGAACCTGCCAATGCGGCACTCCTGTGTGATTTTTTATTTTCTATAACGACACACTCCACCGACAGCGAGTTGTTTGAAATCAACTTGAATGTTTCTAAATGCGGCGGTTTCTCGCACGGAATACTAAACAGTGGGTCAACATGCACATTTCCGCCTGAAACATATATAACCCCGTCTTTCCACTCACAAGCCAGAGAGTTATAGCCCCGGGCAAAATCAAACCCGTTAAAAATCTTTTTTGAAAAAAACACGCTATCACAATTCTGACTAACCCGGCCACGTGTAACAGTTACGCAGTTTCGCCCGGTTACATCATCGTCTCCATCACGGCCAAAGCATAAAGCCACATAGTCATAGCCTCCTGCCGGCAAACAATTCCATGCCATGCCCCAATATGGAGCGCTTTTTTGTCCGTCTTTCTTTTTGGGCATAGCAACTCGCGCCTCAACTGCCATCAATCTATCCGGATTAACAACAAACCAGCTTCCGGCGGTCAGACTGTCACCGTCAATATAATCATATTCCGTTGTCTGTGCCACAGCCAAACATTCCAGGCATATTGACAGTAAAAAACTAATACATAGAATATGCACTAATCTTTCCATGACACAAATCATTTACCAATAAGCAATGCCAACGCATCAATAAATTCATCAGAAGGCATGTCCCATGGCAGCCAATTTATGTCAAAGCCACGGCGCTCCATGCCACGAAACCATGTCATTTGCCGCTTGGCAAACTGGTGTATGGCAGTTTCAAGCTGTACAAACATCTGGTCATAGGAAAGTGCACCTGTAACAAAAAGCGTCAGATACTTATATTCAAGCCCATAATAAATTAAATTTTCTGCCGGCACTCCTTCATTAAGCAACCGGCGCACCTCGCCTACCATGTCCTCATTCTCCAGACGCTGACGCAACCGTTGTGAAATTCTTGACCGCCGTTGCTCGCGCGGAATATCTATTCCGACAATAACGGCATTCTCTACAGGGTTAGGACGCGTGGCCTGCTCCTGTTCGGGATGTTCCTGATAATAATATTGTATTTCTATAGCCCTGATGGCTCGTTGTGCCGTGTCAACATCGGTAGTGTTGTGGAGCCGCTTCATCGAAGCCAGCATCTCTGTGAGTTCGGCAAGGGTTTTGCCCTTAAGCATTGACCGAAGCTCCTTGTTTTCCGGCACTTCCGGAAGTGCAATTCCGTTAAGCACCGACTCAACATAAAGCCCGGTGCCACCGCACAACACCGGAAGTTTTCCACGCACGGAAACTTCGTCAAATGCCTTGCGGAAATCTCTAAGATATTCATAAAGATTATATTTATACCCAGCCGGAACCATATCAAGCAAATGCACTTTCACATTGCCATATTCGCCAACATCCTTACCGGTCCCTATGTCCATCCCCCGGTAAACCTGACGCGAATCAGCCGATAACACCTCGCCGTCAAACGCCATAGCCGCATCTACAGCCCTGCGTGTCTTACCACAGGCAGTAGGCCCGGTTATTACAAGCAACCTACATATCGAATCCACCAACATATTTTTTGAAAAATCTGCGTATTTTGAAAAACCGGGAATCCTCGTTATCTTCTGCTACAAAAAGCCATGTAGGATCATTAAAGTCAACATCCAGGTGCATAAGTTCCTTAAATGTAAATGACGGGCGATAATGCCTCACCTGGTAAAGGCGCTTACCGTTACTGTCGTAAGCTTTGTATGCATTTGCCATCTGTGACACCCGGCGTATCTCTCCGGCCAGCATAACATCAACCATACGCGCGTCGAACAGCCGCCCCATTTGGGCCTGGCCATACCATGTTCCACCAACACCGGCATGTTCTATTGCCGACCTCCGGTCAATCTGGCAAAGAAAATGAAATATGTTGCTGTTACCGTTTATATTCTGATTCTCGTACAGAAAACGAAGTTCGAATTTAACATCCCGGCCAATCATTTTGGAAAATATTCCGTATGCATCCTGCTCGCCCAAATGTTGGCGGAAATAATATTTTTGCACAAACGGCGTATCAAAAACTTCCTTTCCTGGTTCAAATTCGCCAGAATTTGTTTTTTTCTCACTTAAAAACACACTGTCACCACATATCAATATAAAACGCACAAGTGTGTTCGATTCGTCAGAACCGGTGTCGGCAACTATGTTTTTCTGATAAAACGCAAACAGGCTCCAGTAATGCATAACCATGTATGCGCCTGAAAACAGATAAAAAATCAACGGTATATAGTTGAAATAAAACTTATCTGCCGAGTTCATGTTGGCATTTGAATACCTTACCAGATAATATGTCCAAGAATATACAGTGGCAATAATAGAAACAATGGTAAGCAGCCTAAGCTGATAATGACTTTCATTGTTAAATACACGCCCTATAAAGCCCCGTTCGGCAGGCAGGCCGTAAGTGGCACGGCACTGATAGCAATACGACAAATGATGGCCCCTGTACATGGCCCATAGCATTACTGCGCTTGAAACCGGTGCAACAATCAATATTGTTATATAGGGTATTGACCGGTTCACGCTTCCATCGGCAAACTTCTCGTCCGGTATGAAGCCCATATAATATATGTTTATTGCCACCATTATTATGACTGTCACAAACAGTACACGCGACATCAGAAACGGCAACACGTAGCAATATCCCTTCTTACTGTCACGACCGGCACGGGCCCTGCGCATAAGCACAAACTGGCACGCCAGTACAACAGCCGGCAAAAATACTTTAGATATAAACTGGGCACTGAAAAGTATGACAACTACGGCTCCAACCGAAATCAGCCAGTTGGTAAGCAGAAGGCCAATGCCCCACACATTGAATTTATCGGAATAAGAGCCATTCATAAATTAGACCTATTTGCCCATCTGCGCATTAAAAAAGTTTAGCATATTATCATACACAAGGGCTCGTGCACCACAACCATATATCGAATGGTTCATATTTGGGAACAGCAGCATCTGACAGAGTTTGTTCTCTGCCTGTAGGCGAGAAACAAACTGAATTGTGTTCATAAGGTGTACATTATCATCGGCCGTACCGTGCATTATAAGCAACGGACACGACAAATCGGCAACACGCTCAACAGGAGCACCCTCGTTATAGCCGTCTTCGTTTTCTTTGGGGGTTAACATATAGCGTTCGGTATAAACCGTGTCGTAATAACGCCATGATGTTACCGGGGCAACAGCCACAGCTGCCGCGTAAGGCGAATCATTGCCTGTCGTTGCAGCCATCAGTGCCTCGTACCCACCATAACTCCAACCATATATACCTATACGCGAGGCATCGACAAACGGAAGCGAGCCTACATAACGCGCGGCATTAACCTGGTCAATTGTTTCAAGCTTTCCCAACTGCCTGTAAACACTATGTTTAAACTCTGTTCCGCGACCGCCTGTTCCGCGACCGTCAACACAAACAACAATATAGCCTTGATTCACAAAATAATCGTCCCAGTTAATTGTCCAACGGTTCAGCAC
>SSTG01000082.1 GCA_004801635.1 Muribaculum caecicola | reverse complement strand
TGTAATTTTTACCGAATCATTGTAAAAAGGCAGATCCAAAAAATGCACTCTGCTAAGCGGAATACCGTTGTAGGAACATGCCGTACGTGCTTCACCACGGCGAATAAGACCCTTAATGGTAAGAACATCCTTTGAATCAGGCTGTCCAGGTTTTTTATTTTTCAGAAATTCTTTAACCTTGAGGTACATGTCGGAAATAACCGAACCGTTATCCGAACCTGTATTTTTACAGAAAAGCTGGTCAAAGCCGTTTATAAAATGCATAAACCGCGTAACTTCCTCATCGCCTACGGCTATGTTACCAGAAGTTTCATAAGCAACATGTACTTCATGTCCCTGTTTAACCAGGCGCGCAATAGTCCCACCCATGGAAATCACGTCGTCGTCGGGGTGAGGCGAAAAAACTATTATTCTTTTCGGATATGGCAGTTCGCGTGCCGGCCGCATAAAGTTTCCGGTACCCGGCTTTCCGCCGGGCCATCCTGTAATAGTATGCTGCAAGGCATCGAATGCCTTTATGTTCAAATCATATGCCGAGCCATTATAATCTGTAAGCAATTCCAATCCGGCATCCTTGTAATCGCGACTGGTAAGTTTCAGAATAGGCTTGTCAAGTTTTCGCGAAAGCCATATCACGGCAGAAAGCACAAGCCTGTCTGTCCAAAGCGAGGTATCGTCAGGCAGCATGCCGTCGAATTTTGGTGCCAGCTCTATGTTGTCAGTCAAATGCAAATTCATAATTTTAAAATCTTTCCAATTGTTTAAAATATCTATATGTTCCTACCTTTAAATCGATAGTGGCGGCCTCGTCACAAACAATCATTCCATTGCGATGCATCTGTAATGCAGAAATTGTCCATTCCTGCGTAACAGGGCCTTCTACCGCAGCCTGCAGGGCTCGCGACTTCGAATGCCCGTTACAAAGAATTACCACCTCGCGCGCATCCATAACGGTTTGAACCCCTACAGTAAGTGCGCATTCAGGCACTAAGTCTGGGTCGCCGCCGAAAAAGCGAGAATTCGCTATACGCGTGTCTGCCGTCAGGGTTTTCATTCTTGTACGCGAACTCAATGACGAAAACGGTTCATTGAAAGCTATATGCCCGTCGGAGCCTATACCTCCTAGAAACAAGTCAATACCGCCATACGAAGCAATTGTTTCCTCATAACGGTGGCATTCATTATCCAGATCGGCAGCATTACCGTTCAATATATGTATATTTTCAGCCGGACAGTCTATATGGTCAAACAGGTTGCGTGCCATAAACGAATGGTAACTCTCCGGATGGTCCTCCGGCAAACCAACATATTCATCCATATTAAATGTTACAACATTTTTAAACGACACAAGTCCTTTATCAACAGCCTTTACCAGATTCTTATAAACCCCTATTGGCGACGACCCGGTAGGAAGGCCTAGAACGAACGGACTAGTTGAATTATGACTATTTATTTTATCTATTATATAGTCCGATACATACCTAGACATTTGTTCGTAATCTGCCGTTATAATTAATCTCATAATACTTGGTGGTTACTAATTTTAAACTCTACGCGTTTATGCAACGCACAATTCAACATGCGGCAAATATAATTGTTTTAAGTCTATTCCCAAACTATTTTACAGCCCGTTTAATTAAGTTTAAGTTTATACTTTCATAAATGCAAAAAGACAGCGACAGACATGCCTCCGTCGCTATTTTTTTATTAACTTTGCCACACACAAAATATAAATCAATACCATTTAAATGAAAAAACTAAAGATATTTATCTTTGGAGTGCTTTTGTCGGCAACACATATGGCATCATTTGCAGTTTCCTACAATGCAATCACCGTAACAAAAACCGACGGCTCGGTTGACCTTATTCAGATTAACGACCAGCTTTCAATAAGCTTCGAGAATTCATCATTAAAAATAAACAGCCCGTCAGTAAATATTGAATACATTATGGGCGAAGTTACCGGTTACACTTTCGACACTCAAAAGTTTGCAGGTATTGGCAACTGCGAAACCGACACCTCGGCCACTCTCAGCATAAACGGACGCAACATAACGGCAAACAGTCCCTCACAACTCCGTGTAGCCGTATATTCCTCGTCCGGAATTCTCTTGATTGAATCCATGTCAGGCACCAGTCTCGACCTGTCGGAATTAAAAACCGGGACATACATAATAACAGTTGGTATAAAGTCTTTTAAAATAGCCCTTAAATGAAAAAGAACATCTGTACATTATTGTCCACGCTTTTTGTCCTAGGTGCGACAGCACAAAACCCGTGGCTGCATATTTACCAGAACTCCAACAAATACAATGCCTACAAATCGGACAACATCAAAGAAATATACTTTACCGGCGATGGCGATTCATTCTCAAAAATGAACATTGTTACCAACAACGAAGGCACAAAGACATTCGACATGTCTAACATAAAAAAATGGCAACATGCACCGAATGTACCTAACATTAACATAACAACAGATACATATATCTCTGAAATTCAAAGTAAGACCGAGTACCTGACAGGTACATTCGAAATGGATGGCAACGGAATATACAACGATGTGTCAGCAACCGTAAACATTCGCGGAAGGGGCAACTCTACATGGAAATATTCAAAAAAGCCATACCGTCTGAAATTCGACAAGAAAATAAGCCTTTGCAACCTCAAGAAAGCAAAAAGCTACGTTCTTTTGGCAAACTACATAGACCCCACACTTATGCGCAACGCATTGGCAATGAAAATAGCGCAATTATTGGAAATTCCATATGCAAACCATATGGTTCCTGTAAACGTGACTCTTAACGGCCAATACAAAGGGTCATACATGCTCACCGAAAAGGTAGGCATCAACGCCGGCAGTGTGGACATTGACGAAACAAATTCCATCTTGTGGGAACTCGACAAAAATTATGACGAGGAGTGGAAGTTCCGCTCTCCAATATACAGGCTGCCTGTAATGATAAAAGACCCCGACATGCCTGAAAATACCACAGAAGCAAGTTCTTTATTCTCTAAATGGCAATCCGACTTCATAGAATTCGAGAAGGGCGTTAAAGACGGCCGGCTGTCGGAAGTGGCAGATATGGAATCCGTTGTCAATTGCTTTATATTATTTGCAATAACGGGTAATCAGGAATTCTGCCACCCAAAAAGTTTCTATATGTATAAAACCATCGACCCGGCCTCCGAGACACCGTCAAAATACACATTCGGGCCTGTATGGGATTTTGACTGGTGCTACGGTTACAATGGCAGAAACCACTCGTCACTACTCAGTCCGGAACAGGCACTCAACATACACGACACCTCAATGCCCGGATGCAACTTTGCCTGGGACATAATGCACAATGCAGAATTTAAAACATTGTTCGATAAGAAATGGAACGAGTTTATTGCCGGCAAACTTCCGGAATTTTGGGAATACTTCGATTATTATGCAAACCTGATAGAGCCTACTACTGCGCAAAACTCCGTAAAATGGAGCCAGACAGCCAACCGCGACCAACATATAGAAAGGCTGCGTTTATGGATAAAAGCACGAATTGAATACATCGGCACAGCTCCCAACCACGGCTTATATTAGCCTCCGGTTCATAAAAACATCAGTGGCGCTACTCAACCAGTAGCGCCACTGATGTTTTTATGAACTACTTATTCGGCATTTCCCCATTTTTCCTTCAGCCGCTGCAACTCACTGTCGGTAATTGTCATAACCGTGCCATGACGAGGACGGAAATCCATTGTAACATTCTCCTTCACAGGTTCAAAGTTTTCAAGATCGGTGGTTTGTGCAAACTCATAACGATGAGCCTTATATACATCATACATTAATATATAACGGTCGTCTCCAATCAGCTTAAACGTGCCTGCACCTTCAACAGCATCCTCTGTCTGCTGTTTATAATCCGGTTGTTCTTCCCATTTGCCAGAAGTAAGAGACTCTGTCACGGCTATTTTTATACCGTCGCCATGCCCCTCGGTTTTATAGAACATATAGTATTTGCCATCCTTCTCAACAATATCACCGTCTATACAAGGTTTCCCATCTTTAGGAATGAAAAAAGGCTTAGGGTCGCCCTCCAAGTCGGTAAAATCGTCGTTGGCATAGGCATAATGTATAACATCCGGGCCATCGCCATATTTTAGGGAAAAATACACCAGGTACTTGCCGGCTTCGGGATCGTATATTGTTTGCGGAGCCCATACGCGCTTAAGCGAATCCTGACCGGCATAACGTTCAGGAAAATGGACGGCAGAATGTTTCCAGTTCACCAAATCGTCCGACTTTAGCAATACCATTCCACGGTTTGAATCCCAGCCATTGTGGCAAACCATATCTGTAACCACCATATAATACGATTTTCCATCGTGTCCGCGCAAAATATGAGGGTCTCGCACACCACCGGTCCGGCTTATATCCTCACTCAAAATCACAGGCTGGTTCGAATTAAGCGCACTATAGTTGAATCCGTCGTCGCTTACGGCAAAATGTATCGACTCGTCGGCTTTACTGTTTCCAGTAAAATATGCAAACAAATACGCGCTATGCGGTTCGGCTTTCTCTGCCGGCTTGCATGCTGACAGCATAACCACTGACACAACCGACAGCGCAGCCAACTTTTTTAAATTGTTCATGGTTCTAGAATTTTAGTTATTAAATTATTTCACATGCAAATATACGCAGAATATTTCATAGCAACATACACAACAACGCATACTTCTGCAAACCATAAAAACACAATAAAGGGGTAATAACCGGGCATTTTAATGATAAAAAACAACAATTGTCCAAATAAATTAATTTTTATACCATATTAGGTTCTGTTTTATTGGCATTTTTAATAACTTTGAATATCCATTGAAAAACAAATCAAAATTCAAATATCATGAGATTTATTTCTGCCGCAATAGCGACATTAGTATTTGCATCAGCCTCAATGCAGGCTCAGAGGACCATAGTCCCGATAAACCGTAACTGGAAATTTACATATGGCGACATCGAAAATGCCGAAAAAAAAGTTTTCGACGACAGCCAATGGCAAACAATACACGTTCCGCACGATTTCCAGATACATCAGCCATGGGTAGCTCCCGCCCCAGACGAAATGCCCGATTCAGACAACCCCGTTGCCAACGTACGCTCACGCCTGAGTTCGCGCGGATTTAAAGAAATGGGCACAGGATGGTACCGCAAAACATTTACTCCCGAACCTCAATGGAAAGGTAAACGCGTATTGC
This sequence comes from Muribaculum caecicola, assembly GCA_004801635.1. Taxonomy (GTDB): domain Bacteria; phylum Bacteroidota; class Bacteroidia; order Bacteroidales; family Muribaculaceae; genus Muribaculum; species Muribaculum caecicola. The sequence continues at coordinate 5,020 of SSTG01000082.1, read as the reverse complement.
TCGATTTCGAAGGAATAATGCTTGTTGGCGACGTATATGTTAACGGCGAACGCGTAGGCGGAACCGATTACGGCTATCTGGGATTCGAAACGGATATTACCGACAAACTAAAATACGGGCAGTCCAACACAATAGCAGTGAAAGCCGACACCGGAAAACCGGAAAACTCGCGCTGGTATACTGGCGGCGGACTGTTCCGCGACGTTAAGTTCGTAATAACCCCTGCCGACCGTTATTTCACCCGGCATCCGCTTTTTGTCACCACACCGGTGGCCGAAGCTGATTCGGCAACAATAGTTGTTGAAGCCGGCGTATTCTCAACACCAGCCAACACAACCCCCATAGCAACAAGACTGACTATATACAATCCACAAGGCGAACAAATATTTACCAACACCTCGAAACGCAATTTCAACAAACGCCAGAACCCGTGGGAGTATATCCTTGATTCTATAAAAGTAAAACAACCCCAACGTTGGAGCTGTGAAACACCGGTTTTATACAAAGCCGTAGCCGAGCTTATCGATTCAACAGGAAAAGCATTCGACAAAGTAGAAACCAATTTCGGAATACGCAAAATAGAATTTTCACCCGAATACGGCTTCAAGTTAAACGGCAAAAAGCTGCTTCTTAAAGGTATTGCCAACCATCACACCCTGGGAGCCCTAGGTGCGGCCGCCTACCCTGCCGCCATTGAAAAGCGCATAAAGCTGTTGAAAGAATACGGATTTAACCACATTCGCACATCGCACAATCCATACAGCGAGTCATTTCTTGATCTGTGCGACCGCCACGGAATACTTGTGCTCGACGAGCTCTACGACAAATGGCTGACACAATATGCCGGTGGCCGCACCTCTTGGGAAGACCAGTGGCAGTACACAATCCCCGAATGGATTAAACGCGACCGTAACCATCCGTCCATAATAATATGGAGCTTAGGAAACGAGTTACAGATACAACCGGAAATACCATATGGCGATTACGGGGTAACCCCATATATGATGCAGAAACCTTTGGTTAAACGCCTCGACCCTACTCGTCCTGTAACAGTTGCCATGCACCCCCACGGGCGTGGAATGGATCTTGATTCCGAGCCATGGCCACTGGCAAAACTAACAGACATCACATCCTACAACTACCGCTACATGTTCTTCTCCAATGACGGAAAACGTTATCCCCACATGAACTTCTATCAGAGCGAAGCTTCCGCATCGGCAATGGGTCCTAACTTTTTTGAAATGGATCTTGACAAAAACATAGGGCTTGCATACTGGGGTATGATTGACTATCTTGGCGAATCGAACGGATGGCCAGAAAAAGGATGGACACACGGCGTATTCGACATTTCACTCGAACCGAAACCTACAGCCTATTTCCTGCGCAGCTTCTATAAACCCGACGAGCCAATTGTACACATTGCAATAAAAGGCAAACGCAAAAGCATAGACTGGAACGGAATTGACGTAGGAACGGCAACCATGTCTGACTCGTGGAACCTTATAAACGGAACTACTGCCGACATTTATACATACACAAACGCCGACGAAGTAGAACTGCTGATAAACGGCAAAAGCCTTGGACGAGTTAAGAACAATACAACCGATTCAAAACAGCGCAACCGCATATTATGGAAAAATGTAAAATACGAACCCGGAAAAATTGAAGCCCGGGCCTACAATGCATCATCGGCAAAACCGGTTGCCACGCATAAAATTGAAACAACAGGCAAAGCAAAAAAACTCATTGCCACAGCCGACAATCCGAACTGGAAAGCTGACGGAACAGACTTGCAGCACATACGCGTTGCCGCCGTTGACAACGCCGGCCGCCAGAACATGGAAGAAAACTCACTTTTGGAGTTCAGCGTTGAAGGCCCGGCAGAAATTATAGGAGTAATTAACGGCGATATGAAGTCGCCAGAAATGACCGTCGGCACCTCTCGCTCGTTATATAACGGCACTGCCACCGTTATTCTACGTTCAACTCCCGAAGCTGGAAACGTAACACTAAAAGTAACGCCAAAAGGAAACATAAAAGGAACAACTATAAAATTAAACACATTATAACAATCACCGCATTATGAAAAGATTTGCATTTAAAATGTATCTGAAACCCGGATTTGAAGAAGAATACGAACGCCGTCACGCCGCCTTGTGGCCGGAACTGCGCAAACAAATCAGCGATTCAGGAGTAAAAAACTACTCAATTTATTGGGACAAAGACACAAACATACTTTTCGGATATCAGGAAGTTGAAGGCGATGCCAACTCACAGGATGCAGAAGCTGCTGATGAAATCACACACCGCTGGTGGGACTACATGGCCGACATAATGGAGGTAAACCCCGACAATTCACCTGTAACCATACCCATAAAAGAAGTATTTCATATAGACTAGAGTTGTCTGGCAAACAATGCCCGGCCTACAATAACAACAAGGCGGTGTGTCAATATTTACGACACACCGCCTTGTCATGTTGAAATGAAGCAAAAACATATCCGGTTTAATTTGTTATATGTACTTGATTATAGTTGTTTTTATAAAAACTTTTGTATATTTGCACAAATCTCATTACAAAACAATAGCAAACCTAACTTACGACAACTAATACCGGTTAAAAACCGGTATTACGCGTATGGTTGAAAAATCAATAATACCAGCTGTGTCTACAACTCCAATTCCTACATCAAAAAAATACACATATCTACTTGTAAAAATCTTAACGTGCACGTTGTCATTAATATCTGCCCTGACAGTATATGGCAATGACGAGTCCGTTGTATGGCGCGATTTCCCGGAATTGTATTCGCAGGAGGTTATTGACATTGCCAAAGACACCAGCGGCTGCTTGTGGCTAGGAACCGCAAACGGGCTGGGACGCTACGACGGATACAGCCTGGAACTGTTCAAGACAGGACGTGACTGCCGGGTATTGTCACTAGACATTGATTCCGATCAAAATATATGGTTCGGCACCATGCAGGGAGCATACGTCCTCAAGCCCGACTCTAACAAATCTGTACCGGTAGACAGTTCCAGAATCCATTGGAAACAAGTACCGAACATACATGCAACCCCCGATGGAAACATATGGATTGTACAACGCGGATACCTGCGGAGATACGACAAAAACGGCAACTGGAAACGCGATTATGCCATTACCGACCGTTCGGGTAACCCAACCACACTATCAGGATTTTGCTATTCACGCGAAAAAGAAATATTTATAACCACATTCAGCCCTATTGTATACAAATACAACCCAGAGAAAGACTCATTCTTCCCAATTGCCAATTTAGGAATAGACACGGCTTTGGGCAAAATAATTGAAGACTTTCGCGAAAAATATTTCTGGATAGCCGACCATACAGGCAACATATACCGTTTTAATCCCGATGCCGGACAAGGGACACAATTTATAACTTCAAAGGTTGTAAGCCCCGACGAACCTGGCCGAACAATTTCCGTACACGACATGGCCCAGGATATAACAAACGGAAACATATGGGTAGCCGGCAGAACATGCCTGGTACTATTTACCAAAGACTCGGAAGGGCATCTTGTCCCGGCATACCACAAAATGAACCCGGCCCTTAAAGGAACACTGGTTGAGAGCATAAAAGCATCCGACGAAGGCATTTGGATGTCCACATTCGGATATAAGACCATGCTTTTGCCATACAAACACAACACCGTTAACCACACATTGTTCGGTTTTGACGAAAATCAGACAAGAGAACCGCTAATAACTTCAATACAGGAAGATTCCACTCCCGGCTATTACTGGGTGGTACAAAACAGACACGGACTGATTCTTTACAATTCAAAAACAGGAGCAGTTCAGAACCACACATTACTAACAAACGAATCACTCCGGCTTCATGTTGCTTCAGAAGTAATACCATCGCAAAAACACAACGGAATATGGGTTTTACTTGAAAGAAGCATGAATGCCCACAGGCTGGAAAACGACAACGGCCAAATACGTTTCTGCCAAACTATAAACCCGGGGGCGCAAGTGCCAAGCGAAGCCACCGCAACCACCGCTTTTGAAGACAATACCGGCAATTTGTGGATAGGTTCGACCGATGGTGCCTACCGGTATAACCCAACTAACGGAAACATGAACGCAGCAGCGGCACCCGGATGCTATATAACCGACATTGTACAAGGAAACGACAACGACATATGGCTTTCAACACGCAGCCGTGGCCTTATACAGATAACCCCGGAAGGTAAAACCATTAGCCATACAAAAATGACACATGGCATAATTGCACTCGCGGCAGCCCCTAACGGCTGGTTATGGTATGCATCGGACAATGGAAAAGTAATCGGATTCAACCATTTAACCGGAGAAATCGAGGACCTTTCCGAATCACTGCCGTTAAACGGAGCTGAAATTTCAGACATAGCAGCTGACCAGTTCGGGCACATATGGATTAAAACACCACGGACCCTCACCGAATATAACCCGAGAAATCAGGAATATCGCACACACGACGTATCACATATAAAAACCCCCGTAGAAGTTTTTCTGTCAAAATTCACACACGGAGAAAACGGCACCCTGGTCATTGGCGGAATTGGCGGTGCCGAAGTGTTTCATCCGTCAAACTCACTAGACAGACAAAACTCACGCATACAGGTGTCACTAACCGACATTACAAGCGCCGGAAAAGAACTGCTGCCGGGCAGTAGGACAGTAAAAAGCTCCGACAACGAAATTCAATTGCAGGCCTCACTACGCAATATAAACATCAGTTTTTCCACCCTAAACTACAAACATGTTTCAAAGGTTCGCTATGCCTACCGCATGTATCCTTACGAACAACAATGGAACTACACTCGCGAAGGCGAAAACAAAGCCTTTTATAACCAGATACCACACGGGAAATACCAGTTTCAAATACGTGCCACCGACGAAAACGGCGTAATGTCCGACTCCTGTTCAACATTCCTGTTCAACTTCAAGCCTGCATTCTATCAAACATGGTGGGCATACCTTATATATGCC
>SSTG01000081.1 GCA_004801635.1 Muribaculum caecicola | reverse complement strand
AACTCACGTTATTGTATTATTTTCCTTTTGGCTGAAAAGGGCCCCGATAATAGGCGTAAGCCCGTAGGTAAATCCTATACAGGCAAAAATGGCGGCATTGAACACGTTGTTCACAAACGATGCAGATGCAAGCGAGTCGGTGTTGTAGCGTCCAACCATTATGTTGTCGGCAAAAGCTACGACAATCATGCCTAGCTGTCCTACGAGTATGGGCAGGCCCAGGCGTATGATTTTGGAATATTCTTTTTTATAGCTGCTCCAGTTGTATGACATGTCTATTATTTTTCTGTGTTGCTGTGTAATGCGTTGTAAACGGTTTTTGCGCGAGCAGTGCCAATTAATGCGCTTATATCGTCTATTGTTGCCATTTTAAGCCTCTTAACGCTCTTGAAGTGCTGTAGAAGGGTTTCCCTGGTTTTGGCACCTACACCTTTTATATTATCTAATTCGCTGGTTGTTTGTGACTTACTGCGCTTGTCGCGATGGTGGGTTATTCCAAAACGGTGTGCTTCGTCGCGTAGTTGCTGTACAATGCGTAGCGATTCGGAGTTCTTGTCAATGTACAAAGGCACGGAGTCGCCGGGAAAGTATATTTCTTCAAGCCGCTTTGCTATGCCGACAACGGCTATTGTACCTCTTAGGCCCATGTCGTCCAATGCCTCCACGGCAGCGCTAAGCTGTCCCTTGCCTCCATCAACCACTATCAGTTGAGGAAGGTCTTCGCCTTCCTCCATAAGCCGGGTATATCTGCGTGTGAGTACTTCTTTCATTGAGGCAAAGTCGTCAGGCCCGACAACTGTCTTTATGTTGAAATGCCTGTAATCGCGCTTTGCCGGTTTGGCGTTGCGGAACACCACGCACGATGCCACAGGGTTTGTTCCCTGTATGTTTGAATTGTCGAAGCACTCAATGTGTACCGGCAGTTCCGACAGTCTGAAATCGGATTTCATACGCTCGAGAGTGCGCTGCACCCGTTGCTCGGGATTGTGCTTTTCCATCATTTTCAGTGTGTCGGCTTTATATTGCCGGGCGTTGTGTTCCGACACTTCGAGCAGTTTTTTTCGGTCGCCTCTTTGCGGTATGGTGTATGTTGTGCCGGGAATTTCGGTTTCAGGCATTGTTGCAACTAGAACTTCGTCGTATACGGTGCTGAAACGTTGCGAAATTTCTGCCATTGCATAGCTTAGTAGCTGCGGAATGGTTTCGTCAAGGCGGCGTTTGTATTCGAGTGTTACGGAGCGCACTATTGCACCGCACCTTACGTGCATATAGTTTATATATACGTCGGAGGTGTCGTCGTCATATCCGAATATGTCTATATCGTCAAGCGTCTGGCTTACTATTACGCTCTTTGACTGGTAACGCTCTATGAGCTGGTATTTTTCCTTAAGCATCTGTGCTTCCTCAAACCTGAGCTGTTGGCTGAGGTTTGTCATTTCGTTACGAAGGTAGTCGAGAAGCTCTTGTGTTTCGCCACGCAGTATTTGTTTAACGTGGTTTATCATTTCGGCATAGGCGCTTTCCTGAATTTTCCCGATACAGCAGCCCATACAGTTTTTCAGATGGTATTCCAGACATAGCCTTCCCTTTCCTTTTGCAATATATTCTGGTGTAATGGCGTGTCGGCATGTCCTTACAGGATATAGTTCGCGTATAAGGTTAAGCACGGCTTTGGCTACACCTGCGTTGGTGTAAGGTCCGAAATACTTTGACCCGTCCTTGATGCGCTCACGTGTCAGGAATACGCGTGGAAAGTGTTCCTTAGTGACAACTATCCAGGGGTATGACTTGTCGTCCTTCAGCAGTACGTTATAGCGCGGTTTGTACTCCTTTATTAGGGAGTTCTCAAGGTTTAGGGCATCTTGTTCCGTAGGTACGACTATATAGCGCATGTCGGCTATATTGCGTACCAGTATGTTTGTGCGTACCGAATCGTGGTGACGGTTGAAATAAGACGACACCCTTCGCTTCAGGTTCACGGCCTTGCCCACATAGATAACCGTACCCGACGCATCCAGATACATGTAGCATCCGGGAGTGTCGGGCAGTATCGATATTTTTTCTTTTAATTTTTCCGGCCGTGGGTTTACGGGCATTGTATGGCTGTGATTAATAAACTATAAGCGATGTTACCTCTGCTTCTTTTGGCAGCACGTCGCGGCCGTTTAAGGCGCTCAGTTCAACTATAAAGTTTATGTATATTTTTTTCGGGTTCATTGTTTTTACAAGCTCATAGGCCGCATTCATTGTACCACCAGTGGCTAGCAGGTCGTCATGTATAACAACAATGTCGTCAGGGGTGATTGCGTCGGCGTGTAGTTCTATTGTATCGAAACCATATTCTTTTTCAAACGAGGCGCTAATTGTATCGGCAGGGAGTTTTCCTGGTTTGCGTGCAGGCACAAATCCGGCACCTATTTCGTAAGCCAGTATCGAGCCGCCAATGAAGCCGCGCGATTCAATGCCTACAACTTTTGTAATGCCTTTGTCTCTATATAGGCTGGCAAGTCCGTCGGCCACCATGTGCATAGCTTTTGCGTCTTTGAGCATTGTGGTTAGGTCTCTGAAAATTATTCCCGGTTTGGGAAAATCAATGATGTCGCGGATTTTAGATTTAACGTATTCCATTGCTTTTGTATTATATTCTTAGTTGTTAAATTTATTATTCTACTGGTGGTAATTGGTTGTGAAACAAATTTGTATCTATGTTCCACGTGAAACAATCGGGCGGTGCCGCAAGGCCTTTTTACCGGCCTAGAAGCAGGAGCAGTATGCTGATGTCGCTAGGCGATATGCCCGGAATTCTTGATGCCTGTCCCACGGTGACCGGTTTTATTTTTTCTAGTTTCATGCGTGCTTCAGTTGACAGCGCGGTAATTTTAGAGTAATCTAGCCTGCTTTCTAGCTTAACGTCTTCCAGTCGCTTTATTTTTTCTGCAACCATCCGCTCGCGTTCAATGTAGCCTTCGTATTTTATTAATATTTCGGCGCATTCTACAATCTCGTTTCTGCGAGAGTCTTCAATAGCCTCTATTTGTTGTTGCAGTGCTTCTATGTGTTGCGCCAATACCATAATTCCTAGTTCCGGACGTGTTATCAGGTCGCGAAGCTTTACCCCTTGTTTTAGTGGGGCTGTACCTAGTTTTTCTAATGCGGTATTTATGAGTGCCGGCTTTACAGAAAAATCGGAGCAGAACTGTATAAGGCTGTCTCGCTGCATGCGTTTCGACTCCATGATATTGAAACGTTCTTCTGTGGCAAGGCCCACTGAATAGCCTATTGGCGTAAGGCGCATGTCGGCATCGTCTTGACGCAGCAGTATGCGGTATTCGGCACGCGACGTGAACATGCGGTAGGGTTCATCAACGCCTTTTGTAACCAGGTCGTCTATGAGTACCCCTATATAGCTTTGGTCTCGTGCTAGTATTAGCGCCGGTTTTCCCTGTAACGAAAGTGTTGCGTTTATCCCGGCCATAAGCCCCTGCCCTGCTGCTTCCTCGTATCCGGTTGTACCGTTTACCTGCCCGGCAAAGTATAGGCCTTCTATTAATTTTGTTTCCAGTGTATGGTGTAGCTGTGTCGGGTCGAAGAAATCATATTCTATTGCATAGCCGGGCCTGTATATCTGCACATCGGCCAGCGCTGGTACGCTGTGCAGGGCTTCTACCTGTATGTTTAGAGGCAGTGACGACGAGAATCCGTTCAGGTAGTATTCCTGGGTTGTCTCCCCTTCCGGCTCCAGAAAAAGTTGATGTTCTTCTTTTTCGGCAAATGTTACTATTTTGGTTTCTATGCTTGGGCAGTAACGCGGACCTATACTTTTTATCTGTCCGTTATACAGGGGGGAGTCAGGAAGTCCCTGTCGCAATATTTCGTGGGTATGCTTGTTTGTGTAGGTTATATAGCATGGCAGCTGGCGTAGCCGGCGTTTTATATGGGGCAGGTAGCTGAATTTGTAAAAACCTTCGTCGCCATATTGCGGCGTGGTCATTGACCAGTGCACCGAGCGCCCGTCAATTCTTACAGGTGTTCCTGTTTTCATGCGGTCGGCAGTAAATCCGAGTGCTGTAAGCTGTTCGGTTATTCCGTGCGACTGGGGTTCTGCAACGCGTCCGCCGGCCACCTGGGCCCGGCCAACGTGCATTAGCCCGTTAAGGAAAGTGCCTGCAGTAAGTATTATTTTTTTTGCCGTGAATTTTACTCCCAGCTGTGTTATAACGCCTTTGACCTTCTTATTTTCTATAATAAGTTCCGAAGCAGAGTCCTGCCACATATAAAGGTTTTCGGTGTTTTCTAATGTTTCACGCCACAGTTTGCTGAATTCCATGCGGTCGCTTTGCGCCCTTGGGCTCCACATTGCAGGGCCTTTAGAGCGGTTAAGCATTCTGAACTGAATGGAGCTAAGGTCGGTAATTATGCCCATCTGTCCGCCCAGGGCATCAATTTCCCTTACAATTTGCCCTTTTGCAATGCCTCCTACGGCAGGATTGCAGCTCATCTGGGCTATTTTGTTCATGTCTATGGTTATAAGCAGGGTCTGTGCGCCCATACGCGCGCATGCCGATGCTGCTTCGCAGCCGGCGTGGCCGGCCCCGATTACAATTATGTCGTATTCGAATTTCATTTTCGGCGGTTTGTCATTCCGATATTTCAGGAATTAGTGATAGGGCTTCGTTTTCGTGGGCTTCCATTATTTCGCGTTCGCCGGGGCCTTTGTCGTTAATTCCGCACAGGTGCAGAACCCCGTGTATTATAACCCGGTGCAATTCCTGATTGTATGTAGCTCCCACCTGTTCGGCATTGGTTCTTACGGTGTCTACCGATATGAACATGTCGCCGTTTATGGTGCGGCCTCGGCAGTTGTCGAACGTTATAATGTCTGTATAATAATCGTGTTGCAGAAATTGCCGGTTTACTTCCAGAATGCGCTCGTCGTTACAAAAAATATAGTTCAGGTGCCCTACCCTGCGTCCGTGGCGCAAGGCAACCTTGTTTATCCACTGTTCAACCAGGTGCTGGTTAAACAACGGCATTTTGCATTTTTCAGATGTCCAGATAAAATTGTCCATTTCCCACAAAGTTACGTATTTTGTGGCATTTAAGCAAAGAACAGGTATGCTGCCGCTATACCAGCTATGGAGCCTGTTATATCGGCCAGTAATGCATATGGTACGGCATACCGGGTCTTTACCACCCCTACCGAGCCGAAGTAAACGGCAAGTATGTAGAATGTGGTGTCGGTGCTTCCCTGTATTGCTGCCGCCACTCGCGAGCAGAATGCGTCGGCTCCGTGTGTGTTCATCAGGTCTACCATCAGTCCGCGGCTTCCTGAACCGCTTAGTGGTTTCATAAGTGCTGTAGGCAGCGCCTCTACCCATCCGGAGTCAAACCCCATCCATGCTACTGCCGATGTCATGCCGTGTGTAATGTATTCCATGGCACCCGATGCCCTGAACATGCCTATGGCTACAAGTATGGCTACAAGGTAAGGTATTATCAGCACGGCTGTTTTAAACCCTTCCCTGGCTCCTTCTATAAACGCGTCGTACATGTTTATACGTTTACGCATACCGGCAATTATAAATATTATTATTACGCTGAATAATAGTAAGTTGGCTATAAATGTGGAATATAGTTCTACACTGCTTTTGTCCATTTGGGAAAATGCGTATACGGTAACTCCTATTATTGCGCCCAAACCTAACAGCCATGATATTAAAACTTTGTCCATCAGCGCTATGCGCTGCTTTATACACATTGCAACAATACCTGTTAAAGTGGATATGAACGTGGCCAGTAGTATGGGCAGAAATACGTCGGTAGGATTTGCGGCTCCGGCCTGCGCCCTGTACATCATTATTCCTATAGGTATGAAGCATAGCCCTGATGCATTAAGAATGAGGAACATAAGCATGGCATCTGTTGCAGTGTCCTTTTGTTTGTTGAGTTCCTGCATTTCTTTCATGGCTTTAAGCCCCAAGGGTGTTGCCGCATTGTCCAGCCCGAGCATATTTGCCGACACGTTCATAAATATTGAACCCATTGCCGGATGATTTTTGGGTATGCCTGGAAACAAACGGCAGAAAAGAGGTGATATAATGCGTCCGAACATCTGTATTACCCCGGCTTTTTCACCAATCTTCATAAGTCCGAGCCATAGCGACAATATGCCTGTCAGTCCGAGCGCAATTTCGAAAGCCTGCGCAGCCGATGTGAACGACGAGCCCATGATGCGGCTCCATATAGACAAGTCGCCGGTGAAAACGGTGCTGCATACGGCAACAGCGAATGCCGCTATAAAAAATGCAATCCAGATATAATTAAGGGCCATGGCTTTTAATCTATTTTCCACAAATTTAAAAAAAATACAGCATTGCAAGCAACTTTGCTCATTCCGGACTCTATTTTATTAATTTTAGCGATAAATAAATTCGCGACTATTGGTCTGATATACTGTCGAATATGTTTAATGAGCCACAATGAGAATTGAATATTTTGTCAATTCCCCACCCCTTTACGTAAATTTTTAATTCTTATAACCCCGTTACCCGGTATTAGTAAATATTGGGTAACGGGTATGAAAGATTGTGATTAATGCTGATTGTATTTTAGTGGCACAAAACCATAGAAAGCCTGAAGAAGAAGCCTGATTGCAATCAAAGGAACTATTATTAATGCAATAGCATTTTGAATGTTTTCTGTTCCGAATAAGGTTGTAAGTCCTAATATAACTCCGATAATATCATAAATGAATAGTTGCCACCGGGGCCGATAACCAACTATTGCTACATTTTTATATCGACCTAAAGCATACCTGCATGTCATGATAGCCGAAAATAATATCATACAGACTGTAACGGCTACGAAAGCTATATCTATAGAAGTTAAAAGATTTGTACCCTCAATTTCGTTTGCAACACTGTTTTTTACCCCAGCCATCCATACTGAGAGTGCACACAGGGTATAAAGGCTGGTCGATGTTTTACGTCCGTCAATTATTGTTTTCATAATAACTAGTCCAAAATTGATAACTGTAAATACCCTCTGTAAGAATAGAGTAAATATTGTTTTTCTCTTCTTCTGTGTATTCTGTACTCTGTTCTATCAATGATATATATTGATTTGTTAGATCAATTTCCTGAGAAAAATCGCCGCAATAAAAAAAGTATCCCAATGCCTCGGTATATATGTCTGTTACAGATTGAATTTTCTCTGGTAAAAGAGGACAATATGCCTTGATAACATCATCAAAGTTTGTGGTGTTTTAATTTATTATTAATATAAGAAAAAAGCTGTTATTGATGCCCAAATAGCGCCTTGTTTCGCTCCATAAAATGTACCGATAGCTCCTCCAAACACTGTTCCAATTCCAGGAATTGTTGAACCGAAACTTAAGGATTTTTTTCATTTGGTAGTTTTTTGTGGTTAATAAGATGATGTTGGTTGTGTTTTATGTAAATATAGTAAAAAATTAGATAGGGTTGTATGTTTTTTTCTAAAAAATTAGCATTATAGGAATTCTAAACTGTAAACAAGGAATTATCGACTGGCAGAACGCTCGTTGGTCTTTATGCCGGAGTTAGTTATTTTTGTTTAGAAACTCCGGATATTAGAAAATTCCTGACGGTATAAGAAATTTTTAATGGAAAAAAGATGTGCTTATCGGGGAAATGCGTAACTTTGTGGTGTCGAAAGACAATGACTATAATGACGGGTGGAGAAATTTGGCTGCTTGCAACCACTGTAAAAAATGCTAAAACCGCACAGGTATGCCGTACCGTGGTTATAATGCCCGGCGGCGGTAAAAAAGAAATTGGTTTTAGTGTTAATATGGAATCCGCCCGGACAAACGTTCCGCGACGGTATTTTTTTGCTGTCTTTTAAAATGAGAACATAAAAATAAGAAAAACTCTAAAACCTCGAAATATGAATACAAACAAGCATCATTATCTTTTTACATCCGAGTCTGTTTCAGAAGGACATCCCGACAAGGTTGCCGACCAGATTTCCGATGCCATACTTGACGAGTTCCTGGCTCATGACCCGGATTCGAAAGTTGCGTGCGAGACACTTGTCACAACCGGTCAGGTAGTTGTGGCCGGTGAGGTGAAAAGTAATGCTTATATCGACCTACAGGATGTTACGCGGCGTGTTATAAACGCCATAGGATATAACAAAAGCGAACTTAAGTTCGACGGTAACGCCTGCGGTGTATTTTCTGCACTTCATGAACAGAGTGCCGACATTAACCGTGGTGTGGAACGCCAACAGGCCGAAGACCAGGGTGCCGGCGACCAGGGCATGATGTTTGGCTATGCATGCGACGAAACCCCTACGTATATGCCGCTTTCGCTCGATTTGAGCCACCGTCTGTTGCAGGAGCTTTCATACATTCGTCGCGAAACCGACCTTATGCCCTATTTGCGGCCTGATGCCAAAAGCCAGGTTACGATAGAATACGACGAGGCCGACCGTCCTGTCAGGATACACACCATTGTAATTTCAACACAGCACGACGAGTTTGTTATGCCTGGCGGAACTATTACGCAGGCCGAGGCCGACAGCCGCATGCTGGCAAGAATAAGGCGCGATGTTGAAAAAATTCTGTTGCCGCGTGTAATGGACAAACTTCCGGAAAATGTCCGCCGGCTGTTTGACGACAAGCTTGTGCTGCATGTGAACCCTACCGGAAAATTTGTTATCGGAGGCCCCCACGGCGATACAGGACTTACCGGGCGTAAGATAATTGTTGACACCTACGGCGGACGTGCGTCGCACGGCGGTGGCGCTTTTTCAGGAAAAGACCCTTCTAAAGTTGACCGTTCGGCTGCTTATGCCGCACGTCATATTGCCAAAAACCTTGTTGCGGCAGGTGTTGCCGGCGAGGTGCTTGTGCAGGTTGCTTACGCAATAGGCGTTGCCGAGCCGGTGAGCCTTTATGTGAATACAAAAGGTACTTCCAAGGTGGATATGACCGATGCCGAAATTTCCGCTGTCGTTTCGCGGCTGTTCGACATGCGTCCGCACGCCATTGAGCGACGGCTTAAACTGCGTCAGCCAATCTATCAGGAAACGGCATCGTACGGCCATGTAGGCCGCGAGCCAAGAACCGTGACAAAGGTATTTGCATCGCGGTACGAACCTACCAAGCGGATTGAAGTGGAGCTTTTCACATGGGAAAAGCTTGACATGGTTCCTGCCTTGCGCGAGGCTTTCGGACTGGCTGAAAGTTAAGATTGTTTTCAGTTTGACATATCGGGCCCGGCATTATGCCGGGCCTTTTTTTGTATCTGTGTTGCAATATATACAATATTTGGGTTAAACACCGCCTGGGTGGAAACTTTATGTTTTGTGCGGTGTTGTTTTTAATATGAACTGCCTATGCCTATATTAAACACTCCGTTATGTCGGCATATATTAATAACCTAAATAAAACAAATTTATGTGGCACAATCACATCGTACCGTTCTTTGTTGAAAATCCCTCTATGGCGATTTTCCTTACATTGTGCCTTGGGTACCTTGTTGGAAAGTTAAAATACAAGATGCTTACCCTGGGGACTGTTACAAGCGTGCTCCTTGTAGGGGTGGTAATTGGCATACTTATGCCGGATTTGAAAATATTGCCTCCCCTCAAGATGGTATTTTTTCTCTTATTCCTGTTTGCTATAGGCTATAGCGTAGGCCCTCAGTTTTTCAGGAGTTTTAAAAAAACAGGATTGCCGCAGGTGGGTTTTGCCGTGGCCATGTGCGTGGTTTGCCTGGTGTGCACATGGATTTGTGCCAAGCTTGCCCATTATAATGCAGGTGAAGCGGTTGGCCTTTTCTCCGGAGCACAAACCATATCGGCAGTTATTGGCGTTGGCCAGGAAACAATTAACGGGCTTCACATAAGCGAGGCGGCAAAGCAGTCAATGAACAATGTGATTCCTGTTATGTATGCGGTGACATACGTTTTCGGTACTGCCGGGTCGGCATGGATTATAGCGTTTATAGGCCCTAGGCTTATGGGCGGTTTTGCAAAATGCCGTCAGGACTGTATTGACGAGGAGGCACAGATGGGCGAGACGCTTGTTGACCAGCCCGGTTATGCGTCTTCGTTGCGAGAAGTGCCGTTCAGGTGCTATCAGGTTGGAAACGACTGGTTTGGTAGAGGAAAGAAAGTGTCGGAACTTGAAGCATACGTACTTTCGCAAGGTCGTCGTCTGTTTGTGGACCGCATAAGGCATAACGGACAAATTATTGACACGCCTGCTGCCGGACAGGTTATTTACAAGGGGGACGAGGTTGTTCTGAGCGGTCGTCGTGAAAGTATTATTGGCGAAGAATCGTGGATAGGCCCGGAGGTACAGGACCCTGCCCTGCTGAATTTTGCCATAAGGGTGGCACCGGTTATGGCTGCTACAAAGGCCGTAGACGGCAAGACGGTAAGCGAGCTGCTCTCA
>SSTG01000080.1 GCA_004801635.1 Muribaculum caecicola | reverse complement strand
CTCACAAAGATCTCCCTTGCATGTATAGCCTCGTTTAGCGGTCGTCAGATACGGCAGGATTTCCATTCTAATGGTTTCTTTATCTATGAGTTCTATCAATTCAAGGAGTGTTTAGGTGTGTTTTTTCTCATTACACTTAACACTCCTTATTGTATTTTGTATGTTTAAAATAAGTCAAGATGACTTCATTCTTTCAAGATTACCGTGAGGTGGAAGATCCATCATTGTTAACGTCGGAACTTTATCCACATAGGACATTTCCAAATCAAATACTTTCTGGAAATATTTATTGAAATTTAGTGACTTTTTAAGACCGTCAATATCATATTCTATTGCAAAGCCTGTATGACCGGATGCGTAATGCGCCCAAAGCAATTCATTGGAAACATTCCCAGCCAAAGAATATATTCCCATAGAACGTATTTTAGCAATAATATCATTATAACATTTTTCTACTAATGCAGAATGTGCTTTATGGCTATGTAGGAAAGCATAAATACTATCATCATTAAAGATTCCCTCCGCAGGATCATTTAGTTCGTCTTTCAAAGGAAGGTATATTTGATTACTCACAAGTGTCGCAATATCACGATGCAAAATTGATTGTCCGTCTTTGTCAAACTGTCCAATTCCTCCTCGATATTTGTATCCTTTTCTCATACGCTAATCATGATTTTCGGGAATCCAATTCATTAAACAAAATATGGAGATTTGTATATGATTCACCTTCTCTAAATTCTTCCGCGCGAATAGCAGCTTGACGCATTTTATCATCATTCAATAATTCCGATACCCATGCTTCTTTTGAGAGGAATGATTGGTGTTTGCTGAAATTGGGCATATAGCGGTGGAGGACATCAATCACATCATCCGATGTGGCGAAATATCGGTTGGTGTTCAGGTAATGCAAAAGAAACCAGAACTCAATAGAGGGCATACTGTCACACAATATGACTGCCGGATTGTCAGCATACTTACGCTTCATATCCTCAAACTTTGCTTTTTCAGCCGGTCGTGTACGGGTAACATCTGCATCAAAAACACATACGGCAATTCCATTGTCGGCAAGCACTCGTTCTATCTGCTTCTGCATTTCATCAAAAGTCTGTTCTGTGAAATTTCGCGGTTTGCAGACATAGTTATATCCACGCAGCCTTTTGAGGTGGGTAAAATAGTATCGCTCGGTTGCTCCTTCTCCGATAATCGTGATTGTCGGATTTTTGAGTTTACGCTCCTTTATTCTTCGTGCCATAACCTTACCTCCTACAATACATTCGGCAATGCGCCAAACTGACCGTTCATATATGCCCGATGAATTGAAGACAGCTTGTTAAGCCCTTTGAAATCAACAAGAGAAAACAGTGTGGTATTGCCGTCTTTACCCTTTTCAGTAAACCATACGGAATCCTTGCCAAACAAATCATCAATATCTTTCAAGATTGGATCATAGTGAGTCGATACAAGCAGTTGTGATTGATTGTTCGGGGTGTTTATAAATTTGGCAAGTATGTATTCCATAAGATTGGGATGCATACTTGCCTCAATCTCATCAATGCACAGAAAAGCCTGTCGCTTCAACTGTGTATAGATAAGCGACTCCAGTTCAACCATACGCTTTGTACCTGTGCTCTGGCAGTTTTCGGGCAAAACATAACTCTCACTTCCGGATTCTCCCTCTATGGTATGACCGAACAATGCAGCCATTTTCTGTATCTTGATGTCGGATATGTTGAAGTCGGCTTCTTGTGCGAACTGCATCAGGTATTCCCTGAAATCCTCGCTGTCTGCAATCATCTTCTTTGCTCCCTGCGATAATGATGAAAGCGAACCACTCTGCAAAGGAAGCATCCGGCTGTCAATCCAACGGCGCATATTATCAAGATAAGGCACGGCGATATTGACTTTTTTCAATACGGCAAGAACCGACATATTTCGCAGACAGTTCATTGTCATAATATCCACCTCTGCCGGAGAGAGCTTGGCGACAGTTGAATTGAATGTCAGCTTTGATACGCCCTGTACGTCCTCTCGGCAAAACACCTTTGTCGGGCGATTTGTGAGATAGACAAACAGTGCCTCACGACATACCTTTTCTGGATTCACCGTGAGCTGATACCAGTAACGTATGCCGTCCACATACAGTTTGATCTCAATCTCCGTGTCATACGACAAAGCCGACTTCCGCATAAGGAATGGCTGGACATTTGTTCCATCATCATTTGTGGCAGGGATATTATTCCAGAATTTACGAAGGAACTCAACGGCATCCAAAAGATTAGATTTTCCGCTGGCATTGGCTCCGAGAACAACAGCAAAGCGGAGTAACTGCACCCCGTCAGGCATGGTTACAACACTGTTGTAACGGTCATCTACCGAAGGCT
Source organism: Muribaculum caecicola (assembly GCA_004801635.1). Taxonomy (GTDB): domain Bacteria; phylum Bacteroidota; class Bacteroidia; order Bacteroidales; family Muribaculaceae; genus Muribaculum; species Muribaculum caecicola. The sequence goes on along the minus strand of SSTG01000080.1, from coordinate 8,159 downwards.
CGAAACTTAGTTCAACTTCGTCACGGAAGGACTTGAAATTTTTTATTTTCAGCTCTTGTATCATTATATGTGGCTTTGATATGGCAAAGTTAGCTATTATTTGCGGCGTTTCCAAAATAAAACCGGAATATTTCAGGTTTTAATCCCTGAATTAGCTTAAATATCGCCAAAATAGAAATCAAAACACAATCAGCATCCATTATAATGAGGCGAGAGGGAGCAAAATTAAGTCTATAAATACACCATCAAATATACGAGGGAGCAAGTATTAGTGAAAAACGGGGCAATAAATAAGGGTTATTTAACGCTCTTAATCGCCGAAAATCAGCGAATTATTATTATCTTTGCAAAGTAAACGAAGAAGAACATTGAAATATCGGGGTGCGCAAAGAGGGAGTGCCGCGATTTTCAGAGAGCTAAGATGTTGATAATCATATAACATACGTTTGTGTCACAGAGACCAGGCGGATCACAAGTAAAACACTGAAAATCAAGCATTTATCACAAAACGATAGCTGCTTTTTTTCTTTTATATATTCGCAATTACAGCACAGTTTCACATTTTCTGTAAACCGAGATGTAAACCAGTAAACCAAATGAACGGAACTATTAAAGTGCTGTGTTACAAATCAAAAACGCTCAGTAATGGCGAACATCCTCTAATGCTATGTGTCTGTAAAGACAACAAACGTAAATATCAGAGTCTTGGAATATCTGTAAACGCTGAGCATTGGGACTTCAAGAGCAATCAGCCGAATGACAAATGCCCCAATCGTGAGAGAATCATCATTCTAATAAATGAGAAAGTGAATGAGATTCAGAGAATCGCCTTAGACAAGAAAATCGCAGGCAGAGATTTCTCAGCATCTACCTTGATTGAATCTGTCAAACCCTCTGCCACGTCAAAAAAGACTGTTGGAGACTACTATATAACATATATAGACAATCTCAAAAAGGAGAATCGCCTGAGATATGCCGGAATGTACGAGGTTTCATACAATTCATTTATAAAGTTTGCCAAGCATCTTGACATTCCATTCTCTGATATTGATGTGGGCTGGCTGAAAAGGTACGAAACGTGGGGAAAGGCACAGAATCTATCTGTAAGCACAATCAGCACACGCTTACGACACCTTAGAGCTGTGTTCAATCTTGCACTTTTGGAACACGCAATCAAAAGCGACTGTTACCCATTCACCAATTACAAGGTTTCCAAACTGAATAAGGCTACCGCAAAGAGAGCATTAACAAAAGATGACATTCGCAGAATTATGGAATATGAGGGTAAAAGTCAAATGGAACGTCTTGCAATAGACGTTTTCACGTTCTCATATCTGTGCGCTGGAATCAACTTTATAGACATGGCGAAACTGAAATATTCTAATATTCAGGATAATCAGATAGTCTATAACAGAGAGAAGACAAAGAAACTTATCATTGTACCTCTACAAGAACGTGCTAAACAGATTATAGAGAAATACAATGACGGTAAAACGGCATTTGTGTTTCCTATCCTATCAAACTTTCATAGGTCAGAAGTACAGATAGTTAATAGACTTCACAAGGTCTTGGCAAAGATAAACAAACATCTGAAAGAAATCGGAGTGAGACTTCGCTTGCCTATCCCTCTTACGACCTACGTTGCGCGCCATTCTTTCGCCACAGTGCTAAAACGTGCTGGAGTTTCAACGTCTATCATCAGTGAATCATTAGGACATAGTTCTGAGAAAATCACACAAGTCTATTTAGATAGTTTCGATAAGGAGCAGATGAATACAGCAATGAAAGCCTTACTCTAAATCAGAAAATCCCGTCAGTCTATACGATTGGCGGGATTTTCTTTGTAAATTTGCATATGGAAAAAGTACAGATTACCCCCAAAGATACGTGCATAGTTATAGGCAATGGCTTTGACATAAATCTCGGCTTACCAACGAGCTATGCAGATTTTGTAAAGAGTACACATTTCGACGATATGGTAAAACGTGGAAATGAATTAGCAAAACACCTTAAAAGCAAATTTGAATTACAAAATTGGATAGATATAGAGAATGAACTTAAATCATATTCTTTAAAAAAAAGTGATGGATCTTTCAAGTTCAATTACGAGCTACTTACTTTCGCTTTAATAAATTATCTTGAAAAGTTAGATTATTCGTTGATGAAGCGAACAAGTGCAGCATATAGGTTAATTGAGTCAATCTCTGAGTCCTGCGATAGGTTCAATATCTTAGATTTTAACTACACAAAATCAATCGAAATATTATTACGAAATAATTTCGTTGATGAAGACACAATAAGGAATAGTTTAATAAAAGTACACGGTGAAGCGGCTAAAAATGACATAATTTTTGGTGTAGAGGATAGTGCTCCCATCAAACCTGAACACGTTTTTCTACGTAAGGCATATCCTCGTCACTATAAAGCACTTAATTTACGTGCAATATTTGAAAAAAGTAAGAGAATTATATTTTTCGGACACTCCTTAGGAGAAACAGACCATACTTATTTTCATAATCTTTTTAGAGATAGTTGTCAAGATGGAAATAATTATAGTCAACGAACAGTTAATAAAAGTTTTGACTTTACATACTATAAAGAAGATGGATACCATAAGCTAATGCAACAAATTGATGCTCTCACATCGAATAATCTAACTGCTTTTAAGCAATTTAATAAAGTTCTATTTAAGGATGTAGAACAATTATAATATGGAGATTTCGGAATTTATAAAGACACGCAAGCAGTTTCCCACCTTGCCACCGGACTACAAAGAATCATTGGAGTGGGAGGAATCACAATTGTTCAATGCTTGGATAAAGAAATATCCTGAGAGTAAACATAAAGAGATTATTGAGCGATTGAAATATATTCGTTCATACGCATTATTGTTTCCTGAATATGACGGAGAACAATGGGTGCCGTCACAAGATGCCATAAATTTCTATAATAATAGGGGGCAACGAATAGATGCAAGTGGGCTATCACAAAAAGAATTTTACGAATTTGATATATTGCAGGACGCGATAAAGGAGTTAGGTCTATCTCCAATCGCTACATTTGAATTTATAGCTTTCATCTGGATAGAACTATCTAAATGGCTATATCGTGGCACTATTGAACGCATGGAGGATAGAGTGAATCGCCTTAAAAATAGAATAGATGAACGTCCAAATGATAAAATGGAACTCGATATAAAGGTTGGAAGTAAGCATTTTAAGTTTGCCAATCAACAGTTTATTAAGTCTCTAATAGCATCTTTCATCAACTCCAATCTTGAATCAGCCAATCAGGTAGAAATCATTTACCCTGCAAAACGTGAGATTGATTATATACTTGTGCGTACCATTCTGCAATATTTACCTATATCTCACAAGAAACAGAAAAAAGGTGCATTTACCCAAGCCGAAAGAAATTTGGGGTTGTGCGTCTTATGGTTTACGGGGGAACTTAACCATAAAAAGGGAGATGATCCCACTGATTTTTGCACAAAGGACAATAACGCAACTTTCGATAAACTTATGAGAGATTACAAGGATATGCAACTTCCCATCATATCGCCATTATCTTAGAGTAAGAAAAACGCAAAAATTCTACGCTTACACAGCATTGCGAGTTGATATAATTTTGCCACCGAAATCAGGAAAACAGACCGCACGTTGCGGCTGATTTATCCCCTGACTTCCAAGACAAAAATGGCAAAGAACAATTCTTTCGCAAGCGTGGAAATCATCGCAGTCGCTAACAACGAAGTACGCAACGCCGCTTTCGCAAAGGGCATCAACCGAGATGTGAACCTCGCCAACGCCAAGAAAATCTGTGCCGACATCAAGGCACACGGCTACCGTCAGGCTGAACTCGTACAAGTTCTTCCAGCTGAAAAAGCTATCGCAAATGGTGATATAACCCTCGTTGACATCAACGACAATCGCATTACACCTGAAAATGCACAGCACTACTACCTTGTGCTTGACGGTCAGCACAGGATCTTCGCAACTTCGCTACATAATGGAGAGAAAGATGTAACCGTAATCCAAGTTCCAGCAATCATCGTAGAATTGGCAAACGATGAAACAGTTGCAGAATACATCTCTGCAATCAACGTCACCAAAGCAGAATGGAAACCGCTTGATTATGTGCGAGGTGCAGCTAACGTACAACAGACAGACTTGCTACTTCGCTATAAAGAGTTAATTAAAAGCGAAGAGAATCCAACTGGATTCCCATTAAGCACCCTAAATCTTATCTTCTTTGGGAACTCCAAAGAACTTAATAAATCAGACCTCTCGTTACTCTGTCAAGGTAAGACAGAGAAAGGAATAAAAACGAAGAAGAAAATCGTTGAGGGAGAGAGCATAGAAAGAGGTAATCGTTACATCAACCTATGCATACGGCTTGGTTTTCGCCACAAAGACATTGCTAAGCGATACTTAATAGAACGATTTGAGAAACTTCGTAACGGTAAAAACGAGGAGTACGCTTTTAAGGTGTTTGACTCTATCTCTCCAAATGACCGTCAGGCTATGTACAACGAGAAAGGTAACCTTGATGAGAACAAAGTAATTGAACAGATTGACATAATAAAAATCCGAATGGCCGAATAACAAACATCTCAAATGAATAAAGGGCAGACCGACACAAATTGGCTTGCCCTTTGTTGTTTCATATAAATTCATAGCCACCTTTGCGTAATCCGTTAGGTGTGGTAACTTTTATCGGTTTCACTCTTATATCGTAATCTCTTTCTAAATGTGTGGCTACCCCTCTCTTGTTAATTCCATACACCGAATAGATTTCGCTCATTATCTTTTTAATATCCTCTGTTGCCATTCTCTGACCTACAATAAATGTTTCCCTGAATTTCTGCTTAATATCATTAGCACGATAACTGCGTTCCAATTCATTTTTCAGGTCTTTTTCCTTAAAGCCTAACGCCTTTATTCTCTCTTTACCTAATCTATCATAATACAGTCTTAAATCCTCATACTGTCGTTCCATAATATCAGACGCAAGGTAGAATTTACACGATTCTTTCAGCTGTCGTAACTCACAATATCGTTTCATTCTGTCTGCAAATCCCTCTTTCACAAGAATACACTTCAACTGCTCCATATAGTCAGATACTTCCTCATTAGGGCTTGTGTCAAATCTATTATCATCCAACTGCTTTTTAACAACAATACTATTCTCATAATTCTTGTGTTGAACATCAAAGGCAAAACAATCATTCAGATAAGCCCAATGGTTTACTGTAAAACTATCTGAATTTTCATCATATCGCACATAATCCTGACTATACTTTTTGATTCTCTGCAACTCGTTTGTGCTACTGCCGACTTTTTCCCTAAATCTCTCAGGTACACTATTATTCCAATTCGCCAAATCTTCTGAATCTTTTAGTTTTTTCTCTATGCTTTTTTTGTAAATATCAGCATTATTCTCTCCAATATCTACATTATAAATAAACACCACTTCTTTTCTAAACGGATTGGACATTAATCTCTGCCTACCTACAATCTGCACTAACTCCGTGGCTATATCAATTGACGTGTGGACTTTCTTATTGTCACTGATAACAAAGGTTGATGCACATTCTGAATAGAAGTCACATCCGGCAAAAGCTGTTGAAGTGCAGAACGTAAACTTTTTGTGCGGCTCTTCTTTTAAGGGGATAGTACCAATCTCATATCCTAACCTTTTAAAAAAGCTAATATTTTCCTCTGTCCGTGCTACTATGATATTGACATCTTCAGGTGGTAGTTTTGTCTGATTAATTATGTTGGCGATGTTGGTAACGCTGTTCAAGAATATAACACACTCTTTTGATACTACGCCATTCCTTGTTGGGAAAATACCATTCTGATAGTTTCTCACTATTTCTATGGCGTTATTGATTGGTCTTGAAGATACAATTCTCTTGACCTTGATTCTCTCAAACTTCTCATCACTCCACTTCAATTCTGTAAAAGGCATATTCCTGAAATGCTCAATCTTCTGAATATATTTGTCAGCTATCGGAGTTGCCGACAGATAGGTAACATAGTCAAATTCATTCACTGCGTCCAATAATGCTATGGCTTTATCAGAACGGAAACCACTATCAATGAGTAGATATTGATATTCATCGACAACTACACGCCAATCTGATCTGTCCTCAATCAATTTCGCCAATCGTGGCATGGAATCATACGTTACCATAATTTTAGGTGTTTCAGCCTTTTCTAAATATGCTATTATCTCATCATTTTTCACATCTCCATATACTCCTAACAATTCCTCATGCTGTGCAACCTTATTCTTTATAAGATTGATACGTGGACTGCAAATAATAGTCTTGTGTTCATCTTCTATGGCAACGGAGGTAGCACCACATCCCGTTACACCCTTGTTTAATATGCCTTTCGGCAACTCAAATCCGTTCCACTGAGTCAGGAACTCTACGTTTTCCGGCACTGTTTTTACTGCCATAATTCATAAAAGTTTTGAAATACATTATATCCACATCTACAAATTCTTATGTCCGTTTCTCAACGAATTTTCATCTCTTACTAAGTGTCTCAGGACTAAAAATTAGATAGTCCAATAATCTCAAAATTTTCTAATTTATTTAAGGGAATCAGGAAAGAAAATCAGACACAGACCTGAAAATAAAACCGAAACGCAAGATTTCGGCTCTATTTCCATTTGCATGAGCGGATATATTGATTTTCAAGAATTTATGGGGTTAGACAGTAAAGTTCCCGATTCCTTTCTTGATATATGCAAATATAGACAACTTCCTATTGACTTCCAAACAAATACACCGCCAACCTTGAAAACAATACCTGACATAGCTGTAAAGTCTGAATCCTTTGGTTGGAGCATATTCATAAATCGGCACACCTCTATCCGACCATATTTTACACTGCCTAAAATCAGAAAATTATATCGGATAATAACGGACAAATAGTACTCTGCAATTTCACTCTCAACCTGACTGTTTTAATCATACGAAATATGACAGCTCTCAACGTACCTTTTTAGGATAATCTATAAATATGATATTCAAAGAAGAAAAGTACGATACCTCAAATAATCAGATAATCCTCTTAAATACTACATCCTGAAAAAAATTCGGACAGTCTTTTAAGCCAGAGTTGACCCTAAATAAACTCCCCCCTCCCCATACTTAAAAGAGAAGTCAAATATAAACTGAAAACTGTGGTAGAAATTAACCTATCCCAAATAAAACCGGCTATTCTTATTTGACGGTAATAGTTATCGTCCTTGAAATCAATAACACTTACCCAAATATGGAAACAACAGCTATTACAGTAGCAACCGCTACCGCCAACGACCTCAACACTATCGCAGAAGATGTGCAGTTTGAGGACATCGCCACCGTTCCCTCTGTGAACTTTCTTGAAGCAAACACATCGGAACTCTCAATCGAAGAACTGACCGTAAACTGTGTTGTGCCAACATGGGCGAATCAGGAACTCACAATCTCTCATCAGGACTTCATCAACACCGTGCATGATGCCGCTTGCAACGTGTTCAGCGGAGAACTCATCAACAAGCCAGAAATCCGTGTGTCGCACATTGTAAGAGGTAGAATCCCCTCTGCACTCGGCAAACGTGCGTCTGAACTCCTTGAATCGGAAAAGACGCAGTTCTATCAGCGACTTGCCTTTGCGTTCACTATTCCCTCTATCCACGAAACGATAGACGGACAACGCCTTGAACTCTGCATAGGAGGTGTACGCAACTACAACGACCTGAATCTCTACCGTGCCAACCGTGGTGCAGAGAAATTCTCCGTCTTCATAGGCTGGCGAATGAACGTCTGCTCCAATCAGGTGCTGACAGGACAAGGCGCAAAGATTCAGCTTGAAGTGATGTCGCTCCACGACCTCTACAAGCAAGTGCTTGAACTGTTCTACACATTCCGTCCGGCACAAGACATTCATCTGTTGCAGACACTCTCGCAAACTCGCCTGACTGAAACGCAGTTCGCTCAAATTGTGGGGCGAATGAGGCTCTATCAGGCTCTGCCTAACCGCTATCAGCGCAGTGTACCAAAACTCCTGATAACCGACAGTCAGATAAACAACGTCTGCCGTGATTTCTACACAGATCCGAATTTCGGAGTAAAAGACAACACGATTTCGATGTTTGAC
>SSTG01000007.1 GCA_004801635.1 Muribaculum caecicola | reverse complement strand
TTCTGGAACTTGGTTATTTTCAACATCTGTTCCATCTGGCGTTCCTGTTCTATCCAGAGAGCCTGTATTTGCTGCGACTGATCGGCCGGCACATTGTATTTAACCGGGTTGAAAGCAAAGTCATACACCTGGTCGGGAGTCTGCGCGCCTATTTGCTGTGCAAACTGATACATTGCCGGATGCGCTGTAGGGCCAAGCATAGCTTTCGACAGTTCGTTGTCAGTAACCGTGATTCCGAGAGCCTCTATTTCGTCATTCAGTAACTGTTCCTGAATCATGCCGTTTAAAACCTCGCTTTGCAAACGGGCCGGATCAATTTTATTGTCGGCCTGTTGCTGCTGCATACGCTGGTTAATTTGCTCGTAACGGCGCTGAAATTCCTGAACGTTAATTTTATTGCCGCCAACCTTGGCGATAGTTGTACCGGTGCCGAACAAAGTGCGGCCCGAAGTAAAGAAGTCGCCGACTATGAAGGCCAGCAGTGCCAGACCGACCACAATCAGCAGAAGAGTGGATCTCTTGCGGATTTTTTCAAGTGTTGCCATTTATTGTACTATATTTTTTGTTTTCATTCAATGTTAACGGAACCAATATGCGCCTAAGCGCCGGATTCCGTGGGTAAAATCGCACAAAGATAGTAAATTGTCGGAACAATACATAAAATATAAACTGCCATTTCATGTTTTTTTTAAACGTGGCACGCATTTCGTCAAAAACGGCAGGTAAACGCTGTCAATGAAACACAATGTCGGTTATTGCCTGCTGGCCTACAGCCCTGTTTATTGCATCAACCAGATGCGAACGCTGGAATGTCAGTTCCTGCTTGAGCACGGCTGAGCTCAGGTATACATGCATTATGCCATCGTCTGTAACGTACCGACGGGTTGTATAGCGGTTTATTCCAGGGCCCACTATTTCAGTCCACAAATAAGAAGCCTGTTGCCGCGATGCCTTACCTGCTATACCGTCGGCACGCATATACTGCTGTATTATTTCATTTATAAGCTTCGGTTCGGTGGGGCGCATGACTAATGTAGTTTTTGAAAATTGCCGTTTTCAACATTCCATAGCGAATAATTTCCACCCGACGATACGTTACTCACAATCTCGTCGAGGTGCGTACGGTTGGTGTCGGTTATAAAAATTTGTCCGAAACTGCCTGTATCGGCAACCAGGCGCACAATCCTTTCTACCCGCCCGGCATCGAGCTTGTCAAAAATATCATCAAGCAACAACAATGGTTTTACCAAAGGGTTTGCCTGTCGCAAAAATTCATATTGTGCCAGGCGTAGCGCTATTGCAAAAGTCTTGCATTGTCCCTGCGATGCAGAACGGCGCATAGGCAGCCCGTTCTGCAGCACTTCAAGGTCGTCGCGGTGCGGACCGGCCGATGTGTGCCGCAACACCTGGTCATGCCGCCTGTTATGGTCAAGCAGTTCGCCCAACGTAGTCCCATCACCGGCCAACGGCGACGCATACCGCAGAGTTACGTTTTCCGAACCGGCTCCGGCTATTGCCGAATAATAGCGGTTTATAATCAGCGTCAGTTCGCCCACCCAGGCAGTCCTTGCCTTAACAATTTTTGCAGCAGCAATATCCATTGCAGCCTCAACGGCCATATACAGGTTTGCATCGGCACATTGATCGCGCAAAAGCGTGTTGCGTTGTTGCAGCGCGCGAGTATACCTAATCAAAGCATCCAGATAGGCAGCATCAGTCTGGGCTATAACCATATCCATAAGCCGCCTCCTATGCTCGGCAGTTCCGCGAATCAGTTCTATATCGTCGGGCGACGACATAACCAGGGGAAACGCACCTATATGCTCCGACAAGCGTGCATATTCCTTTCCCTGACGGCGCAAAGACTTACGCTTGCCGGCCGCCATGCCTAGCGTCAATGTTTCTTCAAGCCCGCGGCGCATATACTGGGCGCGGACAGTTGAGAAATTCTCGCCACTGCGTATAAGCATTGCCTCGCCGGCACCTGTAAAACTTTTGCACAGACTCATAAAATGAATGGCATCAAGCAGGTTACTCTTACCCATCCCGTTATAGCCCAACAGCCCGTTCACTCCTGATGAAAACTCCAGGCTGGCCGAGGCTATATTTTTAAAATTGCAAATATCTATCTGCTGAAGAATCATTTACAGAGTATTTAATTAAAATGTCAGGGCAAAATTGTCAACCCAGAATGTCATGCCCGGCGTACCTTCATAAGCAGTGCCGCAGCCCGACGAGGCCATCACCATAAGATGTGTGGGAGTTGCATCGGGAGCATCCCAGCCAACCTCCTTGACAGGCACGAGTTTTCCTTTGGAGTTTCTGGCATAATACGGCCGAGAAGCCGGTATAAGGCCCATATAAGGCTTATATGCCGCATTGGTAGTGGCATCGCCGTAAATTACAGGTATATCATGTTTTTTTACCCATCCGTCGGTAGTATTTGAAAAACGTTCGCGCCCGGTACCCACCCTCTTTGCATAAAGGTTGCCTTTTTCGTCTTCCCACCGGCGCTGCAACAATATATAAACCTCGGCATGGTCCGAGCCTGGCAGCTCTTTAGTGTCGCGGCCGGAGGCATGTACACGCCGCGCATCCTTTGGAACAAGGAGACGGTAGTCAAAACGTAATGCTTTCGGGCGTTCCGAGTATGGAATACCCATTTCCATTTTTCCATAAGGGTTGGACGTGCTTGATATAGGCTCGTTATTCCAGCCAAGATATATGGAACCGCTTACGAGCACCTCCAGGTCTATGAGGCCAAGAACGGTACACTCCTCCATCATTGTTGTAAGCTTGCAGCAACGCCCCCCCGAGGGGTTTCTATCGGGGAAAACCGCATTGCTGGCTTTGCTTATTCCAACCACCCTGGCATACACGTTCGATGTTGCCCAAGGCGAGCCACCCATATTATTGTAAGGCTTGTTACCTTCAATAACTGCGTCAGGGGCTATCTCATACAAAACCCTCTTCTTTCCGCCCAATGCACGCGACTCACTGATATGCCGCGTAACCCAGTTCTCAAAATCGCCGTATTTTATGGGCACTACTTTCTGAGCATAACCAAAACCGCAGCCAAGTGCAATTGCACACCCCGATATAAAAGCTCGTATTATCTTCATTTTTTATAAATTAAAGCTGTTGACATTGCCGCAATCCCTTCGCCGCGGCCTGTAAAGCCTAGACCCTCGGTGGTAGTGGCCTTTACTGAAACACTTTGCACATCCAAACCGAGGTCTGAAGCTATGTTCTGCCTCATAACAGGTATATAAGGTGCCATTTTAGGACGTTGTGCAATTATTGTCACGTCAACATTTCCAATATCATAACCTTGATTCCTGACAAGCGAGGCTACTTCGCGCAACAGCACGCGCGAGTCGGATCCGGCATAACGCGGATCCGTATCGGGAAAGTGCTTACCTATGTCGCCCAAAGCCGATGCGCCTAAAAGCGAGTCGGACAAAGCATGCAATGCCACATCGGCATCGCTATGCCCCAGCAGCCCGGCCGTATACGGTATGTCGACACCGCAAACAATAAGTTTCCTTCCTTCAACAAGCTTGTGCACGTCAAAGCCGTTGCCAATTCTAAAATCTGACATTTTACAATAAGGAGAGTTTCTACAATGTTTTTGTTATTACAGTTTTCTGCCTGTAAATTTACGCATCTTCCAGTTCAATTACAAACAAAAACATGTAGCCGTGCCACGGGGCCGAGGTTTCACAAATAAACCCCTATCTGCGTCCGCCAAACATGTCTTTCAGTCCCTCCATATCGAACGTAAGGGTAAAACGGAGAGTCTGGTCAAGCGGAGAGGTTTGTTGCGAGGCCATCATGTACGAAGCATCAAGGCGCAGTATGTTAAGGGCAAATCCGGCTCCTACGCCGAAATATTTACGACCGCCTTTTAATTCGTTCTCATAATAATACCCGGCTCGTAGGAAAAACTGCTGGTTATAATTATATTCTGCCCCTATAGACCATGTTATTTCACGCAATTCTTCCTTCATACCGCCTGGAGCGTCGTTAAACGACTTGAATATAGCCGTAATAGGCGACATGTCTTTCCACTCCTGCTTGGCATCCTCATAACGGGCCTCTGCCTCGGCAGCCTCGTCGGCACTCATGTCTGACGACACATAGTCCTTGCGACGCGGTTTGGCTGGCACCAGCAGCTTGTTGGCATCCAGCGAAATGGCCAGATTATGATAGTCGGCCAAAGGAAATGTGAACGTGGTGCCAAGGCGCAAGTTTGTAGGCAGAAATGCCGGCTCGCTTCCGTTTGCATAATTCACTTTTGAGCCTATGTTGGATACGTTCCAGCCAAACGACCACTGGCATTCGTTACGCCCGATTATCGGATATTTTGTCAGGAAACCAGATATATCGGCAGAAAAGGCAGAAGCACCGGTGTCGCCAGTACTCACGTTGGAGCCATCGGCATTATAACCAAGGTCAGAATAAATATAGCGCAGCACTATACCCATAGAATAGCTTTCGGAAAGCTTGCGCGAATAACCCACATCAACTGAAAACTCGTACGGGTTTATCGACTGGCCTCCATAAACGTCGTCAGAAGTATTGAACTCGCCGAGCGAGAAATAGCGCAACGAGGCTGACAAAGCCTGGTTGTCGTTCGAGCCAAGTTTCCAATAGCCCGACACCGAGGCCAAAAATATGTCGTTAACAATCTTGCGAAGCCATGGCGTGTAATTCACGGCAACAGCAGCCGAACTGTAGGCAAAAGCATACTTCGACGGATTCCAGAACTGCGAGTTGGCATCAGGATCGGTTGCAGCACCTATGTCGCCCATAGCCGCACCGCGCGCGTCGGGAGCTATGCCTAACGATGTAACACCTGTTTCTATCGGGTTAAAGTCTTCCTTCTGGGCCCATGACACTGCCGGGCACACAAATATTGCCGCAAGCAAAAAGGATATGTATTTCTTCTTTATTGCCATAAAATATAATATGATTGGCCCGGCTATATGCCGGAGCTATCATATATAACCTTATAACAACTGCTTTTATTGTATGGAAGGCATGTTTTTTACAAATCGGAAAAATCAGGAGCTACTGATTAGGAGGAACCGGTTTTGGAGAGTCGGAATCAAACTGGCCCAACGAATTAAGCCTTTCGTTTTCCTGTTTTACATTTTCAGGCGTAGCTGTCTCGTAATGCCCGGCCTGTTCGCCGGGGGTCTGTACTGACTGGTCAGCATAGTTTTCTTTTTTCATAATTCTGACTTCACTATTTAGTTTATACCAATTAAAAAACAGCCTTATTATGGGTTTAGTTGGAAAAGTAGTTTAACGCCAAGAATAAAAACCGGCACACAGTTTGTTTATTTAACAAAATTTCACTATGTTTGCATGCGCAATTTTGCGAAATCCGCTCCAATGACAAAATTTACCAAACATACAGCATTCTGTTTTGCACACGGCATTACAAAAAAGGCCGGTGCCGCATTATTGTGTGCGTTGCTCATACTGTCGGCATTGTGGAGTTGCGCATCCGGCCCGGTAACCACAAAGCCAAGAATTGTGGTAAGCATACAGCCGCAAAAATACATGCTGGAACAGATTGCCGGGCGCAAATGGGACGTTATATGCCTTCTTCCCGACGGCGTGGCAACCACAGGCTTCGATGCCACCATAACGCACCTTACCAATATTTCAGGCTGCAAGGCCTACTTTATGATAGGCAATATATCACTGGAACACGCAATAAACGGAATTGTAAGAAACACATACCCCTCGCTGAAACTGTATGACAATTCCGAAGGGCTGTCGCTGATAACGCCTGCAAACGGCTCACAACCCGACCCATATACGTGGAACTCCGTAAAAAATGCAAAGGTAATAGCACACAACATGTACCGGTCGTTGTCTGAAATGGACCCCGACAACGAAGGGTATTACCGCCGGCGGCTAACCCGTTTCATGCACAGGCTCGACACTCTCGACACCGAAATAAAAACCGCCATAGACATGTCGAAAAAGCAGGTTTTCATATCTGAAAAGTCGGAACTGTCATACTTTGCACGCGATTACGGACTGCGTCAGATTAACACCCTGCCTTCGGGACACAGTGCCGATTCCGTAGCCAAGGTAAGCGTAAACCTTTACTCACAGCAATGGCCCGACGCCATGCGCAGTGTTGCAGAAGCCATCACCGGCTCAACAATAGTAACCGGCAACTGATACAGCAAAAAGAACTACAACCGTAAACAGCCCCGTCAGCATAAACAAAGCGGAATCAGGCACTACAGACACACCCTCCCCACATTTAACACGTATTTCGCAGCCAGACAAAGGCTCCGGCTTTTTGTGCATTATAAACGATACAGCTGCAAATGTAACCCGGTAAGCAATAAGCCCTGCAAGCAAGCCCACCAAAGCACCGGCAACAATATCGCCGGGATAATGAACACCCAGATACATACGGCTGTAACAGTTAAGCAAAACCCACACCGCAAGCGTAAGCACAATCATCCGGCAATATCGGAATACCATTGACAAAAACAGCGCAACGGCAACCGTGTTGGCAGCATGGCACGACGGAAAGCCGTATCGGCCGCCATGATAACCATTAACCAACTGCACCATTGACGAAACCGGATTTAAAGGATTTGAAGGACGCATACGCTCAACCAAAGGACGTATTAGCGAACTGCAAGCCTGGTCGGCCAAACACACGGCCAAACCTGCACCGGCAGCTATCAACAACCCGGAACGCCAGCCATAAAGCCTTATAACAAGGACAAGGGCAACCACATACAGAGGCACCCAAACCAGCTTAGACGAAAGCAGAAACATGAACTGGTCAAGCGCCTTCAAACGAAACCCGTTTATAGCCAGCAGGATGTCCGTATCTAATTCTGTAAGAAAATCTATCATACCGCAAGGTTTATTTACTTTGTAAATCCGAATAAAGAATCTGCAAATAGGCCCTGACCGCGTCTACAGCAGCAGGCTCGCCCACTAACGGCTCGCCGGTAGCAACACTAACCACCGCCGTATCATTGGCGGTAACGATGGCCGCAAACTCAGGCTCGCTGAAAAATGCCATCCCCGGCGACCCGGGGCTTAAAATATTGTTGCTAAATGGAAAATCGGCAGCATCAATTCCAAGAAGCCCGAGCACTGTAGCGGCAATATCTGTCTGACTACAAATAGCGTCAATGCTTGCCGGAGGTGACACAACGGCACCTCCGGTAAGCACCATGGGAACATGGTGCCGCGAAGCCGGTTCCTTCAAATTCCGAGGCCATACGGAGTAGTGGTCGGGGACAATGACAACAAGCGTACTGTCCCAGCGAGGCGAAACGCTTAGCGAATCAATCCAGCGGCCAAGGGAGTTATCGGCATAAGCAAACGCATTTTTACGTTCGTCCGTATGCCTTGAAACATACGGCACCTTGAACGGTTCATGCGAACTGGATGTCTGTATAACGGTAAGGCGCGGACTTGCGGCATCAGTGTCGGAACGCATGTCTGCAAGCTGGCGCGAAAACACCTTGTCGTCATGAACACCCCATTTGCTCAACCGCTCCGACACCGGAAAATCTTTGTCGGAAATAATTTTATCAAACCCTGCCGACACCAGATAAGCTTTCATATTGGTGAAATTCACATCACCACCATAATAATAAGACAATGTATAGCCGTTGTCTTTAAGCGCATGCGGAAAAGAAGGCAGGTTGTCGGTTTTATCAACAAATTTCATTATAGAGGTAGTTGGCTGCCCTGGATAACCGCTCAATATTGCAGGTAGCGCCCGGTCGGTACGGAAACTGGAGGCATACATATTGGAAAACAGGACACCGTTTCTAGATATAGAGTCAAGATTTACAGCTACAGAATCGCCGCCAAGACAAGGCACAAGGTGGGCCGAAAAACTTTCCAGAATCACCACATATACATCCGGGCGCAAAGTAGACAGACGCACTGCAGCAACCGTGTCAGCCTCCTGCCTGCCAGCATCACTGACAGAGTTCAGAAACCGGGACAGGACAGACTCAGCCACTTCGGGTTCAAAATAAGAAAACTGTCCGGAAAAATCGTTCTGATGTGTAGCCGAATAAAGAAACGAGAACAATGCATTAACCGCCCCGTGGTTCAATTTCTGGTCTGGACTGAAATAGGCGTTGCTCAAATTCATCGTACTCACAGTTATACCGCCACGTATTGGAAGAAATAAAACCGCAGTTAGCAACACAAGCCCCAAAAACTTAAAAGCCTTTCCCGACTTTACTACATTTACAGGGAAAAACCTGACCCAAGCCCACAAACCGGCATAAAACGCCAAGGCAAGAACAATAAACAGGACAAAGCCAAAAATCATTTCAACCCCAGTCACACTAGCCATGGCCGACGACGGCGATGACAGGAAGTAAAACAAAGGCGTTGTGTCGAGCTTAAAACCCCAGTAGGAATAAAGTATGGCATCGGCCGTCACCCCTGCCGAAACAACCAACGATGCCAGCATTAGATATACATACAATATCCTGTCAATAATTTTCAACTGCCTCGCTCCGGCAGCAAATACGGAAAACGCCGTCAATAGGCCAGGTATCACCGAAAAATATCCGGCCGTCGACAAATCCATGCCCAACCCGTGGCGAAACATGGCAAATATGCCGGACTTAGAAATTTCCGAATACATTTCGGAGTTCACACATATAAAAACCGCTCGCGACACTATAAAAACGACGACAAGCTGAATGTAAATTGCAACAAATCGGATTATTCTGTTTCTCACTGCTGATATTTAACTGTTTCCAAACTGTAAAGTTAGTCCAAATTTTGAAATATAAGCCAATTTGGCATATTAAAAGAATGCTGTTTAAAAATTACACAATAATTTTGTTAAGCATGATTTTGCAGAAAGGAAGTTGAACCATAGCCTCTCAATGACCCTCTTAGCCCCCACTTGCCGTGCATGAACATTGGCTTCATGCACGGCTACAGACATCAGATAACCTTGGCTATCAACAATCATATGCTGTTTTCTGCCTTTAATCTTCTTGTTTCCGTCAAGTCCTTGAACAGAATCTACATGATGTGAAGTCATGAATCTTCGTGAGTCTATAATGCCCATACCGGGGCTCTCATTGCTACTCGACAGGATGCGTACCATAGAGCGAAGTTTATCAAGGAACTCCTCATATAACGCCCTCGTTTTTCCATTTTCTGAAATAGCAGCATACGCTCTCCCACGGAGCAAAATTCTTGGAAATCATGCGTCACCGACAGCCTGTTTTGAGAAGATATAGAATCGCATTCATGATGTTCCTGAGAGTTTTCGCTTCCTTTCTTGCAGATTTATAATTTTTTCTATAACTTGCCACTGTTTATCAGTAAAGTTGGCTGATATTGTTCCATAACTTTAATTGAATGGCATTCATGAAGCTACGAGCAAACAACCAATTAACCTTCTGATTTGAAATATATTATACACTGTAATAGCATTTATTTTCAATAATTTTTAAACAGCTTCCAAAAACCCATTGCGAACAATAAGGCCCAAACAGCTGTTTAAACCAACAGACAAATAACAATTATTTTAAACAAATTTATAATGAAATCAAAAATCAAATCAATACTAGCAGCATTCCTTATGCTGACCAGTTTTTCGTTCGGCCTCGTAGCATGCGATGATGACGACAACCATGCAAACGTACCATCAGAGTTCGAAGCCGCACTGAAACAGCAATATCCCGACGCAAAAAATGTAGAATGGGAGAGAAAAGGCAAATACCGCGTTGCCGAATTTGTCATAAACGCAGTGGAATACGACATCTGGTACGACCAGTCGGCCAAATGCGTTATGACAGAACTCGACTACGGTAAAAACGTGTTCCTTGTACCCGACAACGCCGTATCGGCTGCATTTGCCCAAAGCGAATACGGCACATGGCGGATTGACGACATAAAGCACTACAAGCAACTCAATAACGAATTCTATGTTTTCGAGGTAGAAAAACAGGGCGAACCCGACATGGACGTGTTCTACAACACATCTGGCCAGCAGTTGAAAGCAATACCTTCTGACTCGGCACCCGACATAAGGCCCGAAACTGTCATATAAAACACAACCCTGATATAAAACAGCAACACGGCTGCCCGTACCGATTATAGTACGGACAGCCGTGTTTCTGTTTTTAATGTTTCTAAATTATCATAACTCATTGAATATATCAATCCAAATCCATAAAATCAATTCCGATGTTTGGCCTAATTTCATTACAACATTTGGCCAACATAATCCCGTTTTTGTTAATTATATATAAAAACATTTTGTCGCGAGGCAAAAATATCGTACCTTTGCACACCGATTATGTCCAAATTAATGGCCTGACATAATGCATTCTGCTGTTTTTGGCCGAACATCAGAACCAGCATGGTCAATTTATTAATTTATCAATCAAACAATTAACGTGGATACAATTAGCTACAGAACCTCAATGCCCAACGCGCAGAGCATCAACCACGAATGGGTGGTTATCGATGCAACCGACCAGCCCCTTGGCCGTCTCTGCTCCGTTGTAGCCCTGATTCTTCGGGGAAAGAACAAGCCGACATTCTCACCCTTCGTTGAATGCGGCGACAACGTTATCATCGTCAACGCCGACAAGGTACGCCTTACTGGCAACAAATGGGACGGACGCGAATATCTCCGTTACACCGGATATCCCGGCGGACAGCGCGTTTCAACACCTGCAACACTTCAGGCAAAATCATTCAACAAGCACATGAAGGCAGGCATCAACCCCTTGTTTATAAAAGTTGTAAAAGGCATGCTCCCCAAAAACCGCCTCGGACGTAAAATCATTGAAAACATGCACGTTTACAATGGTCCGGAACATCCGCATGCAGCCCAGAACCCCAAAGTAATCGATATTAACACCATCAAATAAGAAGTATGGAAAAGGTAAATGCAGTAGGCCGCCGCAAGGCCGCCATAGCCCGCGTGATAATGGGCGAAGGCTCAGGCGTTATCACTATCAACAAACGCCCTCTCGACGTGTATTTTCCATCGTCGATACTTCAATTCATAGTTAAACAGCCCCTTAACAAGCTTGAAGCCGCAGGCAAATACGACATCAAGGTAAACCTTGTAGGTGGTGGTTACAAAGGACAGGCAGAAGCACTCCGACTTGCAATTGCCAGGGCACTTGTAAAGATTAACCCCGAAGACAAACCGGCACTTCGTTCAGAAGGCTTCATGACCCGCGACCCACGCGTTGTAGAGCGTAAGAAACCAGGTCAGCCCAAAGCACGCAAACGCTTCCAGTTCTCGAAACGTTAATCGGAACCTTGCTGATTTGTATTTTCCTGAAATGCATGCCGCATAAACGACAGCAAACCTCAGGAAGCACAATATAAAGTGTTTAGTATCTAAACCCGGGCGATGGACACGTTCCCTACCCCCAGGTTGTTTTAAACAAAAGAACGTAAACAACAAAACAAAAATGTCAACACCAACATTTGAACAACTCCTCGAAGCAGGATGCCACTTTGGCCACCTCAAAAGAAAATGGAATCCTGCAATGGCTCCTTACATATTCATGGAGCGCAACGGTATCCACATACTCGATCTCAACAAGACGGCAGTAAAGCTTGACGAAGCTGCTGCCGCACTCAAGAGCATAGCAAAATCAGGCAAAAAAGTACTCTTTGTTGCCACCAAAAAGCAGGCAAAGCAAGTTGTTGCCGACAAAGCATCGCAAATAGGAATGCCATACGTTATCGAACGCTGGCCCGGCGGTATGCTTACCAACTTCCCCACCATCCGCAAGGCTGTCAAGAAAATGACAACCATCGACAAGATGACAAAAGACGGCACATTCGACAACCTGTCAAAGCGCGAACGCCTTCAAATCAGCCGCCAACGTGCAAAACTGGAAAAGAACCTTGGTTCAATAGCCGACCTTAACCGTCTCCCATCGGCACTTTTCGTAGTTGACGTTATGAAGGAGCACATCGCCGTTGCCGAAGCCGTACGTCTGGGAATTCCCGTATTCGCAATGGTCGACACAAACTCCGACCCCTCGAACATTGATTTCGTAATACCGGCAAACGACGATGCGTCAAAGTCAATCGAAATAGTTCTCGACACCCTTGTTGCCGCTATGGCAGAAGGCCTCGAAGAACGCAAGGTTGAAAAAATAGACCAGGAACCGGAAGAAGCTGCTGCAGCTCCCCGTGGCCGTCGCCGCGTAAGCCGCCGCAACGAAGAACAGGCTCCAGCTGCCGAAGCAGAAGAAACACCTGCTACAGAAGAAGCTCCTGCCGAATAATTTTCGTAAGGCACCCCACTCTCCTCAAATCAATTTATTAACTCAAAATTTATTACAGATATGGCAGTAACAATGGCAGATATCACAAAGCTGCGCCACTTGACAAGCGCAGGTTTGATGGACTGCAAAAAAGCTCTTGCCGAAACCAACGGCGATATAGAGGCAGCTGTTGAAATTCTTCGCAAAAAAGGACAAGCCGTAGCAGCAAAGCGTGAAGACCGCAATGCAGCAGAAGGTTGCGTACTTTCGAAAAACGAAGGTAATTTCGCAGCCATACTTGCCCTTAACTGCGAAACAGACTTCGTTGCTAAAAACGAAGGCTTTGTAAACCTCGCCAAACAGTTGCTAGAACTGGCCGTAGCCAACCGTTGTAAAACAGCCGACGACCTAAAGGCCCTTACTGTTGACGGACGCACAGTTGCCGAACTCGTAACAGAAGAATCAGGCAAAACAGGCGAAAAGACCGAAATAGGCGCTTATGAAGTAGTTGAAGCTCCTTCTACAGCCGCATATAACCACTTTAATAATAAGCTGGCTGCTATTGTTGGTTTCAACCAACCCGGTGTTGACGCACAGGTTGGCCGCGAAATCTGCATGCAGATAGCATCAATGAACCCTGTAGCTTGCAGCCGCAACGATGTTCCCCAGGCAACTATCGACCAGGAAATAGCCGTTGCTGTTGAAAAGACCAAACAGGAACAGGTTAAGAAAGCCGTTGAAGCCGCCCTTAAGAAGGCCGGACTAAACCCCAACCACTTCGATACAGACGACCACATCGAGTCAAATATATCCAAAGGCTGGATTACAGAAGACGATGCTGCAAAGGGCCGTCAGATAATGAAAGAGACAGCCGAAGCAAAAGCAGCAAACCTGCCCGAAGCAATGATTCAGAACATAGCCAACGGCCGTCTGAACAAGTTCTTCAAAGAAAGCTGCCTCATGGAACAGGAATATGTTCAAGATAGCAAAATCACTGTAGGACAGTTCCTGGAACAAACACAGAAAGGCCTTGTTGCCGTTGACTTCAAACGTGTCAACCTCAATCAGGACTAAAAAACAGATAGTCATAACAACCTTTCAATAGCTCGACCCTGTACAGATATATGTTTGTACAGGGTTGTTTTTTTATACTCTTTTATATAACTTTACCGGTCCAAACTCACAGCCTACTAATTCACTTAACATCATGGTTATCGTCCAGATAGCAATTATCTTTTTATTTCTTGCCATAGGCGAGGTTATTGTATGGGCCACCGGCATACCTATTCCTTCAAGCATAATAGGCATGCTGTGCCTCACGGCCGCATTACAATACAAAGTTGTAAAACTACGCTGGGTAAGCGGTGTAGCCGAATTTCTCACATCCAATCTGGGATTTTTCTTTATCCCTGCCGGAGTCAGCCTTATGCACTACTTCGATATTTTGCGCGCCCAGTGGATGCCCATAGTAGCCGCCTCTACAGCAAGCACCCTCGTTGTCCTATGGGTAACAGGCCTGGTTCACCAATACCTAAGAAAACGTATTTCACGCCATGTCACTATTCCAAAACAGTAGCATACTAATTGCCGCAACATTTCTAGTGTATGTTTCTGCCCGATACATCTACCGCAAGACAGGAATTGCGCTTCTAAACCCCATACTCATATCAATAATAGTTTTAATAGCCATACTGCTCGCCGCAGGCATACCTTACGAAGACTACAAAGAAGGAGGAGCATACATTGAATTTTGGCTTAAACCTGCGGTTGTAGCTCTCGGCGTGCCCCTATACAAGCAACTGTCAACCATACGCAAACAACTTCTGCCGGTAATTGCGGCCGAACTTGCCGGCTGCGTTGCCGGAATAGTATCGGTTGTGCTGATTGCAGACGCACTTGGTGCCACGCGCGAAGTTGTAATTTCCCTGGCAGCAAAATCAGTAACCACGCCCATAGCCATAGAAATAACCCAGACCGTAGGCGGAATTCCGCCTCTTACAGCCGCCGTAGTTATATGCGTAGGTATTTTTGGCGGAATGACAGGATTCCGCATAATGCGCATGACGGGCATACACAGCCCAATGGCCAGCAGCCTGTCGATGGGCACGGCCGCACATGCCGTAGGCACCACGTTTGCCATAGACAACGGAGGCAACCGCTATGGCGCATGGGCATCACTCGGGTTAACGCTCAACGGTGTGTTAACGGCGCTGCTGACCCCTACCATATTGTCTGTCTGCGGATACTGACATAAAAATAAAGGCTGCATGTCAAAAAACATACAGCCTTGTCCGGTTTCAATACAGCTGCTTATTTCACTTCCCAGTGTTCACCGGCAAGAACCATGTCGCGCAGGGTGCTGAAGCCCTTTTTGGCGCGTACATCGGCAATCTGTTGCTCTACGGCTTCGTTATAAACCGGGCTTTCTACATCGCGAATCACACCAACTGCCAACGGCAGGTCATGCCCGTCCATCATTGCAAGCTGCTGATGGAGGAAATTAGACTGTGTGTGTGCATCATGCACAAGAACATCGTCAACAGTATATCCGTCCTGACCAACGGTGACAGCCTTTAAAAGAAATCCGTCACGTACAAGTCCTTTTTCATTGTTAGCACCAAAAAGCATTTTTTGGCCATGCACAAGATGTATTGTACGTTCTGCCCGGAACTCGCGGTCGGTTATATAATTGTGTATTCCGTTGTTAAAAATAACGCAGTTCTGAAGCATTTCCACAACCGATGTGCCACGATGGCGCGCAGCCGCCACAAGCACTTCCTGAGCCACAGGCAGGTCAACGTCGATTGAACGGGCAAAGAAATTGCCTCTCGAACCGAACACTAGCTCAGCCGGAATAAACGGGTCCTCCGTAGTGCCGTAAGGCGACGACTTGCTGACAAATCCGCGGTCAGACGTAGGAGAATACTGACCCTTGGTAAGTCCGTAAATCTTATTGTTGAACAGCAGCAGGTTAATATCTATATTGCGGCGCACGGCATGAATAAAGTGGTTTCCGCCAATTGCAAGGCCGTCACCGTCGCCCGACACCTGCCACACCGTCATTTGCGGATTGGCAAGTTTGAAGCCTGTCGCCACTGCGGCAGCACGGCCATGAATAGTATGGAACCCATAGGCATTCATATAATACGGAAGCCTTGACGAGCATCCTATACCGGAAATAACCGCAGTCTGGTGGGGCGGAACCCCTGTTGTTGCCATGGCCTTATGGAGAACGTTAAGAATTGCGTGGTCGCCGCAACCGGGACACCAGCGCACCGGCTGGTCGCTTTTATATTCAGCGGCTGTATATTGTTTGCAGTCCATTGTCACTTCTGTTTACTTTATTAAATTTTTCACTCCGTCAACCACCTCCTGCACAAGGAACGGCTGACCTTGAACCTTGTTTATACGCTCAACCTGCAACGGCGAGAAACGACTTTGCAGATAGTCGGCAAACATTCCGGTATTAAGTTCGGCACAAATAACGCGCTTATAGCGAGAAAGCACCTCAAGCGTGTTTGCCGGCAACGGGTTAATATAGCGGAAATGGGCAAAGGCAACTTCCACGCCTTCCCGGCAAAGCTGCTCGGCAGCCGTACGCAGATGGCCGTAAGTTCCGCCCCATCCAATCAACAAGGTGTCGGCATCAGGGCAGCATCCAACTTCTAACAGCGGTATATCATCGGCAATACGTTCCACTTTTTCTTGCCTAACCCTGACCATGTGTTCATGATTCACGGGATCTATACTCAGGTTTCCGGTAGTAAAATCCTTTTCAAGGCCACCAAGGCGGTGCATCAGTCCCGGTGTGCCGGGTATAGCCCAATAACGTGCCTGGGTCTGTGGATCGCGCTGATACGGACGCCACGTATCTTTCAGTTCGTCGGGAACATATCTAGGATGTATTTCGGGATACTCGTCTACCTCAGGCACACGCCAGGCCGACGAACCGTTACCTATAAACGCATCTGAAAGCAGTATTACCGGGGTCATGTGTTCTATGGCAATGCGCGAAGCCTCAAATGCCATTGTAAAACAGTCTGTCGGAGAAGCTGGGGCAACCACTACTACAGGCGATTCGCCATTGCGGCCGTAAAGAGCCTGCATAAGGTCGGTTTGTTCGGTCTTGGTAGGCAAACCGGTAGAAGGCCCACCACGTTGAACGTCTACGACCACCAGCGGAAGTTCAGCCATAACCGCCAGGCCTATACCCTCGCTCTTTAATGCCAGACCCGGCCCGGAAGTTGATGTTACAGCCAGTGCACCGGCAAACGACGCACCTATTGCCGAACATACACCGGCTATCTCGTCCTCCATCTGAACAGCTTTCACACCAAGATCCTTGCGCTTGGCCAACTCGTGCAGTATGTCGGTTGCCGGCGTAATCGGATAACTGCCCAGAAACAACGGCCGCCCGGATTTTTCCGAAGCCATTATCAAACCCCACGAAATTGCCGTATTGCCATTAATATCTGTATAGTAACCCTGACGAACCTCCTCCGATTGTATGCGGTAGGTTGACACCGACGAGTGTGTGTTAGCGCCATAATCGTATCCAGCGCGTATAACCTTTGCGTTAGCCTCGAAAACGGCTGGCTTTTTGGCAAATTTGTTTTGCAAGTGGTGTATTGCCTGTTCCAACGGGCGGTCAACCAACCAACAAACAAGACCAAGTGCAAATATATTGCGACATTTGAGCATAGCCTTGTTGTCCAGTCCCGAATCCTGAAGCGCGGCCTTTGTCATTGTCGTAACAGGCACTTCCAGCACCTGCGCGTTAAGGCCTAGTTCCTTGTAAGGGTCTGACGTGGCAAACAATGCCTTCTTTAAATCCGCTTCCTTAAAAGAATCAATATCTACTATTACAATTCCGCCTGGCTTCAGGTGGCGCACATTCTGCTTAAGCGCTGCCGGGTTCATTGCAAGCAGCACATCGGCCTTGTCGCCCGGAGTATGAACCCCTACCCCGATATGCACTTGAAAACCTGACACACCGCTCAGCGAGCCCTGCGGTGCCCTTACCTCTGCTGGATAATCCGGAAATGTGGAAACCTGGTTCCCAACCCCGGCTGATACATTTGTAAAGATGTTTCCGGCCAGCTGCATCCCGTCGCCGGAATCGCCCGAAAACCGGACAACCACCTTGTCTAATGTCTTTACTTCGGCTTTGTCTAACATAACAAAACTTTTTTATGTTGGTTGCTTTATGAATATTTTGTGATAATTGTATTGCTAGTTTTTCCGGCTTGATTTATAATGCGGCATTAAGCCCTGCATTTTACATGGCAAATGTATGCCAAACTACTGTATTTGACAAATTTATTCAGCAAAAAAGCATCGTTGTCAAATATAATTGCATTTTAAACGGATATTTATTCACAATAGTTCGGTAAAATTTGCATATTCAATTGAATATCAATAAGATGCAATAACAATTCAATATCAATGCAAACTATTGTGTATCAGTTCGGTACAGCTATGCCTGCTCAAAAATTACCGAACTGTTGTATTCATTTAACCCTGTTTTTCAAAAAACAGCGGCATGCTTGCGCCTGCACCCGGCTCAACTCCCGTGGAAAGCGAATAAACCCGACAACCGTTCACCCACACCGCCTCGACACGGTTGTGCAAAGTGGTTCCGCAAAGCGGTGTCCATCCGCACCTGCTTAGCGCATCGGCATCAGTAACGGTGTACGGGGTGTCAGGCCTGACAACTACAAAATCGGCATAATAACCCTCGCGCAGAAATCCACGTTTGCATATTCCGTATAATTCAGCCGGGGCATTACACATCTTTTCAACAACAAGTTCATGCGTAAAGATACCCTTATCGGCCATTTCCAGCATAAGCGGCAACGAGAACTGCACCATAGGCGCACCGGAAGCAGCGGTAACCGCCCCTCCCTGTTTTTCAGAAAGCAGATGCGGCGCGTGGTCGGTGGCAACAATGTCGATACGGCCGTCGCGCAACGCCTGCCTGAGCGCGTCGCGGTCAGATGCGGTCTTTATTGCCGGGTTCATTTTTATACGCGTGCCCAATGTACGGTAATCCTCGTCAGAAAACCACAAATGCTGCACCGTCACCTCGGCCGTTATACGTTTTCCGGAAACATGTCCCGGGTCAAAAAGTTCTGCCTCGTCGGCTGTAGACACATGGAGCACGTGCAGCCTCGTCCCGTATTCACGGGCACGCGCTATTGCACGCACCGTACTGGTAACGCAAGCTTCGCGCGACCGTATGACAGGATGCTCGGTAACCGGAGGCTCAGACGGCGCATATTTTTCAATGGCAGCCTCACGGTTACGGCATATTGTCTGTTCATCTTCCGAATGAATGGCAACCAGAGCCGGAACCTTTGAAAAAATTTCATTCAACGCGCACTCGTTGTCAACAAGCATATTTCCAGTTGAAGAACCCAAAAACAGCTTTACCCCAGGTATACGGGTGTAATCTGCCTTTAGCAACTCGTCGATATTGCTGTTCGTGGCTCCTAAAAAAAACGAATAATTAACTGTCGACACGGCATTTGCCCTGTCCAGTTTTCTTTCAAGGTCGGCAACAGTGGTTGTTGACGGGTTTGTGTTAGGCATATCCATAAAGGATGTCACCCCTCCGGCAGCGGCGGCGGCCGACTCGGTTGCAATGTCGCCTTTATGCGTCAGCCCTGGGTCGCGGAAATGCACCTGGTCGTCAATAACGCCAGGAATAATGTACGCACCATGCATGTCGGCAATATTGCTGCCGGCAAGTTCTACAAGCGCCTGCGGAACGTTGCCGCAACCCACATGGGTTATGTATTCGTTTTCAAACGCCAGATAGCCACGGAACCGTTTTCCGCTATCTATTATCGTTGCGTTGTGGAGCAGGTTCATAACTGTGTGTTAACGAGTAAAGTTTCAACTTTATCACCCCGAACATTGCTTCCGAAAAAATCCCAGAACTCATTTTCGAAGTGCCAAGTACGCGGTTTACAAACACAATGGGTACTTCCTGAATACGGAAACCGTGCTTATATGCCGTGAATTTCATTTCTATCTGGAATGCGTAGCCCTTGAAACGCACCCGGTCGAGGTGCATGTGCCGCAAAACAGCTGCACGGTAGCATACAAAGCCTGCCGTAGTGTCGTGAACAGGCATTCCGGTAACAAGCCTCACGTATTTCGAAGCACCGTACGACATGATAACCCGGCTCATAGGCCAGTTTACCACGTTCACACCTGTAAGATAGCGCGAACCCACGGCCACGTCGGCACCGTTTTCGGCACATGCCGCATAAAGGCGCATCAAATCGTCGGGATTATGCGAAAAATCGGCATCCATTTCGAATATGTATTCATATCCGTGGCCAAGAGCCCATTCAAAGCCGGTCAGATAGGCCGTTCCCAAACCAAGTTTGCCTGAACGCTCTATAATATGCACACGTCCCGGGTGCACGGCCATCTTTTCACGGACAATGGCGGCAGTTCCGTCGGGCGAACCGTCGTCCACTATAAGTACATCCATAGGATGCGGCTGACGCAGTACGGCCTCGATAATCGCGGCCGCGTTTTCCCTCTCGTTATAAGTGGGAATTATCACCAGACAGTCGGGTTGCGGCTTGGTGCTGATTGCCGCCTCTTGATCAGTTGCCAGCATTGACAAATATAATTTTAAGCATGATTGTATTACGGCAGCCCTATACCAGCTGTTCCAGCGCCACTCGTATACGCTCTATGGCTTCTACAATTTTTTCATCAGCGGTGGCATAGCTCAGGCGCAGGTAGCCCGGAAGGCAGAATGCCGAACCGGCAACAGTGGCAACGTGCGCGTTCTGCAAAAGATACATAGCCAGGTCGGAATCTGTTTCAATAACAGTGTCTCCGTAGCGTTTGCCCAGACAGGCCGACACCTCCGGAAAAAGATAGAACGCACCCTGCGGCACATTTACTTTCCAGCCGGGAACTGTCCGTGCAAGCCCCACAATAAGGTCGCGGCGGCGTTCGAAAGCCTCACGCATATGCCCTACACACTCTTGCGAGCCTGTGTAGGCAGCTTCGGCCGCCTTCTGTGCAATTGACGATGCGCCCGACGTGTACTGGCTCTGAAGCTTGCTCGTTGCACGCGCAAGCCACAACGGGGCAGCCAGAAATCCTATACGCCAGCCGGTCATTGCATAAGCCTTGCTGACACCGTTTATCAAACAAACCCTGTCGGCTATTTCCGGGAAAGATGCCATAGAGGCAAACTCGCCGGTAAAGTTTATATGCTCGTATATTTCGTCCGACATAACCAACACCTGCGGATAGCGCGCAAGAACGTCTACAAGCACCTGAAGTTCGTTGCGTGTGTATACAGAACCGGTAGGATTACACGGCGAATTAAACATAATCAAACGTGTGCGTTCCGTCAACGCCGCCTCGAGCTGGGCCGGGGTAATCTTGAAATCGTTTTCAATAGTAGCCCTCACTTCCACACTTTTCCCACCTGCCAGATTAACCATTTCAACATAGCTAACCCATGCCGGGGTAGGTATAACCACCTCGTCGCCGGGATTAATCACAGACAATACAACGTTGCACAGCGACTGCTTGGCACCACCTGAAACCACAATCTGCTCAGGAGCAAATTCAACACCGTTTTCCTCTTTAAGTTTCTGCGATATTGCCTTCCTAAGCGACATATATCCGGGAACAGGCGTATAAAACGTAAAATTATCGTCAATAGCCTTCTTGGCTGCGTCCTTAATATGGTCAGGTGTGGAAAAATCCGGTTCGCCTACCGACAAATTAATTACATCTATGCCCTGAGCCTTGAGCTCGGCACTTTTTTGCGACATAGCCAATGTTTGCGAAGGTGCAAGAGCCTGCACACGGTTCGATATCTGGTTCATATCTGTGGGTTTAAACTCATTAAATATTATAACACGCAAATTTAAATAAAATCGGCGACATTGCTACACTGCTACAATTATTTTATATACGCAATGCACCCTTTACATAAAACGGAGGAACCATACACACCGGCAAAGGTGCAAACTTTTGTTAAAAATTTAACTAAAAACTTAATTTCAACCATTATGTATGGCTCTTGCAGAGAATTTTAGCTAATTTTACGGCGTTATTATTTTTATAACCTGAAATCAAGTCACAGACCATCAACACAATGCGGTTCTCGATACGTATATTTGCAACAATAGCTATTGCGGCAGCTACCACAGCCACCGCCATGGCCGTGTCGCCATTACTGCAACCGGCAGCTGACAAACAGGTAACACCGCTAAAAATATCATTAGCCACATCCCATCTTCTGGCAGGCCTTGGAAACGGAATCACGCCTATACAGGCAGATAACAACGCCTTGATTGCCGGAATCAACCTGTGGAAACCTGAAATTCCGGAAATACACCCGGTTGAAGAAGCAGAAGAAACCATTCCAGAATACATAGACGACATGCTGGGGCACGCATCCACGTTTATCGGCACACGCTACCGCAGGGGCGGCAAAGCGCCGGGCGGATTCGAC
Organism: Muribaculum caecicola; assembly: GCA_004801635.1. GTDB lineage: Bacteria > Bacteroidota > Bacteroidia > Bacteroidales > Muribaculaceae > Muribaculum > Muribaculum caecicola. The sequence goes on along the minus strand of SSTG01000007.1, from coordinate 12,057 downwards.
TGCTCAGGCTTCACATCATACGTGTTCCGCCAGTTCGGTGTCGCGCTCAACCCTACTTCGCGTAGCCAGTACACCCAGGGTACACAAATAGAAACAGAAAACCTGCAACCCGGCGACCTGGTGTTTTTTTCAGGACGTGCCGTATCGCGCAAACGCGTAGGCCACGTAGGCATAGTAACCGAAATATGCCCCGACGGCTCTTTCCGTTTCATACACTCATCCTGTTCCTTAGGCGTAACAATAAGCCATTCGCAAGAAAAATACTATTCGCGCCGCTATATAGGCGCACGCAGGGTGGAATAAAAACAGCCACATACACAATGTTATGCCACAATGCCTGCCTCCGTACAAATACAGGAGGTTTTTTTATGCCTTTCAGAAATATATACCCCACATAAACAACAATAATTGCACAATATGCTTTAAACAAAGCCATAAAAAAACATTAAATGGCCATATTTTGCATTTGTAACAGAAAAAACGCTATATTTGCATCTTGAAAAATTTTCGAAAACTTTAACAACTAAAAATCATATTACCAACACATGCAAAGCAAAGGGAGTACCGGAAGCGCAATTTCCGGTGTTATCGCAATCTTTCTGGTGTTAGTGTGTCTTTTCTACTTGTCGTTCACATGGGTGACCAACAAATATGAAAACAAAGCACAGGAATATGCCCTTGTCGTTTCTGGCAACAATGCAAATTCCGACACATACCAGCGCGCTTACAAAGCCTACATTGATTCAATCGGCAAAGAAAAAGTATACCCCGGACTGGGCTATACATTCAACCAGGTACAGAAAATGGGCGTCGGCCTCGGCCTTGACCTCAAGGGAGGTATGAACGTGATACTGCAGGTATCGGTTCCCGACATCATGCGCTCCATAGCCAATCCCTCCGACATAAAGACTTTCGACCGCGTATTGTCGGCCACCGATTCTGTTCTAAACAAGAACAAGTCGGCCGACTATGTTGCCGAATTTTTCAAACAGTATAACCGCATCGACCCCCAGGCCGACATGGCTGTCGTTTTCAAATCTGTTGCAAAACGCGGCGAATCGGCCTCACAGGTAGAAGCCACGGTAAAACAGGAAGTAAAAGACCGTGTTTCATCGTCAACAAACGTCCTGCGCAACCGTATTGACCAGTTCGGCGTAGTAGCCCCCAACATTCAGGAGCTTGAAAAAGACGGACAGATTTTGTTGGAACTTCCGGGTGTTAAGGAACACGACCGCGTACGCGACCTCCTGAAAGCTTCGGCAAACCTGGAATTCTACGAAGTATATTCGCTCGACGAAATTTCAAGCCAGCTTATGGCTTTGGAATCTGCACTGGCAAACGACTCAACCGGTACAGGCCATACATTCTTCGGCAGTCTCGACCAGCCCGGTTATGCCGGAACTCCTTATGTGGGTATGGCAACTGGCGCACACCGCGAAATTATTGACTCGATATTGGCTACAACCACTGCGGCACGCATACTGCCCACAAACCTGAAACTACGTTGGGAAGTTAAGCCGCAAGAAGCAACATTCACAGACTCCGTTACAGGAAAGATACGTAAAATCGACCTTTACAACCTGATAGCCCTCAAAACAAACAACGGCAAGCCAGCCTTGGGAGGCGACGTAGTTGTTAACGCAACATCTGATTTCGACAACCTGCAAGGAAACTACGTAAGCATGGACATGAATTCGGACGGCGCAAAACAGTGGGCACGCGTAACCAAAAACAACATTGGCAAACCCGTAGCCATCGTACTTGACGAAGCCGTATATTCTGCTCCCCGCATCAACTCGATAATAGAAGGCGGACGCTCACAAATTACCGGAAACTTCTCCGTAGACGATGCAAAAGACCTTGCCAACGTGCTAAAATCAGGAAAGATGGCAGCAAAGGTTGAAATCATATCCGACACAGTTATCGGTCCGTCGCTTGGCAAACAGGCTATTCAGGACGGCTTCCTGTCGTTCGTCATAGCACTGGTGCTCCTGATGGCGTTCATGATGCTGTTCTACGGTGTAATCCCGGGCCTTATAGCCAACATGGGGCTTGTGTGCAACCTGTTCTTCACATTCGGCATACTTGCATCATTCCAGGCCGTGCTCACACTTTCCGGCATAGCCGGTATCGTGCTTGCCCTTGGTATGGCGGTAGATGCCAACGTGCTTATTTTTGAACGCGCCAAAGAGGAACTCCGCGCCGGCAAGAAAATACAGCAGGCAATTGCCGACGGTTATGCAAACGCATTCTCAGCTATTTTCGACTCCAACCTCACCTCTATCATCACAGCGGTAATACTGCTTCTCTATGGCACAGGCCCCATAAAAGGTTTTGCCACAACACTTATAATCGGTATCGTATGTTCATTCTTTACAGCCGTGTTCCTTACACGCCTGGTATTTATCAGCTTCGGTAAGAGCAAGCCGTTCCAGAACATAACGTTTACCACGCCGCTGTCAAAGAACATGTTCACAGGAACAAAAATCAATTTCCTCGGACAAAGCAAGTTCTCTTTCACAGCCTGCGCTGTAATAATAGCAATAATACTTGTGTCATTCTTTTCGCGCGGCCTAAACCAGGGTATCGACTTTTCGGGCGGACGCAACTACATAGTACAGTTTGACCACCCCGTGAAAACCCACGAGCTACAGGCACAACTGGCACCTATGTTCCCCAACGCGCAACTATCGGTTATAACAATCGACAACGACACAAAGGTACGTATATCCACCAACTATAAAATAAACGAAGAAACCGACGGTATAGACGAAGAAATCACAAAGATACTTTACGACGGCCTGAAATCAGACCTCGGTTCAATGACTTTGGAGGACTTCTCGACAACCAACGAAAACGTGGGTATACAAAGTTCGCAGAAAGTAGGTCCGACCATTGCAGCCGACATGAAAGCCGATGCATACGTAGCGGTTATATTGTCGCTCATAGCAATGTTCCTGTACATTTTGCTGCGCTTCCGCAACGTGGCATTCTCGGTAGGCGCACTTGCAGCAGTAGCATTCACAGCTCTAACCATAATAGGCTTCTACTCGCTGTTCTGGGGCATACTGCCATTCTCAATGGAAATTGACCAGACATTCATCGCGGCAATACTAACCGTGATAGGTTACCAGATAAACGACACCGTAGTTGTGTTTGACCGCGTGCGCGAAAACATACAGCTGTATCCAAAACACGATTTCTTATCGCTAGTGAACATGTCAATCAATTCGACATTGTCACGTACCATCATGACATCCGGCTCTACACTTCTTGTGCTGTTGTGTATATTCATTCTCGGAGGTGAGTCAATACGCTCATTCACATTCGCAATGATATTCGGTGTTATAATCGGTACACTTGCCACAATATACATTGCATCGCCCGTGGCCTACCTAACCGACCGCAAGCGCAATGCAAACAAGGCTAAAGCCGCATAATCATCACTCATATATACATTCCCCTTTATTCATCCCTGTGAGGGAGGAACGCGTGAGCGCTCCTCCCTCACCAACTATAAATACGGTTGAACAAATCATCTCCAATACAGGTTTACTATAAAATAGACCTGTTTTTACACACACCAAAAAGAACAGCAAACAAATGGAAGAAAACAAAAAGAAACTGGTAATATCGACAGGAGCCGGCATGAGCGCCGAATCGGGCATAAAGACATTCCGCGATGCAGGCGGACTATGGGAAGAATACCCGGTAATGCAGGTTGCATCGGCCGACGGCTTCTCGGCAAACCCGGCACTCGTACACGAATTCTACAATAAACGCAGAACCGAGCTTTTAAAGGCCCAGCCAAACAGCGGGCACACCGGCTTATTCAAACTCGAAGAATATTTCGATACATATATAATCACACAAAACATTGACAACCTGCATGAACGTGCCGGATCTAAAAACGTGTTGCACCTTCACGGCGAACTAATGAAAGTGAGGGCTCTTGACAACGAATCACTTACATTCGAGCTTAAGCCCGGAAAACTGGAAACCAGCCCTGACACCATAATAGACGGACACCGGGTAAGGCCACACATAGTTTTTTTCCAAGAAGCTGTTCCAAATTTCGAACCGGCAGTCAAGCTTGTTCAGGAAGCCGATATATTCGTAATAATAGGAACATCGCTCAACGTATACCCTGCCGCCTCGCTACTACACTATGTACGACCCGGAACACCAGTATATTACATCGATCCTAACCCGGCCGCAGTTCCTCCCGGAATCAACGTAATAGCACTTCCGGCCACAAAAGGAATAGAGGTACTCACTCAAAAAATATGCCCGTAAATTTGCAAATGCAAACTGGAATATGGCAATTATTGCCTGAAATCAAACGTTTTCCGACAATATAAAATGCCATGTCAGCTTGGATTCAGCAGTTTAGCTGTAAATCAACGGCACGCAGCCAGCACAAATAAGCATTAAATACACTTACCGTTCCAACAATACAGCACCCTCCGTCAAATAGCATCATGACGGAGGGCGCTATTTGTATATAGGCATGGACTAAGTACAAACCGCACCTCCTATACGGCTTATTTATAAAATTTTAACCACAATCTCGGCATATATTTAACACAACAAGCCTGGACATGATAAAAATGTAGATAACTTATAAAAGAAAAACAAAAATTTATGTATGCAAATTACACGGATTTATAGTAACTTTACCGCCTAAACTGCGCATAAACTATGCCTATAGAAACTTACCACATACCAGCACTGCTCAAAGAGTCAATAAACGGACTGGATATCAAGCCCGAAGGCATCTATGCCGATGTAACATTCGGTGGCGGGGGACACTCACGTGCCATAATGTCGGCATTGGGGCCAGAAGGAAGGCTATACGGTTTCGACCAGGACATTGACGCACAAGCTAACTCCATCAACGACAGCCGGTTTACATTTGTATACTCAAATTTCCGGTTCCTAAGGAATTTTATGCTGTACTATGGCGTTGAACATCTTGACGGAATAATGGCCGACCTGGGAGTTTCTTTTCACCACTTCGACAGTCCCGACCGTGGATTTTCGTTTCGGGCCGACGGGCCTCTGGACATGCGCATGAACCGCAACGCAACACTCACGGCGGCAAAAATTATCGATGAATACACCGTCGACCAACTGACCCAGCTGTTCCGCCTGTACGGCGAATTACGCCAAAGCCGACAGATTGCCCAAACAATCGAAAAAGCCCGTCGACAGGCACCCATAACCTCCACAGCACGCCTTCTGGACGTTATAAGGCCATGCATAGACCCCAAGCACGAAAAGAAGGAACTTGCCCAGGTATTTCAGGCACTACGCATAGAAGTAAACGACGAAATGGATGCCTTGAGGCAGTTCCTCGAACAAGCCCTGCTAACACTCAAACCCGGAGGAAGGCTATGCGTAATCACATATCACTCGCTTGAAGACCGCCTTGTCAAGAACTTCATGCGTTCAGGAAACTTTGACGGAAAAATAGAAACAGATTTCTATGGCCGCTCACTGGCACCTTTCCGCCTGCTAACATCCAAACCCGTTTCCCCGGGGCAAGACGAAGTTGACCGAAACCCACGTTCAAGGAGTGCCAAACTGCGCATAGCCCAACGGTCAGAAAAAATATAACCAAGCCTCAATCCTCAAAACAATGGCAAAAAAAACTAAAAAAAAGAACGACAACATACTGCTACGCACACTGCATGGCAGGATACTGTCATCCGACTTCTTTATAAACCATTGGAAATCGGTACTGCTTGCCCTGTTTATGATACTTATATACATAAACAACCGGTACCAGTGCGCAACTCGCATGGAACATATCCGCAAACTGGAGCAGCGACTTGAAATTGTTGAAACCGAACGAATTCGCGAACGGTCGGAATACATGAGCCGGATACGCGAATCATCAATGCAGGAACTGGTAGAACAAATGCGCCTCGGACTGGCAATACAGGACCAGCCGCCATACAAAATAAAAAAAGAGAACAATTAACCCACCATAACCACAAACAGGCCCAAATAAAACAACCTCCTCAAACCAGTCACTTTCAGCCAAAATGAAAAAAGAAAACCGAACACATATTCTGCTACGCTACCTATGGGTTATTGCCGGCATAATGCTAATTGTGGCCGGTGTGGTATATAAAGCTTTCGACAACACCATACTCCACGCCAAGGAGTGGAACCAGAAAGCCCTGGAAGAATTATCGCGAGTACAGGTAATAAAACCCGAACGCGGAAACATACTTGCATCAAACGGGTCAATACTGGCAACCAACCTGACATTCTACAACGTACGCATAGACTTCCGGTCAGAAAGGTTTCTTGAAAGCCAGTACCTGTTAGCAATAGACTCGCTGGCCGACTCAATGGCGCGCTATTTCCCTATACGCGATGCCGGCGGCTGGAAAAAAAGGCTTAAAAAACCTCTTGACAAACCCAAAAACAAACGTCCGCGCGCATTCAAACTTATAGGCAACATTTCATATGCCCAATACGAACACCTGCGCACATTCCCGTTTCTGAAAATTAAAAACCCAAACAAAAACGGGCTCACGCGCGAAGCCGTAATGCGCCGCGTAAACCCATACGGCGCTATGGCCCGACGCTCTATAGGCGGTGTCGGAATAGACTCGGTGAACGGCGAAACACACGGAATTTCCGGACTGGAACGGGCTTTGGACACCCTTCTGTACGGAATTCCCGGAATAGCAAAAAAAATACCCCTTACAAAAGATATTGTAAACTGGACAGATGTTCCGCCCACACCGGGCTATAACATAACCACAACCATCGACATCAACATTCAGGACATTGTTGAAAACGAGCTAAACAACGTACTCACATATTGCGATGCCGAATGGGGGGTAGCCGTGCTTATGGAAGTAAGCACAGGCAATATACGCGCCATATCGAATTTGGAAAAAAGCCCTTCGGGACGCAACGGCGAATACATAGAAGGCATGAACAGGGCCGTACTGGGTTTCGAACCCGGCTCTGTAGTAAAAACATTGTCAATGCTCATAGCTCTGGAAGACGGCATCGTTACCGATGTAAACCGCGTCATATCCACAGGCCGCTCGTTTCCTTATGCAGGCGGCCGCCCTATAACCGATTCGCATTCTTGCCCGTCAATGACAGTAAAAGAAGTCATCGAACGCTCATCAAACATAGGAATGGCCAAAATCATAACCTCTCGCTACGGCGACCATCCCGGACAGTTTTACTCACGTGTAAAAAAACTGGGATTTCTCGACCCCATGAATACCGGAATTGCCGGCGAACGGCCGCCACGTTTCGACTCTGTTCCCGACAACCGCGGAGGCCGTATAGCCCTCTCCAGAATGAGCTACGGATATACCACCGAGATACCGCCGCTTTACACCCTGTCGATTTACAACGCCATTGCCAACGACGGCAAGTATGTGCGCCCACGCCTTGTATCGCGCCTTACATCGGAAACAACCGACACCGTACTGCCCGTAAGCTACATTGGTTCAGGAACGGCATGCTCCCCTAAAAATGCATCATTGCTGCGAATGATGCTAACAAACGTTGTATGGGGTGAACACGGAACCGGCAAACTGCTACGCAACGACAAGGTACGCATTGCCGGCAAGACAGGCACATGCTACATTATAGAAAACCGCGGATATAACACAAGCAAAAAGCGTCTGGCTTTCTGCGGGTTCTTTCCTGCCGACAATCCGAAATACTCCTGCATAGTGCTCACATGCCACCCCAGGCAAAACGCATTCGGAGCCGCTTCAACATCGGGCACCGTATTAAAAAACATAGCTCTCAAAATGTACTCGCGCGGCATGCTCGACAACAACCCTGAACTCCGTCCCGACCCGGAACAGCCACAACAGCCCCCGGTAATGTTTGCCTCAACACATCAGAGGGTAGACTACCTGCGCCAGGGCTTCAACATAGGGCATGTAAAGCATTTTGCACCAGCCAAAGCCTCGCGTACAGTACCCTCGCTCAAAGGATGCTCGCTACGCGATGCCATAAACCACATGGAGTCACTAGGCATAGACGTAACATTCAGCGGCTCGGGCTATGTAACATCCCAGTCAATACCGCCAGGAACCACACCGGCCGCCGGTGCCCGAATACACCTGACACTCAACAACTAACAGAAGTCCCTCACAAAGAAAGTAAAATTATATGAAATCACTCAGGCAACTAATCCAGGCAATACGGCCAATTGAAATAATAGGCTCGGAAAAGAAAAACATAACAAACGTTGTAAATGACTCTCGCCAGGTTAGCCAAGGCTCGTTATTCGTAGCCGTACGCGGCTGCACGGTCGACGGCCACACATTTATACCACTGCTTCAATACAGCGGTGTCGCAGCCATTGTTTGCGAAGAATTTCCTGAGATAGTCGAGTCGTCTATAACATATATAAAAGTAGAAAACTCCGCCATAGCCCTCGGTGTCCTGGCTTCGGAATGGTACGACAACCCCTCAACAAAACTAAAGCTGGTGGGAGTTACCGGAACAAACGGAAAAACCACCACGGCAACACTTATATACGAAATGGCACGGCTGCTCGGATATAAGGCCGGGCTATTGTCAACCGTATGCAATTACATTGAAACAGAGGCAGTGCCTACAAATCAAACCACACCCGACCCGCTTACCATAAACCAGCTTCTGGCCCGTATGGTAGAATCGGGATGCCAATATGCAGCTATGGAGGTAAGCTCGCATGCAGCTCATCAGCACCGCATTGCCGGACTAATATTTGCCGGAGGCATATTCTCAAACCTGACACGCGACCACATGGACTATCACAAGACAGTCCAAGCCTATCTCCAGGCAAAAAAATCGTTCTTCGACGGTCTCGGTCGTGAAGCATTCGCACTGACCAACATTGACGACAAAAACGGCATGATAATGCTGCAAAACACCTCGGCCGCACGCTATACATATTCTTTGCGCACAATGGCCGACTTCCGTTGCCGTATCATAGAGACCCGGCTCGACGGCACCACACTGTCGCTAAACGGAAGCGAGGTGGAAGTTCTGTTTACCGGACGCTTCAACGCATACAACCTCACCGCTGTTTACGGTGCATCGATACTACTGGGCTGGGAAAAAGAACAGGTACTTACCGCCATGAGCCGCCTAGTGCCCGTGGCCGGACGTTTCCAGGCATTTCATTCGCCAAAAGGCTGCACGGCAATTGTAGACTATGCCCACACCCCCGATGCCGTGATTAACGTTCTTGAAGCCATACGCGAAATAACCGGGAGCCAGGGAAACATAATAACCGTTGTAGGAGCAGGAGGCGACCGCGACCGTGGCAAGCGCCCCATAATGGCTCGCGAAGCCGCAGCCCGTTCTGAACGCCTAATCCTTACCTCCGACAATCCGCGCACAGAAAATCCGGAATCAATTATCAGCGAAATGGAAGCCGGACTTGACGAAGCGGCAAAGAACCGCACTTTGTCAATTTCCGACCGCAGGCAGGCAATACGTACCGCAGCCGCCCTGGCGCAGAAAGGCGACGTGATACTGATTGCCGGCAAAGGCCACGAAAACTATCAGGAAATAAACGGAATAAAGCATCACTTTGACGACCGTGAGGAAATTATGGAAGCTTTCAAAGCCTGATTTCACAATCTACAATTCATAACCAGACAAATTCTGAAAACCGAATATGTTTTACTATCTCTTTCAATGCCTCTCCGACAAAACCGACCTGCCCGGACTCCGGCTCATGGACTACATCACATTCCGTTCAGGAATAGCCCTTGTACTGTCGCTGTTCATAGCCATTGTAATAGGCCGGCGCATCATTGACAGGCTGCAGTTAATGCAGGTTGGCGAAATTGTACGCGACCTAGGGCTTGAAGGCCAGATGAAAAAATCAGGCACACCAACTATGGGTGGAATAATAATAATACTTTCCATCCTGATACCGTGCCTCTTGTTTGGAAACCTGTCAAACGTATACATGGTGCTGATGGTGGTGTCAACACTGTGGCTAGGTTCGCTAGGCTTTCTGGACGACTATATAAAGGTGCACCGCCACGACAAGGACGGGCTTAAAGGAAAGTTCAAAATAGTAGGACAGGTAGGCCTCGGACTCATTGTGGGCCTAACCATGATGATGTCGCCCGACATTGTGAGCCGGCATATTGCAGAAACTACAGATACAGGCAGTGCAGCCATAACACAGACAGTTACAGTTGACGAAACCGCCGAACCGGTAGCCGCATCCGGACATGTCGACATAAAGGCCCCCATAACCACAATACCGTTTGTGAAAAGCCACAACTTCAACTATACATCACTTACCCGTGCCCTAGGCCCGGCTGCCGCACTCGGAGGGTGGATATTGTTCATTATAGTAGTAATATTCCTGGTTACCGCCACGTCAAACGGAGCCAACCTTACTGACGGACTCGACGGATTGGCCACAGGTACATCGGCAATAATAGGTACGGCACTGGCCATAATGGCATATCTTGGCGGCAACGTCATATACTCTACCTATCTGAACATAATGTACCTGCCGGGCAGCGAAGAACTGGTTGTATACATGGCAGCTTTCATCGGGGCACTAATAGGATTCCTGTGGTACAACGCTTATCCGGCCCAGGTATTTATGGGCGATACCGGAAGCCTTACACTTGGAGGAATAATTGCAGTATTCGCAGTACTGATACGCAAGGAACTGCTTTTACCGGTATTATGCGCCATATTCTATTTCGAGGATCTTTCCGTAGTGCTACAGGTTGCATATTTCAAGCTCACCAAACGCCGATATGGCAAAGGCCGCAGAATATTCAAGATGACACCTTTACACCATCATTTTCAGAAAGAAGGCAACCCTGTAGGAGCTGACGGACAACCCTGCGAGGTGCTGCTCAAACGACCGGCCCACGCAATTCCTGAATCAAAAATAGTATTACGTTTCTGGATTATATGCATAATACTGGCCGTAATAACTTTTGTAACACTAAAAATACGCTAACACACATATATGCAGTCAGAAATAGGCAACAAAAAAACTCGTCTCGTAATTCTTGGAGGAGGCGAAAGCGGCGTTGGGGCAGCCATACTGGCAAAAGACCTCGGCATGGACGTATTTCTTTCAGATTATGGAAACATACCTGAAAAATACGTAAAAATACTTGACAACGAGAATATAGCGTTCGAGCAAGGCGGACACACGCCCGAACTGATTCTTAACGCCACAGAAATAGTAAAATCGCCCGGCATACCACCAACCGCTCCGATTATGCAATCTATTTACAACAAAGGCATACCCGTAATATCTGAAATAGAGTTTGCCGGACGGTATACCGACTCAAAAATGGTATGCATAACCGGCTCAAACGGAAAAACCACAACCACAATGCTCACCTACCACATTCTGCACAAAGCCGGAATTGATGTAGGTCTGGCCGGAAACGTAGGCCGTTCACTGGCCCTGCAGGTGGCACGAGAACCGCACAAAGTATATGTTATAGAACTCTCAAGCTTCCAACTGGAAAACATGTACCAGTTCAAAGCCAACATAGCGGTTATGCTAAACATAACCCCTGACCATCTTGACCGCTACGATTACAAAATGCAGAACTACGTAAATGCCAAGTTCCGCATAATACGCAACCAGACAACGGCCGATGCGCTGATTTATTGGAAAGACGACCCCGTTATATCGGAACAGCTGCATCACATACACACCGATGCACGCATGCTGCCGTTCACCGACAACAGCTTCGAGCCTTTTCCCGGATTCGAAGGCGCATATCTGGACACATTCGGAAAAATTGTTTTCGACACCCGGAAAGGCGAAATGGAAATACCCACACAGGAACTTTCACTTAAAGGGAAACACAACCTATACAACTCCATGGCAGCCGGACTGTCGGCATGCCTGCTCAACATACGGCGCGAGGACATACGTCGCGCCCTTGAAGACTTCGAAGGAGTTGAACACCGTCTTGAATATACGGCCACAAAACGCGGTGCAGTATACATAAACGACTCCAAGGCCACAAACGTAAATTCCTGCTGGTACGCGCTCGAAAGCATGCC
>SSTG01000079.1 GCA_004801635.1 Muribaculum caecicola | reverse complement strand
TGCCTATAGTGAACATGTTGCCGCCTTCGGAATCTTTTACTTCTTTTAACCGCTCTATCCAGTATTTCTGTACGGCATCCTTGTTGGTTATATAGTTGAACGCTCCACGCTCTTTGTGATTCCATTCATTGACGTTGTTGCGCAGCAACGGTTCGCAATGGCTGGTTCCGATTACTATACCGCAGCTGTCGGCTATGGCTTTTGCGCCTTCGGTTCGGAAAAATGCTTTTGTCCCGGTATGCATTCCCGGCCATATGGCATTGGCACGCAGGCGCAAAAGTAGTTCGAAGATGCGTTTGTATGTACGTGCACCTATGTTGCCAAAATCAGATTTGTCGTAGTTGCGATAGCTCCACGGGCGTAGCGACCAGTCTTCATCGTTTAGGAATATGCCGCGGTATTCAACCGATGCCCCCTGCATTGTGGCGTATCCGTGGGGAATAGCCAGTCTGTTCTGTGGCTGGGGAACGACATCGCCCCACCACACCCACGGGCTTACGCCTGCCTGGCGTGACAGCTCCAGAAGCCCGTATGCCGTGCCGCGGCCGTTAGTTCCGGTAACGTAGATTTTTTTGTTGTCTGTAATTATGGAAAAGCCGTCGGTGAGCGATTCCAGTTTTTTTATGTCAATGCCTTTTGCCGACAATTGTCTGCGTTGTGCGGCTGATGCCCTGTCTAGCTGTGTAAGGACTATGGTGGCGTTTTTTTCAGGAACAGTTATTGATTTCCGGCCTGTAACGGCCAGCATGTCGTCGGAAAACATTTGTGATGCGACTTTTACAACCATCGAAGCCTTTTCGGGTACATATAGTTTTACCGGGCCGGAACCGTCATACCAGCATATGCCGGTGGCAGTAGCGGTATGGCTGATACACAAAAGTAATAATGTCAGCAGACAGTGAAATTGTTTCATGGTATGTGTAAATTCTTTTTTGGTTATGATATATTTGCGCGTCAGATGCCTGTAAGCATTCCGATGGCGAAGTCCAGTATGGTGTCGTGGCCGTTTATTGCTGCATGTGGGTCTAGCCCGATGCGGCAGCCTTCGCTAGGCTCGATGCCGAATTCAGTGGTCTGGCCTCTAGGGTCGAGAATGGAGCATGCCGAGAACCGGACACTCCAGCCGTTTGGCAGTTCCGAACTGAATGGCATGCCGGAACCACCGCCTGTGGTTGTGCCTACTATTTTAACGTTGGGTATGTACTGCATTATCGACACAAAGTTGTTTGCAGCGGAGAATGTGCCTCGGCCGGCCAGAATGGCAACCGGTTTTCCCCACATTATGCGCCCTTTGGCAGCCGGTTCGTAGTAAAAAGGAAACGGTTTTGAGAAATCGTTGTGCCCCGGACCTGTTTTGTGCGATATGTAGCCGGCAAGCGAACGTTCGGTTATAAAGCGTGCCACCAGTGTTTCTACGTTTGTAAGTGCTCCTCCCCCGTTGTTGCGTATGTCTATTATAAGCCCGTCGCAAGTAGAAAGATAAAACAATATCTGGTCAAGGTTGCTCTCGCCAACAGGGTTTGCAAACGAGGAATACCTCATGTAGCCTATGTTTTGTGGCAGTATGGCGTAGTCTATGCCCGAGGTGCTGAGAAAGTTGAAGTTAAGGTAGTACTGTTCTATTAGGCGTTCGGAATAATCGTCGGGATAGTCCGACCACCATTTGCGATAGTATGACGTGTTGAATGATGACGAAAGGTTTGTGTGGCCGTCGCGTAGCTCGTTTAGCATGTCGGCACACACGTAGAACAGCTCCGTAGAAGTCATATTGTTGCTTATTTTTGCTGAATACGTGTTGTGCACCTCGTTCCAGTCTATGCCCTTTTCGGCAAAAAAACAATAATGCTCGTCGAGAATTGTCCACAGGGCTTCGAAATTGCCGCGCGGATTATCGTCCCATTCTTCTATTGTGTGGCATGCACATGCTGACAGCGCCAGCACTGCCGATAATATATATGAGGCTGTTTTTCCGATGTTCATAACAATTGTCAGTATAATGCCGATATAATGCGTGCATTCTTGTCAAGGCCTTTGCCCGGTTTGATGCTGAGCCATTCGCCCGATATGCCTACAATGGCGCGCCACGACACAAGTTCAGTTGTGATGTTGTTGACTTTTGTCGACAGCAAATCCTGTGCCATGCCTATGCGCAGGGCCGTAGCTCCGAGATGCAGGTCTGCTGTCAGAAGGTTTTCCATCCGAAAATAGTTTCCCCACCACGCGCCGTGTATAAGCCCTTTGTCGTTGCCAAGATAAATTTCGTAGAACAGTTCGCCGTAGTCTGGCGAGAAAAATATGCCGGTAAGCGGTACGATAGGCTGGTAGCGCAGAGTGAGCGGTAGCCGGCCTATGTGGGTTTTCCATGTGGCATATCCTGTAATGTTAAGTGTCAGTGCGGCCTCAACGGCAACAGGGTTGTTGCCGTTGCGTTGGTTGTATATGGCTCCGATATTTGCCCCGACCGAGCCACCGGCTGCCAGGGTAATATTGTATGGTAGTTTCCAACGGTGCGTCATACCCCATGTGGCTTCTGCATTGGCTCGCCACATTTCGGCATTTTTGGCCGGGTTCTCCGTGCGGTCTATTTTTATAGAAGCCGTAAGGCGCATAACCCATTTTTCGGGGTTGAAACGCATTGCCTGCATTCGCTCATACCGGAAAGCAGCCTCTATGCCATTGTAGCGCAAGGGTGTTAGGTAAGTGTTTACAAGCTGCGACGAACCTGCCTCCAGTGTATATGCTGCCGTAACTGGGCGCAGCGGTTTGCCGCTATAGTCATCGGGCGGCGCAGCGTCAACTGCCTGTGCCGGCAATGCTACCACGATTGCGGCTATTGTTTTTAAACACTTATGGAAATACGGTTTTAATTCCATGGATGCTTCAGAATATGCGTTTTTGTCCGTTAATCTGGTCGCGTACTTCGTCGTCCGAGGGGAATTCTACTGATTCGTTGTCGTTGTTGTTATCATTTTCGTTGCTGTCGTATATTTCGGATTCGTCGTTTTGTTCATCATCCTCGGCGCTGATTTCCGGTTCTATTTCAACAACGCTTTCAAGGTTGAAAGTTGTAAGGCGTTTTCCACGAGCCTTTAAGCTTTTAACGGCAATAAAGTCTTCGGCATCAATAATTGCCGGTTCACGGAAGCTGTCGTTACCGCCAAATGTCAGTTTCATGCGGCATCCGGCAGTATCGCTCAATAAAACAAGTGCAGAAGCCTCGTTGTCGCCTATAAACCTGGTGCGTTTTGCCGTGCTTTCAAATGTGAAACGTTTCAGGTAGGGGAATTTCTGGTCGGCATCGTCTATTACGGCGGTCCATACGTGTCCGGGTCTGAATTTTTCTATTCGCAGAATGTTTTCATCATAATGGTTGGTGGCATCAAAATTGGTCATGTAGTATTCGCCCGACTTTAATATTACCAGAATCTGGTCGTTGCCGGAGAATTCGCCAAGGAAAATGCCGCGCTGGTCGTAATTGAGCCGTAACACGTCGGGGTCGAACCACACTTGTCGTCCGCCTAACGTTGACACCCCTTTTTCTTTTAGAGAAAAGCGGTGCACTTCGTTTTTGGTTACGATGTTGCCCTGCGAAGCTTTTCCCTTTATGGCTATTTCACTGAAATCTACGTCGAATTGCAGTGTCTTTAGCCTTAACTTTGGTTTCAGTGTAACGCGTACTACTTCGGCCTCGCCATTGGGGTTTGCCGAGAACCATACAACTTTCGAGCCTGGAAGCCCTTGTGTTAGGTCGTATTCCTTGTCGCGTGTGACACCTTTTACAAAGAAGCGCTTCATGTAGTAAATTCCTGCTTTACCGTTCTGGTAAATGGCGTTGTAAACAGTGCGTTCATCGCCGCGTTTAAATACATTCACATACAGAACGCCTTTTCCTACGAACATTTTTTCTTGTACGCGAACCACTTTGTAGCGGCCGTCCTTGTAAAATATAATAATATCGTCAATGTCGGAACATGTGCATAGGAACTCGTCTTTTTTAAGCGCGGTTCCAATAAAGCCCTCGTCGCGGTTTATGTATAGCTTTTCGTTGGCTTCGGCAACAGTTGCTGCCTGTATGTTGTCAAATCCGCGGATTCCCGTATGGCGTGGGAATGCGGCCCCGTATTTCTCTTTAAGTCGGGCAAACCAGTCTATTGTATACTCTGTCAGGCTGGCAAGCTGGCTTTCGATAAGGTTTATCCGGTCCAGATATGACTTTATAAGCTTTTCTGCTTCATCGGCGTTGAATTTGAGAATACGTTTCATTCGTATTTCCATGAGGCGCAGAATATCGTCGCGGTTTACTTCTCGCCAGAAGCCGGCAACAAACGGTTCCAGACGTGTGGCCACATGTTCTATTACGGCCTCCATCGATTCGCTCTGCTCAAACTCTTTGTCCTTGTAAATGCGTTCCTCTATGAATATGCGTTCCAATGAGGCAAAAAGCAGCGATTCGCGCAACTCGTCGCGCTGTATCTCCAACTCGCGTCCGAGCAGGCGGCGTGTGGTGTCGACACTGTGCCGGAGCACGTCGCTAACGCCGAGGAACTGGGGTTTCTGGTCGGCTATGACACAGCAGTTTGGCGAAACACTGAGTTCGCAGTCAGTAAATGCGTAAAGTGCGTCGATGGCTTTGTCCGACGAGGTGCCGGGCAGAAGGTGCACCAGTATGCGTGCCTCAGCAGCAGTCATGTCCTCTACCTTGCGTAATTTTATCTTGCCTTTTTCTCCGGCCTTTATAATGCTTTCGCAAAGGGTGTTGGTGGTTTTGCCATATGGTATTTCGGTTATGGCAAGTGTGCGGTTGTCAACCTTTTCTATTTTAGCCCTGATTTTTATCGAGCCTCCGCGTTGCCCGTCGTTATAGCGGCTGATGTCTACGAATCCACCGGTAAAAAAGTCGGGATACAGTTCAAATTCCTCTCCCTTTAGGTAGGCAATGGCTGCGTCGGTTATTTCGTTGAAGTTGTGTGGTAGTATCTTTGAAGACAGGCCTACGGCTATGCCTTCCACTCCTTGGACCAGTAAAAGTGGGAATTTGGCCGGTAGGGTGACCGGTTCGGGTTTGCGGCCGTCGTACGACACGGTCCAGTCGGTGGTTTTGGCATTGTATAGCACTTCGAGGGCAAATGGCGACAGACGGGCCTCTATATAACGTCCGGCCGCAGCCGAAGCCCCGGTAAGCACATTTCCCCAGTTTCCTTGTGTTTCGACAAGCAATTCCTTTTGTCCAAGCTGTACCAGCGCTTCGTTTATTGATGCATCGCCATGGGGATGGTATTGCATTGTGTTGCCCACTATGTTTGCCACTTTGTTGAACCGGCCGTCGTCGAGGGTTTTCATTGAATATAGGATACGGCGCTGCACTGGCTTTAACCCGTCGTCTATATGTGGTACGGCTCGTTCCAGAATAACATACGATGCATAGTCCAAAAACCAGTTTTGGAACATTCCGCGCAGCTGGTGCCGCACAACAATGTCTGATGTGTCGAGTATTTCTCGTATCGAGCCGGAAGAAACTTTGTTTGTGGCAGTTTCTTCATTATTGTTTTCCGGCAGGTTGTTTATGTTGTCGTTTTCGGTGTGGTCGGTCATGGTGGTTAATATGTGCTGTATGACGGCATGTCTTATTAACAATATATAGTCAACATGCGCATCCTTACAAAGTTACAAAAAAATAGTCAAACATGCCGCATTGGCCGTGCTGTATATAGTAAATGCCCCGGAACTTAACTGCATCAGCAAGTTCCGGGGCATTTGTAACGTTGATTAGGCTTCTTCCAGGTGCTGGTTGCCTTATAAACAAGTACAAATTAAAGCTAGTATACCTAATATGATGATTAAAACAATCGGAAGACCAAGGCAGCCAAATGCTTCTATGTCATTATAGTAATTGTTGGTTTGCTTTGTGTGGCAGTACGGGCATTTGTTTGCGTGACGGGGAATTTTCATACCGCATTCACGGCATGTTTTTCTTTTCGTCGCCCCAAAGAAGTCCCATGGTTTAGTTTATGAGTAGGCTGAGACATCGCCTATCTTCTCCATGTTGGCACTGTCCGGGCCTTGTGCTTTGGCGTTAAATGATGCTGCCATTATGCACATAATAACAATAGCTATCATTGGCGATACCAATTTTTCCAGATGCTTTTTCATTTATAAAATAAACACATCGCGAAAAAGTAAATTTGGGTAAAGTGTAGCGAATTAGTTGATAGAGCGTTCGTAACGCTTTGTTTTTCTATGGAGCAGAGCCAACGAAATACCACCTCGAAGCTCCATTCGCCAAGATGCTCGATAGTACTTTTAAGGCAAAGCCAACGGAAGATAATATGCTCTTGAAATTGGCTTCTTGCCATGTCTGTAAGGCTGATATAGTCTTCTTCATTGTACTTGACGACACTAATATCTGTATTTTGAACAGTAATTTTTGCCATTGTAATTGATCCGTTGGGTTTCAATCACAAAGGTTGCTATAATTTGTGAGATTGCATTCTTTTAATGGACTATTTACAAAGATAGAATGCAATTTTTTTGATAGTAGGCATTATTTCCACAATAATTATTATACCTTTTTAATTCACGAGACTTAGACATAATATATTTCCGTATTGAACCTCTCTGTGGTTCATTCA
Organism: Muribaculum caecicola; assembly: GCA_004801635.1. Lineage (GTDB taxonomy): Bacteria > Bacteroidota > Bacteroidia > Bacteroidales > Muribaculaceae > Muribaculum > Muribaculum caecicola. The sequence goes on along the minus strand of SSTG01000079.1, from coordinate 4,206 downwards.
TAGCTTCCTGTAATCGCTAAAAGTACTATATTTGCATATTAGAATCAGAAAATGACATGGCAGAGAACACAACAGACATATATAGCAGGGTAAAGGCTCTGATAGATGAAGGCGAGACTTCGGAAATCGAGTTCAAATCGGCAAACGGAGGTTTCCCCGGTAGTTTTTGGGAGAGCTATTCGGCTTTTGCCAATACTAACGGCGGCACTATAGTGCTTGGCGTGGCAGAAAAGAACGGCCGTCTTTTCTTTGACGGACTCACGGAGGAGACCGCCACCCAGTATAAAAAGAACTTTTGGGACTGCGCCCATAACAGAGGCAAGATAAATGCCTGTCTTCCGCGAGAATCGGATGTGAAGATGGCGCAAATAGACAACTCGTATATCCTGATATGTTACATTCCACGCGCGAGTTATGAAATTCGGCCGGTGTATATCGGTTCCAATCCGTTCGGCAACACATACCGCAGGAACCATGAGGGGGATTATCGCTGCACGGATGCAGAGGTAAGGCGAATGTTTGCGGATGCCGAGCATGATCGCCATCCTCAGGACGGGCGCATTCTTGTGGGTTTTGATTTTGACAGGGACATCGACATCGAGTCATTGCATCAATACCGGCAGACCCTTGCCAGCTTGCAACCCTCCCACCCCTGGGTCGGTATCAGCGATATGGATTTCCTGAAAAAGTTAGGCGCATACGCTACGGAATACGAAACCGGCAAAGAGGGATTTACGCTGGCAGGTATTCTGATGTTCGGCAAGTATGACAGCATTACCAACAATTCGGGTGACCCGATGTATTTTGTGGATTACCGGGAGACGCTCGCGACCGACAATCCCGACATAAGGTGGACTCACCGTATCTATCCCGACGGTCTGTGGGAAGCCAATCTGTACCAGTTCTACATAAGGGTATATAACCGGCTGATACAATCGCTGCCCCGGCCGTTCATGATGAAAGACGGTATCCGCCAAGAGGAGACTCCGGCGCATGATGCCGTCAGAGAGGCACTTATAAACTGTATTATCCACAATGATGTCAATGCGATGGGTCACATCGTAGTGGAGCGGACAGACCAACATCTCATATTCAGGAATCCTGGAATGATGCTGGTTTCCCAACAGCAGTATTTCGAAGGAGGGCGCAGTATTTGTCGCAATCCGATACTGCAAAAGATGTTCATGCGGCTGGGTCGTGCAGAGAAAGCCGGCAGCGGAGTGGATAAGATAGTGAGCGGATGGCAATCGCTGGGTTGGCCTGTTCCTACCGTAACAGAGGAAACACGTCCGGACTATGTTGTGCTGACCATGCAGTTGGGACAAGAAAACCCGACAAGAAAACCCGACAAGAAAACCCGACAAGAAAACCCGACAAGAAAACCCGGCAAGCAGGATTTGAGGAAAGAGCAAATCTTGAAATTTTGCATGGCTCCCAAATCCTTATCGGATATTCTGCAACATTTGGGGCTAAAGAACAGGGAGAACCTTATGGATGTCTATATTAACCCGATGATTGGTGCAGGCGTGTTGGAAATGACGGAGCCGGACAATCCTACAAGCCGTAACCAGATGTATGTAACGGCGAAAGCGGATGCGGATGATGAAGCGTAAACAAGCAAGTATGCGTAGTCTCTATTTGCCATATATATCGCACCTGTTTTAACGGGTATTATATCAAACTTACGTTAAATTGTATCCCTTGCTCTTATAGCTGGGTGGTGCTGTTTTATAGATATTTAAGAGCGTTTTGGCTACAAATTTTGCTAAAGAGCTATTGATTGCTTATCTTTGTTGCTTGAATTAAAATATACTATTCAATTTATCATTTGACGATAAAATGGCACAGAACGAAGACCAATTTAAAAAGATCGTGTCGCATGCTAAGGAATACGGCTTTGTGTTCCCTTCGAGCGATATATACGACGGACTTTCAGCTGTTTATGACTACGGTCAGAACGGGGTGGAGTTGAAAAACAATATAAAGCGCTACTGGTGGGAGGCAATGACTCTTTTGCATGAAAATATTGTGGGCATAGACTCTGCAATTTTTATGCATCCTACAATATGGAAGGCATCGGGACATGTGGATGCCTTTAACGACCCTCTGATTGACAACCGTGATTCGAAAAAGCGCTATCGTGCCGATGTGCTTATTGAGGACGAGATTGCCAAATTCGACGACAAGATAGAAAAGGAAGTGGCAAAGGCTCGCAAACGTTTTGGCGACAGTTTTGACGAGGCTCTTTTCCGCCAGACAAACCCGAGGGTTGCCGACATTGCCGCTCGACGCGATGCGCTGCACGAGCGTTTTGCCAATGCCATGGAGGCAAATAACCTGGAAGAATTGCGTCAGATTATCATAGACCAGGAAATTGTAGACCCTATATCGGGCACTAAAAACTGGACGGAAGTGCGCCAGTTCAACCTTATGTTCCGTACGGAGATGGGTTCGACGGCTGATGGCGCTATGACAGTGTACCTGCGTCCGGAAACCGCACAGGGTATATTTGTAAACTATCTCAACGTGCAGAAAACGGGCCGTATGCGTATCCCCTTCGGTATTGCCCAGATTGGAAAGGCTTTCCGCAACGAAATTGTGGCCCGTCAGTTCATTTTCCGTATGCGTGAATTCGAGCAGATGGAAATGCAGTTCTTTGTGCGCCCGGGTGAAGAACTGAAATGGTTCAATACCTGGAAAGAAACCCGTTTGCGCTGGCACAAGGCTCTGGGATTGGGCGACCGGAAGTACCGTTACCACGACCACGAGAAGCTGGCGCATTACGCAAATGCGGCTACAGATATCGAGTTTGAAATGCCGTTCGGGTTTAAGGAAGTGGAAGGTATACACTCGCGTACAAACTTCGACTTGTCGCAACATGAAAAGTTCTCAGGGAAAAAGATTCAGTATTTCGACCCGGAACTGAACGAAAGCTATACGCCTTATGTTATAGAAACATCTATCGGGGTAGACCGGATGTTCCTCAGCGTGCTGTGTTCGTGTTTTGAAGAACAGCCTTTGGAAGGCGGCGAGACACGCGCGGTGCTGCACCTTCCGCCGGCTCTTGCGCCTGTGAAGTGTGCCGTTATGCCGCTTGTGCGTAAGGACGGCCTGCCTGAGAAAGCGCGCGAAATAGTAAACGACCTCAAGTTCGACTTCCCAACACATTACGAGGAGAAAGATTCGATTGGCAAACGTTACCGTCGTCAGGATGCCATTGGAACCCCGTATTGCGTTACTGTTGACCATCAGACTCTGGAGGACAACACCGTGACCCTGCGCGAGCGTGACTCGATGGAGCAGAAACGTGTTTCTGTTGACGAACTGCGCGGCCTGATACACGGAAATGTGAGCCTGAACGCTCTGCTTAGAAAACTGGGCTAATAATATTAAAAAAAGAAAGATATGATTTTGAAAAAAATAAAAACATTGGCGGTGGCCGTATTTTGCGTTGCAGGGCTTTCGTCGTGCAACTATAACTCGCTTGTTGAAAAACAGCAGGGGGTTGACCAGCAGTGGGCAGAGGTTGAAAACCAATACCAGCGTCGTGCCGACCTGATTCCAAACCTTGTGTCAACAGTGAAAGGCTATGCCTCGCATGAGGAAGGAACTCTGACCAAAGTTACCGAGGCCCGTTCGAAAGCTACACAGATAACTATTAATCCAGAGGATCTTAATGAAGAAAACCTGGCTCGTTTCCAGGCCGCGCAAAACGAACTTTCTGGTGCATTGAAGTCGCTTTTGGCTGTAACCGAGGCTTATCCCGATTTGAAGGCTAACGAAAACTTTCGCGATTTGCAGGTGCAGCTGGAAGGTACGGAAAACCGTATTGCCACAGCTCGCGGACGCTACACGGAGTCGGTTCGTGAATATAATACATCGATAAAGAAGTTCCCTACGCTTATATATGCCGGATGGTTCGGTTTTACGCCTAAACCACAGTTCAAGGCTGAAGAAGGTGCGCGCGAAGCTCCAAAAGTAGAATTTTAATCAACATCCAAATGCGTAAATTACCATTATTACTGATGTTGTCGCTGCTTGGGCTTGTGTTTGCAGGAACTTTTTCTGCCTGTGGCGATGACGACGACGATCTGGAACAATACCGCGAATGGATTGTGTCCAATAACAAGTGGATAAAAGCAAAGGAAGCCGAGTTGAATCCGGAAACAGGAGAGCCTATGTACGTTAAGGTGGTGCCTTCGTACG
>SSTG01000078.1 GCA_004801635.1 Muribaculum caecicola | reverse complement strand
GCGACTCGATAACCGACAGCGGATTGTTTTCATACCATTCCGACGGCACTACCGACACCGCGGCTCCGCGAAGCAGTTGTTCAACATTGTCGCGGCCCTGCATTCCAAGAAATGTTATCCGGTTGCTGCCACCATAGCGCGATGCAAGTTCGTCAAGCATGGGGCCGCCTCCGGCCACGCGTAGTTCTATTCCGGCTTCCCCGGCTGCTTTTAACAAGGTTTCCACCCCTTTTTCTGGTGAAAGCCTTCCTACATAGCAGCAGTAGTCCCCGTTGCCGGCCACGTCTGTTTGTTGAGTGGCGTTATGTCCCGGCATGAAATTGTTGAGTGTTACCAGTTTGTCGCGGCTGAATCCGGCACGGGCCATAGCTTCAGCCATAAACTGGCTGGGACATATAAACGTGTCGGTATTCCGTTGCAGTGTGTTGCGGTTCCAGCGTATTGCCTCGGCCCAGGCAGTGATGCTTGCAATAAGCGAGCCTTTCATACATCGATGTTGCACAACTCCGGTTTTCATGCCGGTAAAGCATTTTTCGCACGTGCGGCCTTGGCACAGGCAGCTATAGGAAGGGCATGCAAGCTTGTAGTCGTGCAGTGTCCATACAACTTTTATTCCACGGGAATGCGCCATGGCGGCCAGTACCGGCGACAGATAAGAGTGTATATTGTTCAGGTGAACCACGTCGGGATTGAAATCGGACAGTAATCTGGCAAACTGACGTTTTATGCCGCCTAGCCCCATTGTGCGTCCTAAGGCTTTTAATTTGCCTATAAAGCCGTTTCCAAAATTAACTTCTGTGGCAAAATAGCCCGAATATGCCGATGAAATGTTTTCAGGATATTGCATGGCGAACACGGCCACTTCGTGACCGTTGTCCCTAAGCAGCTGTTCAAGGTTCAGGGTGTATGTACAGTCGCCGCCACGCCGGTAGTAAAACTTGTTTACAACAAGTACTTTTACCTTTTTGCTATGAGCCATGTGGTCAGAGTGTGAATGTGGCATTGTTGAGGTATTTCCACGACAAGTCTGCCGATTTGAAAACCTCGTCCATAATTTCTGTCTCGGTGAGCGGCTTGCCGTCGTGTCCTGTTTTCTGGCGCAGTGATGCCGGTGTTTCTATTTCTACAACATAGTCCGTGTGGCCGTTGGCGTAGAACTGTCTGAATATCGATTCAAAGTCCATCTTCCCCGACTGCCCTATGGTAAAGTCGTCCTTGATGTGAAGTATTTTTATTCGGCCGGGGTATGTTTTCAATAATTCTACCGGGTTTCTGTCGGCTTTTTGAGCCCAGTATACGTCTAGTTCAAGGCATACGCTGCCTGAATCCGTTAGTTGGGTAAAAAGGTCGTACATTGTTTGCGACGGGTTGTCGTTCAGTGGCTTAAATTCGTGAGAATGGTTATGATAGCCAAACTTAAGTCCGTACTCGTTTGCAATTTTTCCGATGCGGTTGAAATAGGCGGCCATTGCTTTTACGCCTTCGGTTGTGTTTTCGTAGTTGTAGCTGGGTACGATAAAGTATTTGCCGCCTAGCGATTTTTGTATTTGAAACAATGAGCGCCAGCGTTTTTCTACGGATTCCGGAGTGTCGGAGTCTTCCTGTATACCCGAGTGTGTAGATATGATTTCTATTCCGTTTCGGCTGCAGGCGTTTTTGAACTCGGAGGGCTTCATTCCGAACACGTTTGAGTCGCCTCCCCACTGCACGAGTTCGCAGGCATTATAACCTATGCCGGCAAGCCGTTTTAACGATCCTTCCGCATCGGAATTCATGGCCGGCATTACGGAATAAAGCTGTATGCCTATGGTTTTGTTTTGTTGTGCCGTAACTGCCGTAGTGCTTATAACTATGGCGAGCAGGAATGATAATGTGAATTTTATATGTTTCATGGCGGTTGAAATTTCTGATATGCAAAAATAGCATTATTTGACGAACTGTAAAAACAGGAGTCATTTTGTGGATATTACCGGCATGCCTAGTAATCCGCGGCTAACCGGCATCTTTATAACTTGGCCTTTGCGTATGGAGTTATAACGTCTAAGGCTTATCTGCCTTCCCTTTGTGCGTCCGTTGTCAAACCGTAATAGCATGTAGTATACGCGGTAGGTTTGTCCGGTGTAGTATACGCGCCGGTGTATGCGGCGCGTGCGTTGGCGTTCTTTACTGTAGCGGCTTTCCACAACGGCGTTTACGGAATGTGCCGTATCCGGGTCGGCACAATAATAGTTAGAACCTAGAATGGCGAACAGCGTGATCGAGGTGGCGGCAACCATGTGGGCAATAAAGCATACGGCAGGCTTGGGTGTGGACAGCACCCTTGGCCATATTTTGCGAGCCGGAAACCAAAGGGCTGCTGCCGCTATGGCTGCCGACGAAAGGATTATGTAGCCGTTTGCTATTGTGTTTCCGTATATTGCAACTGACCATCCGTAAAGAACCAATATGGCCGTAGCAACCAATATTCGTGTAAAAATTATCATTGCACTTGTATTTTTTACAAAATTAGTCAGTTTTTTCATAATACTAAGGGCAGTGTGCCGATATGTCGGCCTGATATATTTTTTGTTGTATATATTTTTTAATGTAGTTAAATTTGCAAAAAAATAAAAAACTTCAATACTAACCAATAAAATACTAACCACCAATGAAAAGTAGTGTGATAAAGGCTTTTGTTGCGGCTGCTACAATTGCCGTTGCCATGCCGGCTATGGCGCAGTTCAATGTGGGTAAGGCTATCGGTGCAGGCGTAAAGGCTGCCAAAGCCGCCACTCTGACCGATGAACAGATGGCTGCCTATGTAAAAGAATCGGTTGACTGGATGGATGCCAACAATCCGGTTACGCCCGACGACGACCCGTATACCATACGTTTGAAGAAACTTACCGACGGCCTGACGGAAGCAGACGGAATTCCGCTTAATTTTAAAGTTTACCGTGTTATAGATGTAAATGCGTTTGCATGTCCCGATGGCAGTGTGCGCGTTTTCTCGTCGCTGATGGACATAATGAGCGACGACGAACTTCTAGGCATTATCGGCCATGAGATAGGCCATGTGGCAAAGCGTCATTCGAAAAAGGCTTTCCGCACAGAATTGCTCACGGGCGCGTTGAAGGACGGTGTTTCTGCAGCCGGAGGCGTGGCGGCAAAATTGTCGGATTCACAACTGGGACAGCTTAGCCAGGGCCTTGTCAACTCAAAATTCTCTCAAAAGCAGGAAAAGGAAGCCGACGACTATGGTTATGAGTTCCTTAAGGAAAACGGCAAGAACCCTTGGGGAATGGTGCAGGCATTCGAGAAATTCCAGAAAATGGAAGATGAGGCCGGTGCCAAGCCCACATATATCGACCGTATGTTCTCGTCGCATCCCGAAACAGTGGCGCGTATCAAGCGCATGACGGAGCGTTGCCAGAAAGACGGTATTGCCCGGCAGGAAAGCAAATAAATTTAGCAGAGATAATTCATTATATCTGACCTACATAATTCGCTTTGCGACCACGAATCGGGCTGTGCCCTACATTCGCTATTATGTTTCGTCGAATATTTTTATTATATTTGCAAATATAACCTAAAATTTATTTAAATATTTTATTATGGAACAGAAACAAGTTTCATTTGTAGACGCTGTAAAGCGCGCGCTTACAGTTAACTACTTTAATTTCGAGGGTCGTGCATCGCGTTCTGAATACTGGTGGTTCAGCCTTTTCACCTTTTTATGCTCGGCAATTCTGATGGCGATATTCGGCGACGGTACATTTGGCTCCATTCTTCGCGGACTTGTAAGCCTTGCTTTGTTTATTCCTTCGCTCGGTTTGTCAGTTCGCCGTATGCACGACATAAACCGTTCGGGCTGGTGGATTCTGATTGCACTGGTTCCTATTGTCGGCTGGATTATATACATTGTTTGGGCATGCAAACAAAGCGACGTTAACCCCAACCAGTACGGACCCGTTCCTAACTGTGAATAATTAACGGTATAAATTCTGAAGCCGGGATGCAGTTAAATGCACCCCGGTTTTTGTATATAGGTTGCAAGTGTGATTATTTTACACTACTTTTGCTGCAAATAAGCCAAAATTCAAATAATTACTGACATGCCGTCAGTGGGAAACCCATTTGTATGACAATGGAAAGAAGTGATAGAAACGAACAATGGCGCGAGGAGCTGCGTGCCATGTATAGCGCCAAACAGCGTACGGTTATTCCGCGTGTGAAAATGCCTGAATTGCCAATGCCTTACCGTGTTACTGTTGACGACGAGGTGCGTCAGGGGCTGTCGGTGGAACAGGCAGTGCTGGAGGCCCGCCGCTGTCTTGACTGTCCCGACCCGGGGTGTGTGAAAGGATGCCCCGTACATAACGACATTCCCGGATTTATTAAAAATATAGAACGGCGCGAGTTTGCGTCGGCCTTGCAGGTGCTTCGCCGCACAACTGTGCTTCCGGCTGTTTGTGGCCGCGTATGCCCTCAGGAGAAACAGTGCGAGGGCAACTGCACATACACCAAAATGCACAAGCCTCCTATAGCTATTGGAAATCTGGAGCGTTTCGTTGCCGACAACGAGCGTCTGAACCACCCCGAGGCCCAGGCCGAGAAGCTGCCTATAAGTCCGTTGTCGCTCAAGATTGCCGTTGTAGGTTCAGGCCCGTCGGGGCTTGCATTTGCAGGCGATATGGCACGGCGTGGATTCAAAGTCACGGTTTTCGAGGCTATGAACTGGTTTGGCGGCGTGCTTAAAAGCGGTATTCCGCGTTTCTGCCTGCCAAAATATGTTGTGACTTACGAAATAGAGCGGTTAAAGGAACTTGGTGTGGAGATGGTTGCCAACTGCCATGTAGGTACAGACGTTACTTATGCCCAGCTGCTTGAGCAGGGATATAAAGGAATATATGTTGCCACCGGTGCCGGAAAACCGCGCCTGATGAATATACCGGGCGAGGATTTGCCGCAAGTGTTGTCGGCACAGGATTACCTGGCATGCGTCACACAGAGCTATTGTCCGGCAATACATGTCGATATTGAGAATCTTAAAGGCAAGTCGGTGGCCGTGATAGGCGGTGGAAATACGGCTATGGATGCCGTGCGTGCCGCTGTGCGCGGAGGTGCCGAAAGGGTTATGATAGTTTACCGGCGTGGCGAGGACGAAATGCCTGCGCGTGCCGACGAGATACGCCATGCCCGTGAGGAGGGAACGGATTTCCTTTGTCTTAGGAATCCGGTTGAATATGTGGCCGACAGCCATGGCAACCTGTGTGCCATGCGCCTGCAGGTAATGGAACTTGGCGAACCTGACTGCTCTGGAAGGCGGAAGCCGCAACCTGTAGAAGGATTGCTTGAGGAAGTGCCTGTAGATTTGGTTATTGTGGCTATTGGCTATTTGCCGAACCCGCCTCTGACTTTGCCTGACGAACTGGATATGAGCCGTCACGGGCGCATACTGGTTGACGAGGAATCGATGAAGTCGTCGGCTCCGGCCATATATGCCGGGGGCGATATAGTGCGCGGCCCTGCCACCGTTATACTGGCCATGGGCGACGGCCGGCGCGCGGCACAGTCTATGACAGATGCTTTCCAACGAATGATTGAAGGCACCAGCCTTTCTTAAATTTCGGAAAAGAAACGGCGTTTTTTAAGGTAATACTGTATAATGATATTGGGCTTGTCCCTTGTAAGGTCGAGTTCCGGCGCGTCAGGGCCGGGACTCGTTTTTTTGCGCCATTTGCGAAAGTCGATGTGGGCGCGCAGTACGGCCTGTGCGTCGGCCATGTTGCCCTTAACCAGGAATACAGCCCCGGCCAGGGTGTCGTATAGACGGCGTATGAAAAGTTTGCGCCGGCGCACTTTTTTAGGTAGGTTCTTGTTGAGCAGCAGCAGGTTGTTGCGGAAGTTAAGATAGGTTTTACGCGGATTGCCCATGGGAAGGGTGCCCCCGCCAAGATGGTATACGTGCGACTGCGGAATTGCCGCAAGTTCGTAGCCCATACGGCGTATGCGCCAGCACAGGTCAATTTCCTCCATATGGGCGAAGAACGATGCGTCAAGCCCTCCGGAATCAATGTAAACCTGCCGTCTGACAAAAAAACATGCTCCTGAAACCCAGTCGGCTTTTACCACGGTATCGTATTGGCCGCTATCGGTTTCAACGGTGTCGAACAGCCGTCCGCGGCAATATGGGAATCCGTTGGCATCAATGTAGCCACCTGCGGCACCGGCATATTCAAAGCTGTCATGTTCGGCATCTGACAGTATTTTTGGCTGGCATGCCCCGGTGCCGGGATTATCCTCCATGTAACCGAACAAAGGTTCAAGCCAGTTGCAGGGGGTGGCAACATCGGAGTTAAGCAGTACTATATATTTGTGTCCAAGTTGTTTAATTGCCAGATTGTAGCCTTGTGCAAAGCCATAGTTTCTGTCAAGGCCTATTATTCCTACTTGTGGAAACTTTTGTTTAAGCAGCACTATTGAATTGTCGTCAGAACCGTTGTCGGCCACAATTATGTCGGCCAGGCCGGATGATGTGCCCGAAACTACCGATGGCAGGTAGTGTTCAAGCATCTTTGCCCCGTTCCAGTTCAATATGACTACAGCTACTGGTTTTTGCGAAGAATGGTTCATTGCTGTTGTGTGTGGGCTGTTTGTGACAATGTGGCTGCTTTTACCGGATTTTTCCACCGCTTGTGCGTCCACAGCCATATTGACGGTGTGCGCCTGATGGTGTTTTCCAGCAATGAGGCATATTGGTCGGTTATTGAGAATTCAGGCAGTTTGCCGGGATGTTCGGCCAGAAGGCGTACGGTTAGCCTGTAATGTCCTCGCGCCGGTTTTTCAACGTCCCAGTACAATACGGCCATGTCCAGTTTCCGGGCCAGGATTTCTGTTCCTGTAATCATTGCCGTGGGATGGTTGAGAAAGTTTACAACGTGCATTGCCGTATCGCCGTGGCTTGGTTTCTGGTCGCTCATGAAGCCGGTAATGCTTTTTATACCCTGCCGTCTTAACTGTACCAGGTTGCGTAACACCATGCGCTTGTCGAACGATACGGAGCCGAAACGAGATCGCAGCTTCAGAAAATAATTATTAAACCAGTCATTGTCAAGGTGCCGGTACACTTGTGCATATACGGTTTTTTCTGAAGGTTTGAAGCGGCTCCATAGGGTTATCGATGTTGCCCATTCCCAGTTGAAGCAATGTGAGAACATCATGATTATTGACCTGCCTTCGGAAAACAGGCGGTCAACTGTTTCTATGCCCACAATTTCCATGCGTTTCATTATCTGCCGGTTGGTAACGTGGCCGAGTTTGATTGTTTCCACAATATAGTCGGCAAAGTTCCTGTAAAATTCGCGGCATATATTCGTTATTTCAGCCTCGTTTTTTTCCGGAAATGATTCTTTTAGGTTTTTCAATACGGTTTTGCGCCTGTAACGTGCTATATAGTATACCAGCACGTATATTAAGTCTGCCAGGCGATAAAGCGCGCCGAACGGCAAACGTGCCACTGAGGCAAGTAATAGTTGCAGCGGCAGGTACATGAGCGAGGCTTTTTTCACTTTCATTGCTCGATGATTGTTGCGTTTATTGTTTGTTCAACCGGGTCGGCAACCGAGTCGAGCCGTGCATGGACAATACGGTTGGCCAGGTCGGGGCGCGGCGGCAGCATCAACCGCAGATAGTTGTCGGTGAAACCCGACATCTGGTGTCCGGGGCGCAGGTGCTCTGGCAATACAGGCCTTACGGTGCCTATAAACTGCGAGGTGAAATCGGCCAGCTTCTGCTCGGACAACCGTAGCATTATTTGTGTGCGGCGGTGCTTTTCAGCCTGGCTTACAGGGCTGTCTATTTCAAGTGCACGTGTGCCCGGACGTTCGGAGTAGGGGAATACGTGCAGGCGTGATATGGGGAGGCTTTCAACAAAGTCGTGGCTGGCCTTGAACAGGTCGGGGGTCTCGCCACGGGCTCCCACTATAAGGTCTACGCCAATAAAGGCATGCGGCATTATGCGGCGTATGTGCTCCACGCGGCTGCGGAACAGGGCCGTATCGTAGCGACGGCGCATAAGTTTAAGCACGTGGTCGCTGCCGGCCTGCAGCGGAATGTGAAAATGTGGCATGAAGCGTCGCGACGAGGCTACCCAGTCTATTATTTCTTCAGTAAGAAGGTTTGGTTCAATCGACGAAATGCGGTATCGCTCAATGCCATCAACCTGGTCAAGGGCTTGTATAAGGTCAAAAAACGTGTCGTTGCGGCCTTTGCCGAAGTCGCCAACATTGACACCCGTGAGTACAATTTCACGCCCCCCGTCCCTAGCCACTTTTTTGGCCTGTTCCACAAGCTCTGGTATGGTTCCCGAACGTGAGCGTCCGCGAGCCATTGGTATGGTGCAGTACGAGCACCAGTAATCGCAGCCGTCCTGTACTTTTAGAAAATAACGTGTGCGGTCCTCGCCCGAACACGATGGCAGGAACGAGCAAATGTCGCGTGTAGGGGTTATAAGCAGTTGCTGTGCACGTGTGCTGTCGGCCAGCCATGAATCTATGTACTCGGCCAGCTTAAGTTTTTGGTCGGCACCGGCCACGATTGCCACTCCGGGAATTTCGGCTATCTGGCTGCTTTTAAGCTGTGCGTAACATCCGGTAACTACAATTGCGGCTTCCGGATAGCGTTTGGCAAATCCGCGTATTGCCTGACGGCATTTTTTGTCGGCCATTTCCGTTACGGAGCATGTGTTGACCACTATAATGTCGGGCGATTCGCCTTGCTGTACGCGCCTGATGCCTTTTTCGGCCAGCAAGCGTGCCACAGTCGAGGTTTCTGCAAAATTCAATTTGCAGCCGAATGTATGGAAAAGGGCTTTGTGCCCCGGAAATGTTTCAGGATCTGTCACAGTAAAGATAATTTTATGGTTGCAAAGTTACATGTTTTTTACGGCTGCATCGTCTGTATTGCAAAGATTTGTGCTATTTTTGCAAAATCAGCAATAGAAAGAGGGCCGTTTTGCCGTTGCAGTTGTTATATAACGGCATGCCTGTTTCTATGAATATATTTTTGACATGATAGAGATTGAATCAGTAAACGAGATTTATGCACAGAGTTTTCGCGACAACTGGAGTTTGCCGGCAATTACAGACTACATTAGTGGCGCAGCAGTTACATATGCGGAATTTGCCGCAGATATAGCCCGTCTGCACCTTTTCTTTGAGCAAACCGGCATAAAACCGGGCGACAAGGTTGCACTGATGGGCCGTAATACGCCGCGCTGGATTACGGTGTTTATGTCAACGATTACTTATGGCGCTACCATTGTGCCTATTTTGCAGGATTTCACTCCTACCGATGCCCAGCATATAATAAACCACTCCGGTTCGGTGCTCCTTTATATAGACAACAGTATATGGGAAAACCTGGAGTTTGAGAAGATGCCTTCGGTAAAGGGCGTGGTATCACTTGCCGACGGCAAGCTGCTTGGCGAGCATCCGCTAAACGAGGGCCGTATAGAGCGTGTGCTGAAAAACCTGAAGCGTTCGTTTAGGAAACGCTATTCAAAGGGTTTTAATCCTGCTGATGTGGATTATCCGTCAATGAACCCCGACGATATGGCCGTGCTTAACTACACATCGGGCACTACGGGCTTTTCGAAAGGAGTAATGCTCACTTATCGTAACTTGTGGGGCAATATTACATATGGAATAAATTCCAGGCTTCATTACCAGGGTTCGCGCGCATTGTCGTTTCTGCCTCTGGCTCATGCCTACGGCTGTGCGTTCGACATGCTTGTACCCCTGGCCGTTGGCACGCATATAACCGTTTTCGGCCGTTTGCCGTCGCCGCAGTTGTTGTTGAAAGCCTTGGCCAATGTAAGGCCGAACCTGGTTATCTGTGTGCCGTTGGTGCTGGAAAAAATTTATAAGAAGCAGATACTTCCTATGATAGTGCGCAAGCCTATGCGCTGGGTTCTTGCCGTGCCGGGGCTTGACAAGGCCTTGTATGTTATGATTCGCCGCAAGCTTGTTGCTGCTTTTGGCGGTGAATTTGAGGAAGTGATTGTGGGTGGTGCGCCGCTTAACCACGAAGTAGAGGAGTTTTTGCATAAAATACGCTTTCCATTCACGGTAGGATACGGTATGACCGAATGTGGGCCGCTTATCAGCCATACGCCGTGGCGGCAGTTTGTGCCAGGGTCGTCCGGACGCACGCTCGAGGGTTTTATGGAAAGCAAGATTCTTAGTCCCGATCCGGAAAATATTCCCGGCGAGATATGCGTGAGGGGCACAAACGTAATGAAGGGCTATTATAATAACCCCGAGGTGACGGCCCAGACTATTGACGAGGACGGATGGCTGCATACCGGCGATATGGGCACGCGTACGTCTGACGGCACTATATTTATAAAGGGCCGGTATAAAACAATGATTCTCACCTCGAACGGGCAAAACATATATCCCGAGGAAATAGAAGCAAAATTAAACAATATGCCGCTTGTCAGCGAAAGCCTTGTCGTGGAACGAAACAACAGGCTTGTGGCTTTGGTTTATCCCGATTACGAGGCGATGGACCGGTTTGGCATAACCCACGGACAGCTTCCCCGGGAAATGGACAACGTGCTTTCTGAACTGAACAAGCTGTTGGCACCTTATGAAAGGGTTGACCGTATACAGCTTATTGCGCAGGAGTTTGAAAAAACTCCGAAACGTTCAATAAAACGATACCTTTATAACGTATAGAACAAACAATGATACTTCATATAGTAATGCTTGTCGGCGGACTAGTGCTTATTCTGCTGGGAGCGAATTTTCTTACTGACGGGGCATCGTCGGTGGCCAAGCGCTGGGGCGTAAGCGAACTGGTGATAGGGCTTACCATAGTTGCATTCGGCACGTCGGCTCCTGAACTGGCAATAAGCGTGCTTTCTTCGCTGCAGGGCAATGCGGAGCTTGCCGTTGGAAATGTGGTGGGTTCCAATATATTCAACATATTAGTAATCGTGGGGGTGTCTGCGCTGGTTTTTCCTTTGAAAGTTGGCCGGGGTATAATGC